>NZ_CP098478.1:0-302592 GCF_023702675.1 Acinetobacter sp. C26M
ATGCTCTGGACAGACTGCTTAACTCGCTTGCGACAAGAGCTATCTGATAACGTCTTTGCGATGTGGATTCGTCCTTTGGTTGCTGAAGAGGTTGATGGTGTGATGCGTTTATATGCACCTAACCCTTATTGGACTCGTTATATTCAAGATAATCATTTAGAACTGATTTCAATTCTTGCGGAACAATTGTCTGAAGGCCGTGTGCGTCAGGTTGAGATTCTGGTTGATTCTCGTCCTGGGACGATTCTGTCGTCTCATGAGCAACCTGCTACCACGACTGCTGCTTTAACTAGTAGCTCAAATATCCCTATTTCAGCTCCAGTAAAAGTTAAGAAAGAATCTGATTTGGTACAGCCAAGTCAGAATGTCACTAAAATACCGAAAAAAAGACAGCTAAATCCTCTATTTACGTTCTCTTTATTTGTGGAAGGTCGTTCTAACCAGATGGCGGCTGAAACTTGTCGTAAGGTTTTAACGCAGTTAGGCGCTTCTCAACACAACCCTTTATTCTTGTATGGTCCTACAGGTCTAGGTAAAACTCACTTAATGCAAGCAGTCGGCAATGCACTGTTACAAGCCAAACCAAATGCAAGAGTGATGTATATGACCTCGGAAAGTTTTGTACAAGACTTTGTCAGTTCATTACAAAAAGGCAAGGTAGAAGAGTTTAAGAAAAATTGCCGCTCTTTAGATTTGTTATTGGTCGACGATATTCATTTATTGGCTGGTAAAGAAGCTAGTCTTGTTGAGTTCTTCTATACTTTCAATGCCTTACTTGATGAGTCTAAACAAATTATTTTAACATCGGATCGTTATCCAAAAGAACTCACCGAGCTTGATCCACGTTTGGTTTCTCGCTTTTCGTGGGGGTTGTCAGTGGGGGTTGAACCACCAGATATTGAAACTCGTATCGAAATTTTGTTGAAAAAAGCGGAAAATAGTGGTGTGGAATTACCGCGAAATTGTGCTTTATTTATTGCACAGCAAGTGGTCGCGAATGTACGTGAGCTTGAAGGTGCATTGAACAAAGTCGTGGCGATTTCACGTTTTAAAGGCACCGCGATTGATTTAGATGTCGTCAGAGAATCTCTAAAAGATGTGTTGGCGATTCGTGCACGAACCATTAGTGTGGAAAATATCCAGCGAGTGGTCAGTGAATACTTCCGAATCCCATTAAAAGAACTGATTGGGCCAAAACGTACTCGTATTTATGCACGCCCACGTCAGTTGGCAATGGGACTTGCACGTGAATTAACTGGGGATAGTTTCCCGGAAATTGGTATGGCTTTTGGTGGTCGTGACCACAGCACCGTGATGCATGCCTGCGAAAAAGTGGTCAGTCTGCGGGAAGAAGACCCAATTTTTAATGAAGACTATAAAAATTTACTTCGCTTGTTACAAAGTTAATCTATTTTTCAGAGTTGCAAACTGCTTTTAAGTGCAGCATAGTACACTGCTAACATTCATATCGGCTTCTGTTGTAAGAGGAATAAAATCGTGCGTTTGAAAATCGCTAAAGAAAGTTTAGTCAATGTTTTATCACATGTGGTGGGGGCTGTAGAACGTCGCCATACTTTGAATATTCTTTCAAACGTTAAAATTCAAACCACACAACAAGCCTTAACCATTACGGGCTCTGACTTAGAAGTTGAATTGGTTGCAAGCACAACGTTAGCTGAAGGTGCATGCTTAGAAGCGGGTGAAACCACAGTTCCTGCGCGTAAATTAGTCGAAATTTGTAAATCTCTTCCTACAGCGGCATTAATTGACCTACAAATTACTGAAGATCAGCGCTGTATTTTAAAATCAGGTAATAGCCGTTTCGTATTGGGTACACTTCCAGCTGAAGATTATCCATTACTCACCACTGAAAATAGCCAAGGGACACAAGTTCAGGTAACGCAGCGTGAATTGAAGCGATTATTTGAAAAAACTGCCTTTGCAATGGCAGTTCAAGATGTACGTTTTTATTTGACGGGAACCTTGCTAGAAATTGATCAAAATCAATTACGTACAGTCACTACTGATGGACATCGTTTAGCTTTGTGTGAAGTGTTGGCTTCATCGACAGCAGCATCACCAATGCAGGCTATTGTTCCGCGTAAGGCTGTAGGTGAATTACAACGTCTGCTAAGTATTGAAGATGAACAATTGACGCTGTTGATTGGGCGTGAATTATTGAATGTCACCATTAACACACCAAGCCGCGATAAAGAGCAGGGTGATATTACGGTTCGTTTTACGACTAAATTAATTGATGGAAAGTTCCCTGATTATCGCCGTGTAATTCCTAAAAATGGTGATAAGCATGTCTTTATTGCACATGATGTGTTTAAACAATCTTTACAGCGTGTTGCGATTTTAAGTAATGAGAAACTCCGTGGCGTTTTCTTGAATTTTAATCAAGATTCATTGCAGTTGCGTGCCAATAACCCAGAACAGGATGAGGCGGTCGAAGATATTGCAATTCAATATCAAGATGCACCTCTAGAAATGTCATTTAATGCGCAATATATCCTGGATGTATTGAGTGTGTTAGATGGCGATGATGTGAAAATGAGCATGAGCGAAGCCAATCAATCTGTACTTGTCCAAGATCCTGCACATCCTGATCAAACTTATGTTGTCATGCCAATGCGTGTTTAACGGGCATTGATTATTTGAGTTTAAAATCATGCAAATCACGCGTTTAAATATCGAACGTGTACGTAATTTAAAGGCGGTTGCACTCAATGAGTTGCAACCGTTTAATATTTTTTACGGAGCCAACGGTTCTGGAAAAACCTCAATTCTTGAATCGATCCATTTATTGGCTACAGGGCGTTCATTCCGTACCCATATTCCGAAACATTACATTCAATATGATGCTGGTGATGCGATTGTGTTTGCACAATCCGCTAGTGAACGTATTGGTATGCAGAAATTGGCTTCAGGTGAGCAGTTAATCAAAGTCAATGGCGATACCATTGCGACACAAGGTCAATTGGCGAAATTACTGCCTCTACAGCATATTGATCCGCAAAGTACCGATATTATTGATCATGGCGCTAAACCCAGACGACAATTGTTGGATTGGTTGATGTTCCACGTGGAACCTGAGTTTTATTTCGCTTGGCAGTATTATTCTCGGGCATTAAAACAGCGCAATAGTTTACTCAAAACACGGCGTAATCTCAGTCTGGCTGATTTAGAGCCGTGGAACAAAATGCTCAGTGATTATGGCGAAATTTTGCACTCGCAACGTGTTGGAATTGTGGAGCAATGGAATCAGTTCTTTCATGAAGATTTACGCCAATTATTACCAAATCTTGAGATTGAGCTGGAATACAATGCTGGTTTTCATACTGAGCAAGGCTTGTTGCAGGACCTGATACAACAGCATCAAAGAGATATTGATCGTCGCTATACCGAATATGGCCCCCACCGTGCAGATTTACGCTTAAAAACACCGTTTGGTAATGCAGATGATGTGTTATCTCGTGGACAAAAAAAGTTGTTAATCATGGCATTAAAACTGTCACAAATTGCAATGCTGCATGCGAGTAACAAGGAAACTGTGGTATTATTAGATGATCTGACAGCAGAGTTAGATTTAGCTGCACAACAACGTTTAATTGAGCGACTGAGTCAATTGGGGAGTCAAGTTTTTATGACCACTTTAGACCATACGTCGGTATTAAAACACTTACATGATTTGTCGATTCCTTTTCAATTATTCCACGTTGTTCACGGCCAAGTTCATCTCGCTGCGCCATAATTTTATTTCCTCTTTTTTGGATAGATTAGAATTTACTAGGGAGTAACCATGAGTTCAGAGTCTCAATCAGTCTCTCAAACAGAACAAACAAATGAAAAGGCTTATGATTCCTCTAGTATTAAAGTATTACGTGGATTAGACGCGGTTCGTAAACGTCCTGGCATGTACATCGGTGACACTGATGATGGTACAGGTTTACATCATATGGTGTTTGAGGTGGTGGATAACGCCATCGATGAAGCTTTAGCAGGACACTGTGACGAGATCATCGTAACCATTCACGAAGATGAGTCGGTGAGCGTTTCGGATAACGGTCGTGGAATTCCAACCGATATTCATCCTGAAGAAGGGGTGTCTGCGGCAGAAGTGATTCTGACCATCCTGCATGCGGGTGGTAAATTCGATGACAACAGCTATAAAGTTTCGGGTGGTTTACACGGTGTAGGTGTATCGGTTGTAAATGCCTTATCTAAAAAATTGCATTTGACCATTCACCGTGCTGGTCAAATCCATGAGCAAGAATACGCGCATGGCGATCCGCAATATTCATTAAAAGTTGTGGGTGAAACCGATACATCGGGGACAACTGTTCGTTTCTGGCCAAGTGAGCTGACATTTAGCCAAACCATTTTTAGTGTAGATATTTTGGCACGTCGTTTACGTGAGCTTTCGTTCCTTAACGCAGGAGTACGTATCGTACTGCGTGATGAGCGTGTCAATCTTGAGCATGTCTACGATTATGAAGGTGGTTTATCTGAGTTCGTTAAATATATTAACGAAGGTAAAACCCATCTCAATGAAATCTTCCACTTCACGATGGATGCAGACAATGGCATCGGGGTTGAAGTTGCATTGCAGTGGAACGATAGCTATCAAGAAAATGTTCGTTGCTTTACCAACAACATTCCACAGAAAGATGGTGGTACGCACCTTGCAGGCTTCCGTGCAGCATTGACCCGTGGCTTAAATAGCTACATGGAAAATGAAAGTTTATTGAAGAAAGAAAAAGTTGCTGTCACAGGTGACGATGCGCGTGAAGGCTTAACCGCTATTATTTCAGTGAAAGTGCCTGATCCTAAATTCTCTTCACAGACAAAAGAGAAATTGGTTTCGAGTGAAGTAAAGCCAGCGGTTGAACAAGCCATGAACAAAGAGTTTTCTGCATATTTGCTCGAAAACCCTCAAGCGGCGAAATCGATTGCGGGCAAGATTATTGATGCAGCACGTGCGCGTGACGCAGCACGTAAAGCACGTGAAATGACCCGTCGTAAGAGTGCTTTGGATATTGCGGGCTTACCAGGTAAGTTGGCAGACTGTCAGGAAAAAGATCCAGCATTGTCTGAATTGTATTTAGTCGAGGGTGACTCTGCTGGTGGTAGTGCCAAGCAAGGTCGTAACCGTAAGATGCAGGCAATTTTACCGTTGAAAGGTAAAATTCTGAACGTTGAGCGTGCGCGTTTTGACAAGATGATTTCAAGCCAAGAAGTCGGTACTTTAATTACCGCTTTGGGCTGTGGTATTGGTCGGGAAGAATATAATCCAGACAAGTTGCGTTATCACAAAATCATCATCATGACCGATGCGGACGTGGATGGTTCACACATTCGTACATTGTTACTGACCTTCTTCTTCCGTCAAATGCCTGAATTGGTTGAGCGTGGCTATATCTATATTGCACAGCCACCTTTGTATAAGCTGAAGAAAGGTAAGCATGAGCAGTATATGAAAGACAATGATGCACTGGAAACCTTCTTGATTTCCAATGCCATTGATGAGCTTTCATTGCATATCAGTGCGGATGCACCAGCGATTACAGGTGAAGCATTAGCCAAGGTTATTGCGGACTATCAAGTTTCGCAAAAGAGCTTACAGCGTTTAACTCAACGTTATCCTGCAAGTTTATTGGATGGTTTGCTTGAGATTGAGTCGTTTAAAGCAGATCACAACCATGAACGTGACTATGTTGAAACGTGGGCTGAGCAATTACGTGTTGCGATTGAAAAGTTACAACCAAGCTTACGTCCTGAGATTAGTTTAGAAGCGTTTGAGCGTGAAAATGCGCAAGGTGAGAAATCAGCACATTATTGGCCACGAGTCACCGTTTATGTACATAACTTACCGCATTCATATTTATTGGATGCAGGTCTGTTAAATTCTGCTGAATATGCGCGTTTACTGAAGAACTCGAAAAGCTGGTTTAAATTGCTTGAGGAAGGGGCTTTTCTACAAAAAGGTGATCGCCGTATTCAGGTCACTAGCTTCCATCAAGTGTGGCAGCACATTTTACAAGACTCTCGTCGCGGTATGATGATCCAACGCTATAAAGGTTTGGGTGAGATGAACGCTGAGCAACTTTGGGAAACCACGATGGATCCTGAGAACCGTAATATGTTGCAAGTAACCATTGATGATGCAATTGAAGCAGATCGCATGTTCTCATGCTTAATGGGGGATGATGTAGAACCACGTCGTGCCTTCATTGAAGAAAATGCGTTAAATGCAGATATTGATGCTTAATCGAATTAGGCATCAATAGCACTCAATATAATGGCTTATCTTTTACGATCATGTAGGAGATAAGCTCTCCACCCTGCAATCAAGATTGGGAGTAGGGTGATAATGAGAAAAATATAATCCGCAATTCCGTCCATCAATAGCATTCCAACAATTCCTGAAATACTACAGAGTGCGAGTAGCCATAAAGTACTCAACTTATTCCACAGTTGCATTGTTGACTCCTTTTAAACCTTTTTGTTGGCGTTTTGCCCACCATAACCATGCGCCATTTAAAGTGATAAATAAGGTGAGTAAGGTACATAGACTCCATAAAATCTTTAATGGCATGCCACCGTAATTGCCAAAATGTAATGGCTGTGACAGTAAAATGGCTTTCAGATAGGTTGGTAATTCTTCAACAGTATCAACTTGTCCTGTTTCTGCATTGACCAATGCCACTTTTAGCATCTTCTCTTTTAAGCCCTCATTGCCTTGTAGTAACACCATATAGTGACCTTGGGTGGCGTATTCAGTTTTAGGATAGAACACAGTAGTGGGGTGCCAATCTGTTTCACCTTTTTGAGCCGAGGCATAGACCTGATCAATGGTTAAATGAGGGTGAATCACTTGGGCATGCTGATATTTATCTTGTAGTGTTTTCAGTTCGGTGATCTGCCAAACTCCAATTGCAACTGTACCAAAACCCAGTAAAAAGCCTGTTAGCGTCACCACCAAAGCCCAACCGAGTACAGCTGAACCAATCAAATTATGCAGATCCAGTTGTAAAAGGCGTTGACCCTTTCTAAAACGGATAATCCCAAAAAAGAATTTTTTCACATAAGGTGCGTATACCACTAATCCTGAAACCAGTGATAAGAACACTAAAAATGCAATCAGTGCACCAATCAATTGTCCAATAAAACCTAAAAACCAATTGGCATGTAATTCCAGTAAAAATCCCGTTAAGGTATCTCGTTCGTTTGGTCGATCAATCAGCGTTGCAGTACCAATATCTGCAAATAGCCAACGTGCTTGTTCAAAACTTTGCTCAGGTTTTGCCATCCCGATGAGGAGTACACCAGGATGATGTTCGGGATCATAGCCTGTGCTGATAATGTGCTCATTGGGGTAAGTCTTCTGCGCAGTCGCAATTGAATCGGCTAGTGGCCGTTGCTGTTGTAAAGAAGAATGTAGGGCTGTAGGTTCGACACCAAGGGCATGATCTATTTCTTCGTGGAAGATCAGAATCACCCCTGTAATGGATAAAATCGCAAAAGGGATCGCGATCACCAAACTCACCCAACGGTGAATCCATAAATTAATACGGAACCAACGGGAATTGGTTTTTTTAACTGAAGATATGGTTTGCTTCATAACTAACTTCCAATGCCGTTTTGTACATTGGTCCCTGAGATTAGATTTTTTATGCAGTGATTCTATTTTTATTGATAATTATTTTCATTACTATTTGCTATTGTTTTTTACGTTCCACGTGAAACTTAGTAGGGAATAAATTGATTAAAAAAAAGCAGGAAAGAGATATTTCCTGCTGAATAAGAACAAACAATATAGTCTGAGAGTTAGCTTTCTACAAAGTCACTCACTTGAATTAATGCATGACCAAATAAATAGCCAGCAGTCACCAGTACGCTGATCCACAATAAAGCCCCCAAGATGTTATAAACAACGAAATGGCTATAATTCATATTGCTTGAGCCCGCGGCCAAGGGTGCAAATGAACGTGCAAAAGGAATAAAACGGGCGAGTAGAATGGTTTTTCCGCCATGTTTCAGAAAGAATACATTGGTCTTTTGTAGATATTCTTGCTTAATAAAGCGTGATTTCATATTAAAAATACGATCACCAAAATGACGACCAATATGGTAGTTCACCATATAGCCCAATGCTGCTGCAAAGAACAGTAAGCTGATCATATAACCAAGATGCATGATTTCAACCACAGAGCATAATGCACCAACGGTGAGTAACAGACTGTCACCAGGTAAGAAGAACATAAAAACAAAAGCGGTTTCTGAAAAAATAATCAGAAAAAGGATGGCATAGATCCATAAGCCGTACTCTTGAACCAAGACCGGCAGAATATGTTCAAAATTAAAAATAAAATCTAAAGAATTCATTCAGTTTGTATGATCCAAAATAGAGTACTCACCAAATTAAAGTACAAAAAATGTGAAATGAATTTAACCCTCAGGATTCATTGGTCACTTATAAATTTACAACAATGGGGGCTGAGTATATCGAGCCTGAGGCTAAAGCTCAATTTTCTGAGAAAATTCTAATTTTTACCTTATCTTAAATTCTCGACAAATTCATGACACTTTTAATGATATTCATTGTGTTTTTAAGTATCTGAGCATTTTTTAGGTCAAGAAAATTAAATAAATAACCCAGTAAGATGAATCCATACACGCTAAATCACGACGTGTATGGATTAATATTCAAGTTAATCTGCAAAAGAGCTTTCCAACTCCTCCAATTGCATCATTAGCTCTAATAGTTGCTCTTCATGCTGTTCCAATTTCGCTTTGAGCTCATTTTGTTCATTCATTAGTTTGATCAAATCATCTTTACGATTCGCCTCATACAGGCCGCTATCCGCTAAGGCATTTTCAATATCGGCTAAACGTGGCTGAACTTTTTCAATTTGAGCTTCGATTTTTTCGATATTTTTGCGAATTGGACGGGTTATTTCACGGCGACGGGCCGCTTCTTTACGCTGAGCTTCTTTATCTATTTTTGCGGCAGGGGATTGGGTCGTTGTACTTTGTTGCTGTGATGCATTCTGTGCATTGATCTGTTGCTGGCGCGCTTCACGTAACCACTTGGCGTAGTCTTGTAAGTCACCCTCAAATTCAGTGCATTTCCCTGCATGAACCAACAGCAGATCATCACAGACACTGGCAATCAATTGACGTTCGTGGGAAACCAAGACCACCGCACCGTCAAAGTCTTGCAGTGCCATGGTTAGTGCAAGGCGCATATCCAAGTCTAAATGGTTGGTTGGTTCATCTAGAATTAATACGTTTGGACGCTGCCATACGATGAGTGCCAAAGCAAGACGTGCACGTTCACCACCAGAGAAGCTCTCACATGGGGTGTCCATACGTTCGCCACTAAAGCCAAAACTACCTAAAAAGGCGCGTAAAGCAGCTTCACTGATGTGTTTGTCGGCAATACGTGCCAATTGCAGCATTGGGCTGGCATTGGCATCCAACGCATCCATTTGATGCTGGGCAAAATAACCAATATTGAGCAGTTCAGAGGCCTTACGTTCCCCTGCAAGTAGCGGTAAATCACCAACAAGGGTTTTGATTAAGGTTGATTTACCCGCACCGTTCATCCCGAGTAAACCAATACGTGAGCTTGGCGTGATTTGCAGACGAATTTTTTCAGCAATGATTTTATCGCCGTAACCAATCGTAGCAGCATCCAGACTCAGCAGCGGTGAACTCATCTTAGTAGGTTCACGGAAACTAAAGGTAAATGGTGTATCGATATGTGCTGGTGCGAGTTGCTGCATGCGCTCTAACTGTTTAATTCGACTTTGTGCTTGGCGGGCTTTGGTGGCCTTGGCTTTAAAGCGGTCAATAAACTTTTGCAGATGGGCACGCGTTTCTTGCTGCTTTTCAAACGCTTGCTGTTGTTGCGCTAAGCGTTCACTACGAGTGGTTTCAAAAGTGGAATAATTACCTGTATATAAGGTCAGTTCTTGATTTTCAATATGTAGAATATGATCGGTAATGGCATCAAGGAAATCACGGTCATGTGAAATCAGCACCAGTGTCCCTTCATAAGCTTTGAGCCAGTCTTCTAACCATAGGATTGCATCTAAGTCCAAGTGGTTGGTTGGCTCATCCAGTAACAATAGGTCTGAACGACTCATCAAAGTACGTGCCAAGTTTAAACGCATCCGCCAACCGCCCGAGAAGCTCGCGACATTTAATTTTAATTGATGATCGAGAAAGCCGAGACCTGCCATCAATTGTGCTGCTTTGGCAGGCGCCGCATAGCCATGAATCTCGTCAAAACGACCATGCAGTCGTGCCAAGTCATCATTACTGAGTTGATCTGGATGCGCTAATTTTTCTTGAATATCCCAATATTCTTCATCGCCTGACAGCACAAAATCAATCGCTGGCATTTCCAAGGCTTTAATTTCTTGCGCCATATGCGCCACAGTCCACACCGCAGGGCGCGTCAGATTACCTTCATCTGCAACCAAGTCTCCTAAAAATGCAGCGAATAGGGTCGATTTACCTGCACCATTCACCCCAGTAAGACCAATTTTCCAGCCTGGATGAAGCTGCATTGATGCTTTTTGGAATAGAACTCGCCCACCACGGCGTAATGAAACTTGGTCAAATTGGATCATGAGCATGCAAAGTAGCAAATAGATAGCTGCATTTTAAGGTGATCGCCCATGAATGCAAATTTTTATATTTAAGATCAAGTTATTCGAATTGAGTTAATCAACTAATGAATAAATAGAGTAAAAGCTCTATTTTTGTGATGCGAATCAGATTATTATTTAAATAATATGAAAAAATAAGCAACAAGATTAAAAGTAGAGTCATAGGATTTAAGGATGAAGAAGGGAATTCTTGCATTGGGGGCAATGCTGGTTTTGGGGAGCTATACAGAAACACATGCAGCGACCAAGATTTGTGTTTTTGATCTATTAGGTAAATCGGGTGAAGCCTATAAGGCCATGGAGGAGTGGGCATTAGCTGCCAAAGCATGGCGCGGTGATATATTTTTGGTGAGTTATCAAAACGAAGCACTGGCTGAAAATGATTTTGAGCAAGGCAGATGTGATGGGGTCTATATGACCTCAATGCGTGCACGCCGTTATAACAAGTTTGCAGGCTCCATTGATGCGATTGGCGCTGTTCCAAGTTATGCCATTGCCCAAAAAGCAATTAGTTTTGCTTTAGACAAACGCAATCAACGCCGTTTGATTAGCACGGTTGATAATGAAAGCTATGAGGTCGCAGGCATTTCACAAATCGGGCTGGCTTATATTTTTGTCAAAGACAAGAAAATGAATACCATTGAGCAAATCAAAGGAAAAAAATTTGCGGTTCTTGGCTATGATGAAGCACAAAAAATTGTAGTTAAAAGCTTAGGCGGGCAAGCAGTACCGTCTGATGTATCTGACATTGCCAAAAAGTTTAACAATGGTCAGGCCGATATTATGGCTGCGCCTGCCTATGCTTATAAGCCCTTAGAACTGCATAAAGGGTTGGGTAATGATGGGGCGATTATTACTTTCCCTGCGGTGAATATGACCATGGATTTAATCATTCGTCCTGAAAAATTCTCCAGTAATTTTGGGCAAAGCTCCCGAGCATGGTTTTTAGGTCGTCTCAATACCAATTTTGCTCTGATCCAACGTCTTGAATCAGAATTACCAGCCAAATACAAAATGAATCTGAGTACTGAAGATAAAACCCGTTATCAGCAAATCTTGCGTGAAGCGCGAATGGGATTGACCAAACGCGGTATTTACGATGCCAGTATGATGAGTGTGCTTAAACGTGCCCGCTGTACTGTAGATCGCACCAATTTTGAATGCACCTTAGGTGGGGAATAGTGGGCGGGTTTATTCTTCTTTTAATTAGTCGGTCTAGGTCTTAGTTGTGAATACTGTGATCGAGATTGTTAAAACTGATGGAAACCCGACGCATGTATATAAAAGCGCTATTCTTTTGGTCGAAATCTGACTATATTGGGTGAGCGCTGATGGAAAATTGTGCAATAAAGCAATAAAGGGAAAACAAGATGAAAAAAGGACTTTGGGCATTGAGCACTGCAGCTCTATTTGTCATGACCACTCCTGTACAGGCAAAACAACAAATTTGTGTTTTTGATTTATTGGGTAAGGCTGGGGAGTCTTATAAACTGATTGAAGAATGGAAGCTGGCTTCTAAAACTTGGCAGGGGGATGTTGAGCTTATTCCTTATCAAGATGAAGAAAAAGCAGAAAAAGATTTTGATGCAGGTAAATGTGATGGGGTCTATATGACCTCGATGCGTGCGCGTAAATATAATAAATTTGCAGGCTCGGTTGATGCCGTTGGAGCAGTCACCAGTAATGCGATTGCGCAAAAGGCGATTACCTACGTGCTAGATAAACGTAATCAGCATCGTTTAACTGCAACGGTGAATGGTGATAAATTTGAAGTTGCAGGAATTATCCAAGTTGGGCTGGCTTATATTTTCGTTCGAGACAAAAAGATCGACACCATTGAAAAAGCCAAAGGCAAAAAATTTGCCTATCTGCATTATGATCAAGCGCAAAAGGCCATAGTTGAAAGTATCGATCTGGTCGCTGTGCCCTCGGATATTTCTGATTTTGTGAAAAAATTTAATAGTGGGCAAGTGGATGTGATTGCCGCACCTGCTTATGCGTATAAACCTTTAGAAATCAGTAAAGGTCTGGTCAATGGTGCATTGTTTAATTTCCCAGTGGTGAATATCACGGGTGACTTGATTATTCGCCCTACACAATTTCCAAATGGTTTTGGTACTCAGTCACGTCAATGGTTTGTGAATAAACTGCCGAGCAACTTTGCCATGGTGCAACGTTTAGAAGCGGGAATGAATGCCAAAAAGATTACTTTGACCAATGAAGATAAAACTCGTTACCAAAAAATGTTACGGGATGGGCGTATGAATTTAACCAAGCAAGGCGTGTACGATGCGAGTATGATGAATGTGCTGAAGCGTGCCCGTTGTACGGTTGAACGGACCAACTTTGAGTGTACTTTGAGTGGTGAATAAAAAAGGAGAATAACTGCATAGATCTAAATCTATACATAAAATTAGGCATATATAACAAAATTGCCTATGAAAATAATAGAAATAGATAAAAGAGGGTAAAAAGTAAACAATCTAGTCATAAAAATAGAGTATAAGCTCTATTTTTTTTCAAAAAACATGATTAATATTTGCTTCGAACAAGGAGACAAACATAAAGTTTGTGAAAGGATGAAAAATATGAAAAAAATTGCACTTGCTCTTGCAGCAACTTCGATCTTTGGTGTATCTGCTTCTACTCAAGCAGCAATAGATGTGTGTGTATTCGACTTATTAGGAAAGTCAGGTGAATCATACAAAATGATGCAAGACTGGGCACTCGCAGCGAAAGGCTGGGGCGCTGATGTCAACCTACTTGCAATCACGGATGAACAGGTTGCAGACAATAACTTCAAAGCGGGTAAATGTGCTGCTGTTGCGATGACAGCAATGCGTGCTCGTCCATATAACAAATTTGCAGGTTCAGTCGATTCATTGGGCGGTGCACCGAGCAATGAAGTTGCACAACGTGCAATTACTTATGTATTGGATGCTCGTAATGCAGCGAAAATGACCACCAATTTGGGTGGTAACAAGTATGAAATCGGTGGTATTGCACCATTAGGTGCTGCTTACATTTTCGTACGTGACAAGAGCATTAACTCAATTGAAAAAGCAGCGGGTAAAAAATTCGCTGTATTGGGTTATGACGATGCGCAAAAAATCATGGTTCAACGTGTAGGCGCGCAAGCGGTACTTTCTGATATTTCTAACTTTGCTGCTAAATTTAATAACGGCCAAGTAGATATGGTGGGTGCGCCTGCGTATGCTTACAAACCATTAGAGTTAAGCAAAGGCTTAGGTTCAAATGGTGCAATGTTTAACTTCCCTGTACTACAAGTCACTGCGGATCTTGTTCTTCGTCCAGAGAAATTCCCAGCTGGTTTTGGTCAAAAATCTCGTGATTACTTTGTGAAGCAACTTCCAAAAGCATTCGCTATGATCAAGCGTTATGAAGCTGAGATTCCAGCGAAGTACAAAATGAATTTAAGTGCAGAAGATAACTTGAAATACCAAAAGTTATTGCGTGACGGTCGTCTAGACTTAACCAAACGTGGTATTTACGATGCAAGTATGATGTCTGTATTGAAGAAAGCGCGCTGTTCAGTAGATAAAGCGAACTTTGAATGTGCATTACCGGGTGAATAATCCATAATCGCCATAACCAAGACTTAAAGCCTAGATTAATCTAGGCTTTTTGTTTTTTATAAGATGTCATTTCAGCCATTGTCTTGATTTGCAAAGACCGTAATCATACAAAGATATAAAAAATTAAATGAAATCGTGAGATTTAAAAATATGTTTGAATCAGGATGATTAAACATGGCTGTATAAAAACATATATTTATTGGTTAATCCATATCACAAGATATGTGCCAATCTTTTGATTTTGATTGGGATTTAACAACAATCAGCATAGATGCAAAGGAAGAATAAAATGCAATGGTTTAGAACTCTATTACTTGCCGCAGGGGTTGCAGCCGTATCTGCAGGTGCTCAGGCAAAACAGACAATTTGTGTATTCGATATCGTGGGTAAAAGTGGCGATGTCTATGCATTGATGAAGGATTATCAGCTTGCTGCAAAAACTTGGGGTGCTGATATTGAGCTTAAAGTTGGAACGAATGAAGCGGTGATTGCAGAAGATTTTAAAGCAGGAAAATGTGATGGTGTGAGTATCACGGGAATGCGTGGTCGTCAGTTTAATCAATTTACTGGCTCGTTAGATGCGATTGGTGCAATTACTGATCTCAAGCTTGCTGTGAAAGTTATGCAGGGCTTAGCCAGTCCAGCTTTTGCCAAAGCGATGGTCAATGGCAAGTATGAAGTCGTAGGTGTAATACCCGTGGGGGATGCTTACTTACTTGTGAATGACCGTAATATCAATACGGTGGCCAAAGCTGCAGGTAAGAAAATCGCTGTTTTAGATTACGATGAAGCACAAAAAATTATGGCATCACAAGTTGGTGCACAAGCGGTAAGCTCAGATATTACGAACTTTGGCGCTAAGTTCAATAATGGTCAGGTCGATATTATTGGTGCGCCAGCTGCAGCATTTAAGCCTTTAGAACTACATAAAGGTTTAGGAACCAAAGGGGCGATTGTCAATTATCCAATTCTGCAAGTCACGGGTAATTTAATTATCCATCCTGATAAATTTCCAGCTGGTTTTGGTCAAAAATCTCGAGAATGGGTAAAAGCACAGTTACCACGTGCCTTTGGTATTTTGGGGAAAATGAAAGCCGATATTCCACAAAAATACTGGATGGAAGTGCCAGCTGCGGATAAACCTGGCTACCAAAAGTTAATGCGTGAAGCACGCATTAATCTGACCGCTAAAGGAATCTATGACAAGCGCATGATGAAATTGTTATGGCAATTCCGTTGCCGTGAAGACGCGAAGAATTTTGAATGTGGCTTACAAGACGAGAACTACAAATAATCGTATAAAAAGTCTTTAACCACACTTTAAACTTCAAATACAGACCCGATATTGAGTATGCTATACTGAATATCGGGTCTTTTATTTATTAAAGACGAAGTGAAGTTGAGGAAAGTCCATCATGAACGCCCAAGCTCTAGAATTGTCAGATAATGCTGCCAAAAAAGTTCGCCAACTACGCGAAAGTGAAGGCAATAACGATCTTATGTTACGTGTTTATGTAACGGGTGGTGGTTGTTCAGGATTTTCTTACGGCTTTAACTTCGCTGAAAGTGTCAATGAAGATGATGCTGAGTTCAGCAATGGTGATGTGAAAGTCTTGGTTGACTCGCTCAGCTATCAGTATCTCGTAGGTTCAGTTGTAGACTATCTTGAAGGATTGGAAGGCTCACGTTTTGTGATCCAAAACCCGAATGCGACCACAACTTGTGGCTGTGGATCATCTTTTTCGATTTAATCGGTTTTTTGATGTAAAAAAAAGCTTCTCCAATTGAGAAGCTTTTTTGTTTTGCGTGCTTTATACCATGGTGATGGTGCCGAGAATACGATCTCCAGCTGCACCAGTCACCGCAGGTAAGTTGCCACTGAGTTGCTGTACAAAACGCATGGCTAACCACGCAAAAGCGGTCGCTTCTACCCATGTTGGAGCTAAATCAAGTGCATCCGTGGTTTGTACCGACCAATTATGCTTACGTAAGCGCCAACGGAGTTGCTCAAGTAAATGTGAATTATAGGCACCGCCACCACAAACATAGATTTCACCAGTCGGCATAGTTTCTTTGCTACGGTAAATCGCTTTTTTGATGGCGCGTGTGGTGAGCTTCATCAACGTGGATTGAATATTTTCTGGCGTATCTTCCAGTTCATCATATTCCAGATCATTGCGCCAATCGCTGAGCTGCTCATCGAGCCATTCTAAATTAAAGTCTTCACGACCTGTGCTCTTCGGAGGCTCTTTAGCGAAAAATTCATGATTCTGCAAACGATCCAATAAAGAACGAATTGGATTGCCATATGCTGCCCAATCGCCATTTTCATCATAAGGATGTCCTGTGTGGCGATGACACCACGCATCCATCAAGATATTGGCAGGGCCGGTATCAAAACCATATACGCCGTCTAAATTATTTGCAGGTAACATACTGACATTGGCAATGCCACCTAAATTTAAAATCACGCGGTGAATGCTGTCATGTTGAAACAGTGCTTGATGGAAAGCAGGCACTAAAGGTGCACCTTGACCACCTGCGGCCATGTCACGACGACGGAAATCCGAGACCACAGGCAGTTGTGTGATTTCTGTGATGATATTGGGATCACCAATTTGTAAAGTGAAGCCATGTTCAGGGCGATGACGAATAGTTTGTCCATGTGAACCGATGGCTTTAATTTGAGTTCGATCTAAATTATTTTGTTCAATCAGTTGATTGATGCCATGCCCAATCATTTGCGCCAAAGCGACATCGGCTTTGCCCATACGATCAATTTCATTGTCATCTGGCAGGGTCAACGCCATCAATTCATCACGTAATTCAGGCTCAAAAGGCACTGTTAGTGTGGCATGCAGCGTTAAAGGGTCGAATGAAGTTGCAACAATATCAACACCATCCATGCTCGTGCCTGTCATTACACCAATATAGATCGCGCTCATATACAACTTATCCTGCAAGATGCTGAAAAAATGTTAGTATATCGCACAAATTGAATAACTGATGTGTTTAGGTTTTGTGATGTCAAATTTCTTGCCAGCCGAAGAACAGCTTGCTCTCATTCAACGAGGCACGCACGAGATTATCTCTGAAGAAGATTTATTGAAAAAACTGAAAGAGAATCGTCCACTCCGTGTAAAAGCAGGCTTTGACCCAACGGCTCCTGATTTACACTTAGGACATACGGTTCTAATTAATAAATTAAAAACCTTCCAAGATTTGGGACATGAAGTCACTTTCTTGATTGGTGACTATACCGCTATGATTGGTGACCCAACGGGTAAAAGCGCAACACGTCCGCCGTTGTCACAAGAGCAAGTAATTGCCAACGCAAAAACCTATCAAGAACAAGTTTTTAAAATCTTAGATCCAAATAAAACCAAAGTTCGTTTTAACTCAGAATGGTTTAATCAAAAATCTGCGGCTGATCTGATTCAATTGGCAAGCCAGCAAACCGTATCACGTATGTTAGAACGTGATGACTTTACTAAGCGTTATAACAATCATCAACCGATTGCGATTCATGAGTTTCTGTATCCTTTGGTACAAGGCTATGATTCGATTGCACTTGAGGCAGATGTTGAGTTAGGTGGTACAGATCAGACCTTTAACTTATTGATGGGCCGTACTTTACAAGGTCGTTATGGTCAAGAGTCTCAAGTCTGCATTACTGTGCCGATTCTTGAAGGTTTAGATGGCGTGAATAAGATGTCTAAATCTTTAGGCAACTATATTGGTGTATTTGATACTCCAGGCGCGATGTATCAAAAAATCCTGTCGATGCCAGATAGCTTGATTGAACGTTACTTTGATCTACTGAGCTTTAAGTCACTTGATGAAATCAAAGTTTTGCTGGATGAAATGGCCGCAGGTTGTAACCCACAAGAGATCAAACGTATCTTGGCGCTTGAGTTGGTTGAACGTTTCCATGATGCAGAAGCAGCTGAAAATGCGCATAAGAGTGCAGGTAACCGTGTAACAGAAGGCGAAGTGCCAGAAGATACACCAGAAGTAACCATTTCTCGCGGTGAGTTTGGTGGTGAGTTATTTATTGCAACTATTCTTCGAGTGGCGGGCTTAAACCCAAATGCAGCGGCAGCAAAAGACGCCGTAGGTCGTGGTGCAGTAAAAGTTGACTGGAATGTGGTTGATATGAGCTTCTCTGTAAAAGAGAATGTTACTTTAATCATCCAGTCGGGTAAAAAAGCCATTGCTCGTGTGACTTTCACTGACTAAATCGAAATGAAAATAATAAAAAGCAGGCCCTGAGCCTGCTTTTTATACGTAAATAGCTGATAAAAACAACGAAAACACTGATTTTGTAGAAAAAAGAAACATGCAAAAGAAAATAATAAAAAAGGGGGTTGTGTCTGCCCTGAAATGCTGTAGAATGCACATCCATCGGCGGTGATGCAGATAAAAACTTGTTGAGAAACAAGGATTTGGCTAGAAAGGTTAGATTCTTGGTTTGATTGATAAGTTTGCTAAATATCTAAATTACCTGTTGACTTTGAAGAAATTTAGAGTAATATAGCCGACCTAGCTTGATGATGACGAATCATCGAGAAGATCATTAAGAGAATAGAAGAACAACTTGTGTGGATTTTTACTGATTGATCGATCGAAAATATTTCATTGATTGAATGGTAGAAATTTCTCGAAGTTTATTTGAGCGAATTTTTAGTCAGAAAATTGATGAGCCAAGATTTGTAGCCATAAGCTACTAATGATTTTAAACTGAAGAGTTTGATCATGGCTCAGATTGAACGCTGGCGGCAGGCTTAACACATGCAAGTCGAGCGGGGAAGGGTAGCTTGCTACCTAACCTAGCGGCGGACGGGTGAGTAATGCTTAGGAATCTGCCATTTAGTGGGGGACAACATTCCGAAAGGAATGCTAATACCGCATACGTCCTACGGGAGAAAGCAGGGGATCTTCGGACCTTGCGCTAAATGATGAGCCTAAGTCGGATTAGCTAGTTGGTGGGGTAAAGGCCTACCAAGGCGACGATCTGTAGCGGGTCTGAGAGGATGATCCGCCACACTGGGACTGAGACACGGCCCAGACTCCTACGGGAGGCAGCAGTGGGGAATATTGGACAATGGGCGGAAGCCTGATCCAGCCATGCCGCGTGTGTGAAGAAGGCCTTTTGGTTGTAAAGCACTTTAAGCGAGGAGGAGGCTCTTCTAGTTAATACCTAGGATGAGTGGACGTTACTCGCAGAATAAGCACCGGCTAACTCTGTGCCAGCAGCCGCGGTAATACAGAGGGTGCGAGCGTTAATCGGATTTACTGGGCGTAAAGCGTGCGTAGGCGGCTTTTTAAGTCGGATGTGAAATCCCCGAGCTTAACTTGGGAATTGCATTCGATACTGGGAAGCTAGAGTATGGGAGAGGATGGTAGAATTCCAGGTGTAGCGGTGAAATGCGTAGAGATCTGGAGGAATACCGATGGCGAAGGCAGCCATCTGGCCTAATACTGACGCTGAGGTACGAAAGCATGGGGAGCAAACAGGATTAGATACCCTGGTAGTCCATGCCGTAAACGATGTCTACTAGCCGTTGGGGCCTTTGAGGCTTTAGTGGCGCAGCTAACGCGATAAGTAGACCGCCTGGGGAGTACGGTCGCAAGACTAAAACTCAAATGAATTGACGGGGGCCCGCACAAGCGGTGGAGCATGTGGTTTAATTCGATGCAACGCGAAGAACCTTACCTGGTCTTGACATAGTAAGAACTTTCCAGAGATGGATTGGTGCCTTCGGGAACTTACATACAGGTGCTGCATGGCTGTCGTCAGCTCGTGTCGTGAGATGTTGGGTTAAGTCCCGCAACGAGCGCAACCCTTTTCCTTATTTGCCAGCGGGTTAAGCCGGGAACTTTAAGGATACTGCCAGTGACAAACTGGAGGAAGGCGGGGACGACGTCAAGTCATCATGGCCCTTACGACCAGGGCTACACACGTGCTACAATGGTCGGTACAAAGGGTTGCTACCTAGCGATAGGATGCTAATCTCAAAAAGCCGATCGTAGTCCGGATTGGAGTCTGCAACTCGACTCCATGAAGTCGGAATCGCTAGTAATCGCGGATCAGAATGCCGCGGTGAATACGTTCCCGGGCCTTGTACACACCGCCCGTCACACCATGGGAGTTTGTTGCACCAGAAGTAGGTAGTCTAACCGCAAGGAGGACGCTTACCACGGTGTGGCCGATGACTGGGGTGAAGTCGTAACAAGGTAGCCGTAGGGGAACCTGCGGCTGGATCACCTCCTTAACGAAAGATTGACGATCGGTAAGAATCCACAACAAGTTGTTCTTCGAAGATGTATCTGAGGGTCTGTAGCTCAGTTGGTTAGAGCACACGCTTGATAAGCGTGGGGTCACAAGTTCAAGTCTTGTCAGACCCACCAAATCTGATTGCAGTAGCTTAGATTGAAAGATATGTCGTTCATTAAATGATAAGCTGGGGACTTAGCTTAGTTGGTAGAGCGCCTGCTTTGCACGCAGGAGGTCAGGAGTTCGACTCTCCTAGTCTCCACCATACATTACGAAGTAATGTAGAAAACGAAAGTTAAATTCCAAGATAGCTTATAGAAATTAATAAATAAGAAGATCGAAAGATCTTAGTTTATTAACTTCTGTGATTTATCACAGTTTACTACTCACCGACGAGGTGGTAGTTAATCATTAACAGATTAGAAAATTGAGTCTGAAATAAATTGTTCACTCAATTCATTCGAAAGAATGAAATTGAGAACTAGCAAAAACACTGAATCAAGCGTTTTGGTATATGAATTTAGATTGAAGCTGTATGGTGATTAAGTTCACAGACAACAAACCAGTAGCAATTAAGTTTGCAACGATAACACTCACTTGTATGTGTTAACGACTGTTTGGGGTTGTATAGTCAAGTAATTAAGTGCATGTGGTGGATGCCTTGGCAGTCAGAGGCGATGAAAGACGTGATAGCCTGCGAAAAGCTCCGGGGAGGCGGCAAATATCCTTTGATCCGGAGATTTCTGAATGGGGGAACCCACCCGCTATAAGGCGGGTATCATAAGCTGAATACATAGGCTTATGAAGCGAACGAGGGGAAGTGAAACATCTCAGTACCCTTAGGAAAAGAAATCAATTGAGATTCCCTTAGTAGCGGCGAGCGAACGGGGAGCAGCCCATTAAGTTGTGTGTGTTCTAGTGGAACGCTCTGGGAAGTGCGAACGTAGAGGGTGATATTCCCGTACACGAAAGGGCACACACAATGATGACGAGTAGGGCGAGGCACGTGAAACCTTGTCTGAATATGGGGGGACCATCCTCCAAGGCTAAATACTCCTGACTGACCGATAGTGAACCAGTACCGTGAGGGAAAGGCGAAAAGAACCCCTGTGAGGGGAGTGAAATAGATCCTGAAACCGCATGCATACAAGCAGTGGGAGCCGACTTGTTCGGTGACTGCGTACCTTTTGTATAATGGGTCAGCGACTTATATTCAGTAGCAAGGTTAACCGCATAGGGGAGCCGTAGAGAAATCGAGTCTTAATAGGGCGTTTAGTTGCTGGGTATAGACCCGAAACCAGGCGATCTATCCATGAGCAGGTTGAAGGTTGGGTAACACTAACTGGAGGACCGAACCCACTGTCGTTGAAAAGCCAGGGGATGACTTGTGGATAGGGGTGAAAGGCTAATCAAGCCTGGTGATAGCTGGTTCTCCCCGAAAGCTATTTAGGTAGCGCCTCGGACGAATACCATTGGGGGTAGAGCACTGTTTCGGCTAGGGGGTCATCCCGACTTACCAAACCGATGCAAACTCCGAATACCAATGAGTACTATCCGGGAGACAGACTGCGGGTGCTAACGTCCGTAGTCAAGAGGAAAACAATCCAGACCGCCAGCTAAGGCCCCAAAATCATAGTTAAGTGGGAAACGATGTGGGAAGGCATAGACAGCTAGGAGGTTGGCTTAGAAGCAGCCACCCTTTAAAGAAAGCGTAATAGCTCACTAGTCGAGTCGGCCTGCGCGGAAGATGTAACGGGGCTAAAACTATGTGCCGAAGCTGCGGATTTGACATTAGTCAAGTGGTAGGGGAGCGTTCTGTAAGCCGATGAAGGTGTATTGAGAAGTATGCTGGAGGTATCAGAAGTGCGAATGCTGACGTGAGTAACGACAAAACGGGTGAAAAACCCGTTCGCTGAAAGACCAAGGGTTCCAGTCCAACGTTAATCGGGGCTGGGTGAGTCGACCCCTAAGGCGAGGCCGAGAGGCGTAGTCGATGGGAAATTGGTTAATATTCCAATACTTCTGTGTAATGCGATGAGAGGACGGAGAAGGTTAAGTCAGCCTGGCGTTGGTTGTCCAGGTGGAAGGTTGTAGGCATGTATCTTAGGCAAATCCGGGGTACTCTATGCTGAGAACTGATAGCAAGCTGTACTTGTACAGTGAAGTGGCTGATACCATGCTTCCAGGAAAAGTCTCTAAGCTTCAGTTACACAGGAATCGTACCCGAAACCGACACAGGTGGTCAGGTCGAGTAGACCAAAGCGCTTGAGAGAACTCTGCTGAAGGAACTAGGCAAAATGGTACCGTAACTTCGGGAGAAGGTACGCTGCTGACGGTGATGGGACTTGCTCCCTGAGCTATTGGCAGCCACAGAAACCAGGCCGCTGCAACTGTTTATTAAAAACATAGCACTCTGCAAACACGAAAGTGGACGTATAGGGTGTGATGCCTGCCCGGTGCTGGAAGGTTAATTGATGGGGTTAGCGTAAGCGAAGCTCTTGATCGAAGCCCCAGTAAACGGCGGCCGTAACTATAACGGTCCTAAGGTAGCGAAATTCCTTGTCGGGTAAGTTCCGACCTGCACGAATGGCATAATGATGGCGGCGCTGTCTCCAGCAGAGGCTCAGTGAAATCGAAATCGCTGTGAAGATGCAGTGTACCCGCGGCTAGACGGAAAGACCCCGTGAACCTTTACTGCAGCTTGACATTGAACTTTGACCTTACTTGTGTAGGATAGGTGGGAGGCTTTGAAGTTGGAACGCTAGTTCCAATGGAGCCGTCCTTGAAATACCACCCTGGTAATGTTGAGGTTCTAACTCTGCCCCGTAATCCGGGGCGAGGACCATGTCTGGTGGGTAGTTTGACTGGGGCGGTCTCCTCCTAAAGAGTAACGGAGGAGTACGAAGGTGCGCTCAGCGTGGTCGGAAATCACGCGTAGAGTATAAAGGCAAAAGCGCGCTTAACTGCGAGACCCACAAGTCGAGCAGGTACGAAAGTAGGTCTTAGTGATCCGGTGGTTCTGTATGGAAGGGCCATCGCTCAACGGATAAAAGGTACTCTGGGGATAACAGGCTGATACCGCCCAAGAGTTCATATCGACGGCGGTGTTTGGCACCTCGATGTCGGCTCATCTCATCCTGGGGCTGAAGCAGGTCCCAAGGGTATGGCTGTTCGCCATTTAAAGAGGTACGCGAGCTGGGTTTAGAACGTCGTGAGACAGTTCGGTCCCTATCTACCGTGGGCGCTGGAAATTTGAGAGGATCTGCTCCTAGTACGAGAGGACCAGAGTGGACGAACCTCTGGTGTACCGGTTGTGACGCCAGTCGCATCGCCGGGTAGCTATGTTCGGAAGGGATAACCGCTGAAAGCATCTAAGCGGGAAGCCTACCTCAAGATAAGATTTCCCTAGGAATTTATTCCTCTAAAGAGCCGTTCGAGACTAGGACGTTGATAGGTTGGGTGTGGAAGCACGGTGACGTGTGAAGCTGACCAATACTAATTGCTCGTGAGGCTTGACTATACAACACCCAAACAGTTGTTGTATTCAAGATAAATTCAATACATAACTTGATTTAGTGTGAAATCTAGTTACAATACCGACTCAATTAACTAATCCGTTAATAACTCTTTCGGTACTAAGTGGCAAAAAACGTAAGACCACCCAAAACCAAAACAGTTTGCTGGCGACAATAGCAAGAGTGAACCACCTGATCCCTTCCCGAACTCAGAAGTGAAACCTCTTAGCGCTGATGGTAGTGTGGCACTTGCCATGTGAGAGTAAGTCATCGCCAGCTTTTAAATCTAAACACCCCCTCCGCTATCGCAGAGGGGGTGTTTTTTATTGTGCGGAACTAAAAATATTAGAATATATCGGCTAAACTCGGTTAAATCATTCTTAAAACTAACAATACAATGAAAATTTCTTTGCTCATAGATCACCCTGAGGCGGTTGGAAAAATTGCAAAGTGGTACTATAACGAATGGGCTTATCTCTCTTTACAGATCACCGAAGAAATGATGTACCACAAGGTGCTGGAAAAAGTAGTTAATCGTGATGTTATTCCCTTAGCAATCGTAGCTCATCATGAAAATGAATTGATCGGTGCCTTAGAACTTAAGCTACGAGAGAATAAAAACTATCCAGAATATGAGCATTGGATCGGTGGGATTTTTGTTGATCCCTTATGGAGAGGGCAAGGTGTTGCAAGTCAAATGATTTTATTGGCAAAAGAAAAAGCCAAAGAATTAGGCGTAACCATGCTCTATTTACAATGTGAAAGCCATAATATTACACTTTATCAAAAGCATGGTTTTAAAGTACTGCATCAAGCCAATCACCATACTGTAGAAACAACAATTATGAGATATGAACAATAAGAATTGCGAAATTATGTGGAGATAAGATGCAACAAAAGCTATTTCAAGCTGCGAAAGACTTCATGGAGAGACGTTATCCTCAAGGTTGGGGCGGTGTTGCGGCACTCGCCACAGAGAGCGGTAAAATTCTACTCAGTGTTGCCCCTGAAACACGAAATGATGCTTTATCACTTTGTATGGAAGTCGGGGCATGCTTGGAGGCACATAAAATCAATGAAAAAATTACACATTCCCTCTGTATATGTAGAGAGTCGGAACATTCAAATATTCTCATTTTAACGCCTTGTGGGATCTGCCAAGAGCGTCTTTCCTATTGGGGTGGCGATGTTCTAGTCGCAGTTAGTACAGCTGAGAACAAATTATTATTTAAACCTTTAAGAGAGTTGATGCCCTATCATTGGTCGATTGTGAATGGGGTACAGCTTTAATGTGGTGTAAGGAAAAGCTATTCGTGTTTAAAGCATCAGGATATTTAACTATATGCTGAGTTATCGTCTTCTCTGTTCAGCTAATGAAGCTGATATAGCCGGTATTCAAGCTGTATTTGAGGCTACTCCAAATTATTTTAAACTCATTCAAGGATATAGCGCAGAGAAAAATGCTGCTCGAAACGATCTAAAAGCTGTACCTAGTGGACATCCATTTACTGCAAAGTTTTTTTACGCGATTTATCATAAAGAACAGATGATTGGTTGTATTGATATTCTGCAAG
The DNA here is from genome assembly GCF_023702675.1 of Acinetobacter sp. C26M. Lineage (NCBI taxonomy): Bacteria > Pseudomonadati > Pseudomonadota > Gammaproteobacteria > Moraxellales > Moraxellaceae > Acinetobacter > Acinetobacter sp. C26M. Next base: position 25,648 of record NZ_CP098478.1, read on the forward strand.
GTTATCCCGAGTCATCAATAGTATTTATTGGACTGCTATTGTTTATAGAGTCTCATCAAGGTTTAGGCTATGGTCCACAAGCAGTCAATTTTATTTCGGGTCTTGCGAATACTTGGGGATGTGATCGGTTGAGAATTGCAGTGGTTGAATCAAATGAACCTGCGTTCGCATTTTGGTCAAGGCAAGGTTTTGTAGAGCTCTATCGTAAAGAGCTTAGTGAATATGTTGCTCCCGTAATTGTTATGGAGAGAACACTCATTTTTAAATCAGAGGAAATAGATGAAACTCAACTCTTTTTCACCACTCCCTGAAGATGATGATGAACTGCATCTTCCTGAGCTAGTCTATTGGGCTTCACTTGGTGATGTGGAACAAGTAGAGCAACTATTGGCAGAGGGGATAGACCCAAACCAGACCGATGACGAAGGCTATAGTGCGTTACAGGCCGCTGCTGAGAACGATCATTTGTCCATAGTGAAGCTGTTGGTGAGTAGAGGTGCAAATGTCGCTTATAAAGGCGAATATAGTGCGCTACAGCTTGCTGAAATGGCAGAGCATGCCGAAATCGTTGAGTACTTAAAAAGTCTTTAGCTTGCATATAAAAAAAACAGCAGATAAAAAGAAGCCCCATCATCCTGACGGGGCTTCTTCATATTCAGTTTATGTCGTTGATATCCTATTAACGACCACGTCCTGTGTGTTTTATTATTCTCAATGAGACTTCCTGTCTCTCTATGATTTATATGATAGGGGAAAAGTTTTAGTTGGGATATTCGCCAATCGCTGCGATTGTTGTAGGCTTTGGCGTACATCAATTGAGATTTATAAAATGATGGGCTATAAAAAACGGAATCAATAGATTCCGTTTCTGTTTCATTCAAGTCTTAGAAATGAATATCTAAACCGATATAGGGACCTTTAAAGTTAAATTTAAGGTCATTTTTTTCGTAATCATCTAGTTTGATATCGAGAATACGGTAACCCGCTTTTAAACCAACATCGACCAATAAATTATCAATAAAGTTGTATTGTAATTCAGCTTGAGCATCGGTGATTTTGGTATCGTTGACATTGCTATATAACAATTCAGCTTTGGCACTTAAACCTGTGAAAGGCAGTTTTACACCTGCAGATCCATAAATCACAGGGACTGTTTTATCGATATCTGTTTTGCTTAAACCCAGTGTTTTTACATCGCCATTCAGGTTGGTTGCACCGAGGCCGACATCCGCATTTACGATGGTGTCTAAGATCTCATAATATAAAATGAAATCGGTATGATCGATGTTGAGGTCATAGACTGGTTGACCAGCAACTTTATTTTCAGTCTGCGATTTTAAATTCACATAGCGAATTTTTGCATTTGGAATCAGTGGAATTGGGTGTTCAAATGCAAGCGAAACTTGCGCAGAGCCTTTACGATCAAGGTCTTGATCTGGTGCTGATGTTTGCGCAGCCATATTAGCTTCACCGTTGTAATTCCAGTAGCTAAGATCACCTTTTACACCAATCACATCCGCTTGCGCTAGACCACAAAAGCTTGTCCCTAAAGCAAGCATTGATATTTTTAATATTTTCATTGCATTGTCCTAATAAATTTCAAAAAACCGTAATGAATTGTTGTGAATTCATCAGTGAATGGGCGAATCATATAGTGATCTTGGAAAATATGCAGTAGTCTAATTTTAAATTTTTATAACGAGATCAAGAATAATGACAGATGCACAGAATGTAGTGGATTATCCGCTTTACGTCGCAGGAAAAGCCGTTACAACAGGTCAGTGGTTGGAAGTCCATGATAAGTATCGAACGACGGTCTATGCGCGTGTGGCATTGGCTGATGCGAAGGTCCTTGAAAAAGCCATTTCGGCTTCGGTAAAAGCAGAAGAGGAAATGGCAGCACTCAAGCCTTTTCAAAAGCAGAAAATTTTGCTGCATTGTGTAAAACGCTTTAATGAACTGCGTGAGGAACTGACTGAAGTTCTGATTGCGGAAGGTGGTAAGCCTCGTGGTGCAGCGAGTGCAGAAGTGGAACGTTTAATTAATACCTTCCAGTTGGCAGCCGACGCAGTCACGCAGCTGGATGATGGTCGTATGCTGCCATTGGCAGTCACACCCGCTGCCGCGCGTTTTCGTGGCATGGTCAAACAAGTGCCAATTGGTGCAATTTCCTTAATTAGTCCGTTTAATTTCCCTTTAAATTTAGTCGCTCATAAGATTGCACCTGCAATTGCAGCAGGTTGTCCATTTGTGCTGAAACCTGCGAGCTTGACCCCAATCAGTGCTTTAATGATTGCAAAGGTTTTGGCGGAAACAGAACTACCGAAAGGCTCATGGTCGGTATTACCATGCGATCGCCAAGCAGCAGATATTCTAGTGACCGATGACCGCTTTAAATTACTCAGCTTTACAGGGTCAGATCAGGTCGGTTGGGACATGAAAGCACGTGCAGGTCGCAAGAAAGTAACCTTGGAACTGGGTGGCAATGCCACAGTGTTGATTGATGCGGATACCGTGATTGATGATGCTTTAATTGACCGCTTAATTGCTGCGGCTTATGGTCATGCGGGGCAAGTATGTATCAGTGTGCAGCGGATTTTAGTACATGCCGATATCTATGCTGATCTGAAAAAGAAACTCATCGCAAAATTGAAAAAAATCAAGGCAGATGACCCAAGTTTAAGTGGCACTGTGGTTGGGCCGATGATCAAAGAAGCAGAAGCTGTTCGCTTAAAAAAATGGCTGGATAAAGCCGAGAAAAAAGGAGCAAAAATATTAATAGGAGGAAGTTTACAAGGCATGCTGTTTGAACCTGCTTTGCTGGAAAATGTAGATGCCAAGCTGGAAATCTATAAAGATGAAGCCTTTGGTCCAGTGGCGATCTTAGAAAAATTTAAAGATTTTGAGCAGGGTATTGCCACGATTAACCAAAGTCGTTTTGGTTTGCAGGCAGGTGTGTATACGCAAAATCTCAATAAAATGCTGTATGCATGGGATCATTTACATGTTGGAGGTGTGATTATTAACGATGTCCCGACTTTCCGTGTCGATAATATGCCCTATGGCGGTGTGAAGGATTCTGGCCTAGGTCGAGAAGGTATTCATTCTGCGATTCGGGATATGCAAGAGGAAAGATTATTAGCCATCAAACAATAAAAAGGATTGTGGCCCAAGCGGAGTTTAAGCTTTGCTTGATTGTTTTATGTACTTGATTTTTATAGATTGACTGCAAGGTCAAAATTACAGTCTGTTGAAAAATAATCAGTTGTTTAAAAAACATGATTTTTTCTTGCAGAATTTACAGTAAAAAGAAATAAAAACAGGTATTGTTCGGCTATTAAAAGCAGAAAAACAAAGCCCAATCTTTAAGGAAGATGGTTTGGTTTTTGCTTTGTTTGTCCATGTAAACGGAGACCCACAAGGTTGAAATTTCATGCAAGCAAAACAAGATTTTTTATGGCACTTTTCATGTCTGTTGGATAATAAAAACCTAGGACAGCATGGAACGGCCAGCAGGACAATTTAGGTGTTTTATGGCAGATTCTCGTGAAAACTGGACATCACGATCTGGTTTTATTATTGCAGCTGTTGGTTCAGCTGTAGGTTTAGGTAACATTTGGCGTTTCCCTTACGTTGCTTATGAAAATGGCGGTGGGGCGTTTCTTATCCCTTATTTACTGGCGTTGATTACAGCTGGTTTACCGCTTTTATTCTTGGACTATGCAACAGGTCATCGTGCGCGTAATTCACCGCCAAAAGCATATCGTGCGCTATTTAAAGGCGGTGAGACACTCGGTTGGTGGCAAGTCTGTGTCTGTATCATCATTGGTTTGTACTATGCCAGCGTACTGACTTGGGCAGGTAGTTATGTCTACTTCTCAATTGGTCAGGCGTGGGGCAGTGACCCGGAAAGCTTCTTCTTCAATACTTATTTGCAGACCTCGAAAGCAACAGGCTTCGATCTACAATTTGTGAGTCATTTGTTCTGGCCAATCGTTGGTATCTGGGCACTGACCTTAATCATTTTGTATGGTGGTGTTAAGAAGGGTGTTGAATTATCGAATAAGATTTTCATGCCGTTGTTATTTGTCTTGTTTACGGTTCTTGTGATTCAGTCATTACGTTTACCTGGTGCGGTAGAAGGCTTAAATGCATTCTTTACTCCGAACTGGTCAGCGATGATGAACTATAAAGTTTGGTTAGCTGCATATGGCCATACTTTCTTCTCGTTGTCTGTTGGCTTCGGGATCATGGTGACGTATGCCTCTTACTTAAAACCTAAAACTAACTTAACAGGTTCAGGCTTGATCGTTGGTTTTGCTAACGCATCAACAGAGATTTTGGCGGGTATTGGTATTTTTGCTGCGTTGGGCTTTATGGCACATGCGGCAGGTAAAGAAGTACAGGATGTTGTGAGTGGTGGTATTGGTCTAGCATTCATCGCATTCCCTAAAATTATTTCAAGTTTAGGTGCAGGTGCGGATTTATTTGGTTTCTTGTTCTTCTCTTCGCTGTTTGTTGCGGGTATCTCTTCCATGGTCAGTATTTTGGAAGTGCCGATTGCTGCAATGCAGGACAAGTTGAAATGGGGCCGTACCAAAGCTGTAACGATTATTGGTGGTGGTAGTGCACTGGTTTCCGTGATCTTATTCTCTAGTGTGAATGCGATTAAGCTGGTGGATATTGTCGATCACTTCATCAATAACATCGGTATTATTGGTGGTGCATTGATCTCGATTATCAGTATTGCTTGGTTTAAACGTTCTGCCTTGCGTGAATTGCGTGATCATGTGAATCGTATTTCGACTGTTCAATTGGGCAAAGGCTGGGATTTCACTTTAACAGTGATCACATCGTTGATCTTGTTAACGACCTTAAGCATGACCGTATTTAACTTGGTGAAAAACGGTTACGATAGTTATAGCATGAGCTTACAAGGCGTATTTGGATGGGGCAGCGTGATTTTCTGTGCTGTCGTTGCAATTGTACTCAGCCGAATCAAAGATCGCTAGGAGAACAAATATGAATACTTCAGCAATCGTAATGATGGTGATTTCAATGGTGTTTTTATGGGGTGGATTGGCACTGTCTATTCTGCACTTAACCAAAAACCCAGAAGAGTTAGATGACGTTCTTGAAGAAGTCAAAGATCAGCATACACTCTAAATAGAATGAATAAAAAAGCAGGCTTTAAGCCTGCTTTTTTATTTTTGATTTATGCCAATTTTTTAATTCGGCAATAATAGAAACCATCACCAGCGTGGGCAGAAGGAAGCAACTGACGACCATAGGTCTGTTCAATACCCCAATCTGCATTGATTTTGATTTCTTTTGCATCAGCATGTGCTGCAAAGAATGTTGCCATTTGCTGCTCATTTTCAGCTTTGAGAATCGAGCAGGTGATATACAGTAAAGTGCCACCGACTTTAAGCTGTTGCCACATCTGCTGCAAAATTTGCTGCTGTAGCTCAACCGTTTGCGCGATATCAGTCGACTGTCTGAGCAGACGAATATCGGGATGGCGACGGATTACACCTGTCGCAGAGCAGGGTGCATCCAACACGATACAATCGGCAAGTTCCTGTGCCTGCCATGTGGTGGCATCAGCCGTAATAATCTCAACATTGTCCTGATCTAGGGCAAGACGTTCTAAATTTTCAGAAACACGCAGTAAACGTTTTGCATCATGATCAAGTGCAATCAATTTTTTAGGATTAAAACGCTCAAGGATATGTGCGGCTTTACCCCCTGGTGCAGCACAGGCATCGACAACAACTTGGTCATCTAAATTTGGTAAAAGCGTCGCGCACAATTGCGCATGTTCATCCTGAACAGAAAAACCACCTTCTTCGAAACCGGGTAAATGGGTAATATTGCCCGTTTGTTCCAGAACAATACCCACATCTGAAAGTGTGCAAGGACGAGCATCAATCTGTTCTTCGTCCAAAATCTCTAAATATTCGTTACGACTCACTTGGCGTTCATTGACACGCAGCGTCAGTGGCGCGACTTGTTTTAAGGCTTGGCATAGCGGCTCTACTTGCTCAGGCCAATCTTTTTTGAGTCGCTTGAATAACCAACTTGGTAAACCATGGGTATTATTCAATGCGGTTTGAAATTCATCTGTTTCACGTGAAACACGACGCAGAATCGCATTGACCAAACCACTCATTGGCTCAAAACCGAGTTGCTTCGCAGCATTTACAGTTTCTGAAATCGCAGCATGTACAGGAATACGCGTACATAAAATTTGATATAAACCAAGATATAAACAACTTTCTAGGGCTTCATTGTCTAATGGTTTTGTGAGCAAGGGTAAGGTAATTGCTTTTAACGAATACCATTGGCGTAAACAACCTAAAGTAAGTTCGTGATATAAGCCACGGTCACGCTCAGAAACGATATTGATATGTTGATTCAAAACGGAAGACAAAGATTGCCCATTCTGAACCGCCAAAAGTGTTTTGATCACCTGCGCACGCAGATTCAAATTTTTTGCAGATGATTGATTTGATGGGTTCATGGGAGAATTTGTCCAATATGCAATTTTTGGGTTTGGGCAATTTGTACTGGATTTAAGGCTTTAGCACCTGGCCATTGTAAGCTGGTTAAGCACACTGCAGTATTTTCGCCACAGGCAACATGCACGCCTTGTTTATCAATGGCAAGGATTTCACCAACTTGTGCATCGGTTTTGCTGAGCTGTGAAAGTGTAGAACCCCAAACACGTAAAGCATTATTTTCATCGAGTTGGATAAACGCGACTGGCCAAGGGTTAAAGGCACGAATATTACGATCGATTTGAACTGCATTTATAGTCCAATCGATACGGGCTTCGGCTTTCACTAATTTGTGCGCATAAACGGTAAGTGCTTCATCTTGTACTTCACGTTTTTCAATAAAATCCTGCAAGCTTTGTTCTGATTCAAGCACGGTACAAATTGCTTCTGCGCCTTGAACAGCCAATTTGTCATGCAAGCTGGCAGTGGTATCTTCCGCAGTAATTGGGCAATAGGTTTTATACATCATATCGCCAGTATCTAAACCTGCCGCCATTTGCATAATGGTAATGCCCGTTTCAGCATCACCTGTGGCAATGGCACGTTGAATCGGGGCAGCACCACGCCAACGGGGTAACAGCGAACCATGGATATTTAAACAACCGTATTTCGGTGTATCTAAAACCGCTTGCGGTAAAATCAAGCCATAGGCTGCCACCACCATCACATCTGCGCCAAGTGCAGCAAGTTCTTGTCGAGCTGCCAAGCCTTCTTCCGTAGACGCTTTAAAATTCAAAGGTTGATAAACGGGTAAATCGTGTTCAAGTGCCAATTGTTTAACAGGAGATGGCGTTAATTTTTGCCCACGTCCTGATTTACGGTCAGGTTGGGTATAAACCGCAATGATCTGGTGGGATGTTTTTAATAATGCCGCCAATGCGGTTGCCGCAAATTCAGGCGTACCAGCAAAAATGATTTTCACAAATGGAATCCAAATAAAACTTACCTCAAATTATAAGCGAAAAAGCGACGAGTCCCTAATTCACGACCTGAATTGCTTTTGTGCAAAAAAAGATAGGCCTGTTGGTCATCTGTTAAACGATAACTTGTAGTATGATGCAAAGAGCTCAGTATCATTTCGCCAGAGAGAATGTCCTATTCTTCTCGAGCACACACTTGTTGGGAATACAAAATGCCTGATTATCGTTCGAAAACATCAACACATGGAAGAAATATGGCGGGCGCGCGTGGTTTATGGCGTGCGACCGGTATGAAAGATGAAGATTTTGGCAAACCAATTATTGCGGTGGTCAACTCATTTACCCAATTTGTTCCTGGTCACGTGCATCTTAAAGATTTAGGTCAACTTGTTGCGAGAGAAATTGAAGCTTCTGGTGGTGTCGCGAAAGAATTTAATACCATTGCCGTCGATGATGGTATTGCCATGGGTCATGACGGGATGCTGTATTCACTGCCATCACGTGATTTGATTGCCGATTCTGTGGAATACATGGTCAATGCCCATTGCGCTGATGCCATGGTATGTATCTCGAACTGTGACAAGATCACTCCAGGAATGCTGATGGCTGCGATGCGCCTGAACATTCCAGTGGTATTTGTGTCTGGCGGGCCAATGGAAGCGGGTAAAGTTAAATTCCGCGGTGACGAAAAGGCGATTGACCTTGTTGATGCTATGGTGGTTGCAGCAGACGAAAGCTATACCGATGAAGAAGTTGCTGCGTTTGAACGCTCAGCATGTCCTACTTGTGGTTCATGCTCAGGGATGTTCACAGCTAACTCAATGAACTGCTTAACCGAAGCTTTAGGTTTGTCTTTACCGGGCAATGGTTCGATCGTGGCGACGCATGCCAATCGTGAAAAATTGTTCTTAAGAGCAGGCCGTTTAGTGGTTGAACTGGCGAAACGCTACTACGAACAAAATGATGACAGTATTTTGCCACGTTCAATTGCAACTAAAGCAGCATTTGAAAATGCCATGACTTTGGATATTGCAATGGGTGGCTCAACCAATACCGTATTGCATTTGCTTGCGGCTGCACATGAAGCAGAAGTTGATTTCACCATGGATGATATCGACCGTCTGTCTCGCCAAGTACCAGTATTGTCAAAAGTTGCACCTGCAAAACAAGACGTGCATATGGAAGATGTACACCGTGCAGGTGGCATCATGGCAATCTTGGGTGAGTTGGATCGTGCCAACTTATTGAATACCTCATGCCCAACCGTGCACGAACCTACTCTGAAAGATGCATTAGACAAATGGGATATTATCCGTACAGAAGATGCGGACGTTTATGAGTTCTATCGTTCGTCTCCGGGTGGTATTCCAACTCAAGTAGCGTTCTCGCAGAACCGTTACTATTCAACTTTGGATGGTGATCGTGAGAAAGGCGTAATTCGTAATGCTGAACATGCCTTCTCTAAAGATGGTGGTTTGGCTGTACTTTACGGCAACATCGCTTTAGATGGCTGTATCGTAAAAACTGCGGGTGTAGATGAGTCGATCCTTAAATTCACTGGTACTGCGCGTGTTTTTGAAAGCCAAGATGCAGCGGTTGAAGCGATTTTGGATCATAAAATCGTTGCGGGCGATATCGTGGTGATTCGCTACGAAGGACCACGTGGCGGACCAGGGATGCAGGAAATGTTGTATCCAACCAGTTACTTGAAGTCGAAAGGTTTAGGTAAAGACTGTGCCTTGATTACCGATGGTCGTTTCTCGGGTGGTTCGTCAGGTTTGTCGATTGGTCACGTTTCTCCAGAAGCGGCTGAAGGTGGTGCAATTGGTCTAGTTGAAGATGGTGATACCATTCAAATCGATATTCCAAACCGTACCATTCACCTCGATATCGATGATGCAACCATGGCGCATCGCCGTACCGTTCAGGAAGCTAAAGGTTGGCATCCAGCAGAAGAGCGTAAACGTAAAGTGTCTAAGTCATTGAAGATTTACGCAATGCATTCGACCAGTGCAGCCAAAGGCGCAGTACGAGTTTTGTAATCCCTTTTGGTCCCTCTTTAATTAAGAGGGACTTTTTTGTCATTTTATAAGATACTGAACAAACTTATTGGCTCACTTGCTCTTTATTCAATACAAGTTTGGGCATATTTATCTATCTTTCAATTTATGACCATTAGAGGCTATCGACATGTCTTTGTTACGTCGTTGGTTTGATCCCCTCCGATCGAGTTGGTTTTACCAAAAACCTTCGCGTCAGGCGGTGTTACCTACGGAACAGGGTTTAAGCATTTACCTGCGTCTAGACGATGTTTATAGCTATCTTGCAGTACAACAACTGGATCAGCTCAATGAAATCCTGAGTGATGAGTTGAAACCCTTAAAAGTGATTATCTCGAGGCAGGACGCAGAGCCTCCGAATGGAATGTCCAAGCAGGAATGGCTCAGTTATTGTTTAAATGATGCCAAGATTCTTGCCAAGCAACATCGTTTTGGCTTTGATGACACTCCAGAAATCCCCAGCGCAGAAGCATTACAACAAGCTGAAACCATTCTTCGAAACACTCCCTTACGTGAACAGAACTTCTTACATTTATTGGAAGATGTGTTTCATATGCTGTGGCAACAACAATATGGCAAATTACGTACCCTCTATGCCATGGCCAGTCGGCACCAAAGCCCTCAAGATTATCCTGAACGTATTTTTAAAGATGTGCCCGTTGCTGCCAGCTATTTCGAATTTGGTGAGCGTAAATATCAAGCCGTTGATGATTTATTGCGTTTGACTCGCCGTCTGAAACAACAAAAATTACTGACTGGAAATCCAATTTTCCTGATTAATCATATCGAATGGCGCGAGCATTTGATCAATGATGGTGAGTCACTTACCGAAGTCCAAGCCATGCATCCTGAGCTAGACTTATACATTGCGCTTGAAGATCCAATGAGCTGGTTGTTATTGGCCTATATCAAAGAAGAACTGGCTAATTATTATAATATTCAGTTGAAGGTTTTTCCGCTGAGTTATCATGGGCGAGACTGGTTTGATTGGAGTCTGGCAACCCGTGTTTCCAAGCGAACACAAGTGACATTTACGCCGTTCTGCCGTCCAACCAAAGAAGCGACGTATGAGATGGCGCGACTGTTTTATAGTGTGCCTGAAGAACAGCAAGTCGATTGTATCCACCAGATTTTTGAAGGGGTGTGGACACGGGGTAAAGACTTGTCATTTAAAGCCCATTTTCAGCGCATGCAAAAGCGTCTAGAGATCGAGGACATCACTGAACAGGATGTCGAAGCTCTACTGAAACAGAATGATGAACTATGCCAGCAAAAGCATCAGCCAGATTTTCCTGTACTAGAATTACGTATAGATGGACAGAGCTACGTTTTCAATAGTCTGTATCGGGTTTGGATGATTGAAAGCATTATCAGCAATGTGTTGGAAGACAAATATAGAACGGCCTCAAGCTCTGCCTGAGGCCTGCTCCCAAAAATAAGAATAGGGCAAACCTCGCTTTTTTCGTAGCATAACTCCGACGCAACATCGGAGACTTGGGCGTGACTTTTTTAGCAATTATTGTGATGGTATTTGTCTTTGCAGGCATGATTAAAGGCATGATCGGCTTAGGCTTACCTGCGGTCTCAATGGGGCTACTCACAATTGCCATGAGTCCTTTTCAGGCTGCCTCACTGCTGATCGTTCCGTCCATGATTACCAATATCTGGCAGCTCTTTGCTGAGGGGCGGGTCTGGACTTTCGTACGCCGCTTCTGGTCTTTGTTGCTTGGGATTGTGGTTGGATCGGTCTGGAGTTTTTTACCCACTTTAAGCCAAAGCCATGGTCAAAGCAGTGAAATTCTATTGGGTACGATGCTGATACTGTACGGGCTTTATGGTTTATGCGTTAAGAATCTGCCCCACTTGGGCAAATATGAGCATTGGTTATCTCCCTTGGTGGGTTATATCGGTGGTGCGGTCACTGTAGCAACAGGGGTTGTGATTATTCCTGTGGTGCCTTATTTGCAGTCTTTACATCTAAACCGTGATGAGCTGGTTCAAGCTTTAGGATTAACCTTTACCGTGTCCACCATTTGCTTGGCAGTATTTCTACAGCATAACCCAATGCAGGGAATCACACTGGACTATCGTTTATCGGCTGTTGCCTTGGTAGCAGCTTTGGTCGGGATGTGGTTGGGTAAAAAAATCCGCTATCAACTGAATGAGCAACGCTTCCGTCGTCTATTTTTTATGGGGCTGGTCGCTTTAGGTGGCTATATGCTATCGCATTAATTTTGCTGTGAACTAAGGACGATGCTGCAATAAAAAATCTGCAAATTGCTGATAAGTCTCGGGTAGTTGACTGAAATCCTGCGTTGCTAACAGCAGCTTCCGATTAGCCCATGCTCCCAACAGCTGTACCGTGTGGAAATCATAGTCTGGCTCTAAACGCTGCGCAGCACGGGCAGGCATAATCGCTATGCCGACGCCTTTCGCCACCACTTCAGCAATCGCAGCAAAATTGGGTAAACGCAAACGGTATTGGATATTAAAGCCCAGTAACTTGGCCTGGGTTTCGATAGATTGCTGCAAAGAATGATGTGGCATCAACCCAATAAAGCCAAAATGTAAGGCATCGACCAGATTTAATTGTGTGTATTGAGCAAGGGCATGTGAGGCTGGGCAAATCAGTACCAAGGGGTCACTGGCAAATTCTTGGGTCTGCAAAGGGCGAATATCAAAGAAACTGGAAACCAAGCCGAGCTTAGCGATGCCTTTGCCTAGAGCGGTAATAATCTCTGAACTTTCTGCTTCATGTAAGTCAATATTGATGTCAGGATGTCGCATCAGATATTGCGGTAACAGTGGCGGCAGATATTCACTTTGTGCCGAAGAGTTGCACCACAGGGTTAAGGATTCGGGTTGTTGTTGTCGAAAGCGTTGCATCTCTTGTTCGAGCTGATCTTTTTGGCGGATCATACGTCGCGCATGTTCGGCCAAAGCATGTCCGGCTGTAGTTAATTCAACGCCAGTGGTTTGTCGAGTAAATAAAGGGGTATCAAAATATTGCTCGAGCTTTTTAATTCGTTCGCTCGCGGCTTGTAATGAAATTGCAGAACGTTCAGCCCCTTTGGTCAGACTACCCGTGCTGGTGATATGCAGAAATAACTGTAAATCAAAAAAATCAAAACGCATGATGGCAACGCATTGAAATGCAAAAAATCATCATACTAAAAATAAGATTGATAAAGATAGAGGACTTAAGTGCAGCATCCCTGCTGTTCAGGGGAGGGTGTTTTAACGCTGATCTAAAGGATGGTCTTTAAACAACTGCACGATCCATTCAATAAACACTCTTTGTCTCGGTGAAACCCGTGTTTTTGAGGGGTAGAGCAATGAGACAGGTAAAGCGGGAACAGCATATTGGGTTAGCACTGGGGAGAGTTGGCCATTTTCAATTTGCTGTAAATGACCGTAACGTGGTACCTGAATAATGCCAAAGCCTTGTTCTGCCGCTGCCGAATAGGTGTAAGCGCCATTCACTTGAATTAATACAGGTAAATCATAAAACTCGACTTTATGCTGAATCAAAAATTCTAAGGGAAGCGCTTTTTGCCGGGCTGTAGAATAGAAGCCCACCATAAAATGCTGTTTTAATTCACTCAGTGTGTTCGGTGTACCGTATTTTTTGAGATATTCAGGACTTGCGAGAGTGACTTGCTGAATCTGGCCTAAGGGTCTGACCACTAGCTCGCTATTATTTAAATGTCCAATCCGAATCACACAGTCGATGCCTTCTTTAATCAGATCAACATAGCGATCACTTTCAGTCAGTTGTAATTGAATTTGTGGGTATTCACTGAGGAACTGATGCAATTTTGGCAGAATAAAATGTGCGGCAAAGATACCGTGAACTTCGACCTTTAAGATACCTTGCGGTTTGGCATGTAAAAAATCATGATCTGATTCATCAATATAAGCCAGAATATATTTACAGCGTTGATAGTACAGATGGCCTTCGTCAGTCGGATTCACTTGTCGTGTGGTTCGAAACAGTAAGCGGGTATTCAGCTGTGTTTCTAATTGTTTAATCGCATCTGTCAGAGTTGAGCGCGGTAAGTTCAGGATCTGCGCTGCTTTGGTAAAACTTCGCTGCTCAACCACATGTACGAATGCTGACATGGCATTTAACTTGTCCATAGGTTTGATTCTTTTGTTCGCTCTATCCGTATAAAGAAGCCGAAATTTGATAGATTATCTTGTTCTCACTGAACAGTATCATAGATTGTATTTCGTGATAAGTCGGCTTGGATGAGGTTAAAAATGAATACACCATCAAATGAGAAAAAAGTGATTTTGATTACAGGGGCATCCAGAGGCATTGGTGCTTTTACCGCGACTTTATTGGCACAACAGGGTCATCAGATCGTGATTAATTACGCACGCAATGATCTAGAAGCAAATCAGTTGGTTGAACAAATTAAAGTTGCAGGCGGTACGGCAAGTGCATTTAAAGCAGATATTAGTCAGTCATATCAAGTTGAGCAGCTATTTGAATATGTCATCCAAAGCTATGGACGAGTGGATGTACTGATTAATAATGCGGGCATCATGTGCTTGCAAAAAATTGAAGCTTTAGATGATGAAACCATTGAAAAGGTTTTAGCGATTAATTTAAAAGGTAGCTTATATACCATGCGCGAGGCAGCGAAACGACTTGAGCAGGGTGGAAAAATTATCAATCTCTCCAGTAGTGTGATTGGTATGAAGCTAGAAGGGTATGGCATTTATACCGCTTCTAAAGCAGCCATCGAAGCTCTGACTGCTATCCTTGCTAAAGAATTAAGAGGCAAAAATATTACCGTTAATGCCATTGCACCTGGGCCAACAGCGACGGAGTTATTTTTTGAGGGCAAGAGTGAGGCATTGATTGCTCAGTTGGCCAAAGCAGCTCCTTTAGAGCGTTTAGGTACAGTGGAAGATATTGCTGCGGTGCTTGATTTTGCTGTGAGTGACGCGAGTAACTGGATTAATGCACAGGTGATTAGAGCCAATGGTGGCATTATCTAGAGGTCCTCAAAATAAAAAGGCAGCTTGCGCTGCCTTCAAAGTTTTAATTTTTATCTTTTAAACTGAATAGCAGATTCAGGAAAATCGCAGCAAAAGTTGCGGTTCCAATACCACCTAAATTAAAGTTACCAAATAACAATTCAAAATTGCCTGCACCTAAAATAATGGTGACAGAGGCAATGATCAGATTTTTATTGTTTGAGAAATCAACTTTATTTTCGATCCAGATCTTTGCACCTGCAATAGTAATTAAACCGAAGACCACAATTGAAGCCCCTGTGAGGACTGCGGTTGGGATAGTACTAATCACCGCACCAAATTTTGGAGAAAGTCCTAGGAAAATTGCAAACACGCCTGCGATGACAAAGACAATCGTAGAATAAACGCGGGTCACTGCCATCACACCAATATTTTCACCGTAGGTGGTCATACCTGGCGCACCAACACCACCTGACAAGGTCGTGGCTAAACCATCAGCAACAAATGCTTTGCCCAGTTGTGGGGTCAGGTTTTCGCCAGTCATTGCACCCACAGCTTTAATGTGACCAAGATTCTCCGCCACTAATATCAATGCGACTGGCGCAATAATCAGAATCGCATTTAAATCAAAAGTTGGATGTGAAAAGCTTGGGATACCAAACCATGATGCTGCTGCGATTTGGGAGAAATCAATCGGTTTGCCATAGCCTAAAACATTGGTTGCAATGGCATAAATCGCATAGGCAATCAGTAGGCCAACGAGTAACAATAAACGCTGTAATAGACCTTTGGTAAAGACCGCTATAATACCCATACTCAGTACAGTAATCAGTGCCATCCACATTTCAAATGGTTGCCCTGCAACGCCTTTAATGGTGACAGGTGCAAGGTTGAGACCGATGATCATCACGATCGCACCAGTTACCACAGGTGGCATCAGTTTTTCAATCCAGCGTGTGCCTGTGAGCATCACTGCAAAGCCGATCAAGGCATAAAAAATACCACAGGCAACGATACCGCCTAATGCAACAGAAAGATTAGGGTTGGCACCTGAACCCGTGATATGGCCTGTTGCCGCAGCAACTACGCCAATAAAAGCAAAGCTTGACCCTAAATAACTAGGAACACGCCCACCTGTGATCAGGAAGAAAATAATGGTACAGATCCCTGACATTAAAATGGCAAGGTTTGGGCTAAAGCCCATTAATAAGGGTGCTAGAACAGTCGCACCGAACATTGCAAACGCGTGTTGAACCCCGAGCACCGCACTTTGTAAGGGCGGTAAATATTCATTTGTCGCAACAGGGCGATGATCGATCTTCCCCTGATACGGCTGCCATTTTGGAAACCAACTTGACATAAATTAGACTCATTATGTGATATCAGCGCGTATGATACCCTGTCTTAAAACGAGCTTTCACCTATAAGCCATTGAGAATATTGCCAGAACAGGCATTGCGAGTTTATGTTTTTACCTTTTGGTAAAATTTGTTTCAAAATAAGCTAGCGGTTTTATTATTTATTTTCGTGCTGATACTTTGAAAAGTTAACTCTCTTATTTTAAAAATATTTTTTGAAATTTTTCTATTTTTTTAATTGAAGTGGCATATTTTGCCAATCTCGCCATCAATAGTTGTGATTTCTATCGATGGCAAGGCTGGCGTTCGACTTAACCTGTATTACGCAGACCTGCGGCAATCCCCGCAATACTGACCATCAAGGCATGATCGACAGGGCTATGTTCGGTTTGGTGTTCAGCCAGATATAAACGACGACGTTTCATCAACTCCGCTTGTAATAAATGCAGTGGCAATAAATACGGCTTACGCACCTGCATGGATTGATCTAAGACCTCATTATTGCTGAGTAATTTAGATTCACCTTTTAAGCGCAGTAGAGTATCTACCGCATTTTGCAGACGCTGGCGTAACTCAACTCCGAGAACCTTTAAGTCCTGATCTTGCGTGAGATGCGACTCATAGTACAGGGCAATATCGGCATCAGATTTAGACAATACCATTTCCAGCATATCAATCAGGGTCTGAAAATAAGGCCATTGTTCCAGCATCTCATTCAAGGTGTTTTTATGCTGTTCATGCACCTGATTAATCGCCGTACCTGTACCCAACCAAGCAGGCAGCATCAAACGGATCTGTGTCCATGCAAACACCCATGGAATGGCACGCAGTGATTCAATACCGCCACTGACTTTACGTTTGGCTGGGCGAGAACCCAATGGCAACATTTGTAATTCCAGTTCTGGCGTAACCGTCCGTAGGTAGCTGACAAAGTTTGGATTTTCACGCACGGTTTGACGATAGACTTTGACCGATAAATCGGTCATTTGATTCATCAAGTCACGCCATTGTTTTTTCGGTTCAGGTGGTGGGAGCAAGGTCGCTTCTAAAGTCGCAGCGGTATAGATTTCCAGATTTTGCAGCGCAATACCTTCTAGACCGAATTTGAAGCGAATCATCTCACCTTGTTCAGTGACTCGAATCGCACCTGAAATTGAACCTGGTGGCTGCGAGAATAGGGCTTGTTGGGTTGGTGCACCGCCGCGGCTGATTGAACCGCCGCGACCGTGGAACAAGGTCAACTGTACACCATGCTGTTTGGCAATTGCAGTCAGTTCTTCCTGAGCACGATATTGTGCCCAATTGGCTGACATAAAGCCCGCATCTTTGGCTGAATCTGAATAGCCAATCATCACCTCATGTTTACCTTGAATATGCTGTTTATACCAATGCATATTGAACAAGGTATTCATGGTTTTGGCTGCGCCATCCAGATCCTTTAAGGTTTCAAATAAAGGCACGACACGTAGCGGATGTTGAATCCCAGCTTCTTTTTGCAGCAATAAAACCGCGAGTACATCACTTGGATATTCTGCCATCGAAATAATATACGCACCCAAGCTCTCGGTTGGCTGTTCTGCCAAGGTACGCATGGTCGCAAATACTTCAAGTACGTCAGGATGCTGAATCAGACTACCTTCTGGTTCATTGAAGAACTTTGGTAATAATGGACGTTTGCTTTGTAGCTCTTGAATCAGAAAGTTCTGACGGGCTTGTTCAGTCCACGATTCAAAATTACCTAGACCCAGATATTCGGTAATGGCTGAAATGGCCTGACGATGGCGGCCTGATTCTTGACGAATATCCAGTTTGAGCAGTTCGATGCCGAAACAGTTGACCCGATAAATGAAATCCAGCAATTGTCCATTGGCGATCTCAGCCAGATTACTGTCGACTAATGAGCGATAGCAAAGCAGTAACGGAACTAACAGTTCCTCTTTATTCTTGATGATATTGCTGTCGTCTGCTTCGGCACCTTGTAAGCGTTGCCCCAACCAATAGCGGGTGGCTTTTAAGCGCTCGCGAGTGTCTCGTAGATATTCTCGATACGGTTCAGGGTGTTCGTAACCTAAAGCTTGAGTTAGTTCATCGGAACAGTTTTGAATCGACAGCTCCCAACGCAGATTTTCAATATCACGCAGATATAAATCAGCAGCCTGCCAACGCGAGAGCCACAGGACTTCTTGTGTCACCTGATGGGTGACATTCGGGTTGCCATCACGGTCACCGCCCATCCATGAAGCAAAACGAATTGGCGCGATACTCATAGGTAAGGCTTGCTCACAATGTAGCTGAGTCAATTCATTTAGTTCACGGACGAATTTCGGTACTGCATTCCAAAGCGTTTGCTCAATAGTCGCAAAGCCCCATTTGGCTTCATCGACAGGGGTTGGGCGATGCTGACGAATCTCATCGGTTTGCCATGCTGAGCTGACCAATTGCTTCAGTGTAGCGATGGTTTGCTGACGTTCTCTGGGTGTCAGTTTTTGTTGATCCAGCTGTGAGAGGCAGTCGGTAATATCATCATATTTTTGAATTAAGGTACGTCGGCTGACCTCGGTTGGATGTGCTGTCAGTACCAGTTCAATTTTTAAATCACAGATCTGTTGGAATAATTGCTGTGCACTGATTTGTTGGGTTTTGAATTTTTCGAATAAATGTGGCAGTGGATTTGGGCTAGGCGCGTGCTCATCGAACTCAGCCTGACGGCGGCTACGCACCACATGATATTGTTCAGCAATATTGGCGAAATTGAGAAAATGTGAGAATGCGCGAGTTAGTGGCAGAATCTCTTCATCTTTCAAACCGAGGAAGAGTTGTTCTAGCTGTTTTTCGGCTTCGATCTGGCCGTCACGTGCGCCTTTGGCTAATGTGCGAATTTGCTCAATCTGATTAAACAAATCTTGCCCAGCATGTTGCTTTAAGGTCTCTCCGAGTAAATTGCCCAGTAAGCGGACATCTTCACGTAATGGAGCAGTGATTTGCTGAATCATTCTAATTCTCCTGTTGTTCTCATTCGACTATAGCGCGATTGAGAGACATTCCAAGAGCAGAACGTAAAAAAATGTGAATATTCTCTAATTTATTGGTTGATATTTAAGCATAAAAATTTCGATTGCCTGTTCAATCATCTGATCGATTTCAGTGGTAGTGGGTACAGGCGCTAAACCGAGTAAAACCTGCTGATGACGAATACCCAACATCAGCGAGATAATCAACTCAGTTTGCTTGAGCGGTTCATCTGCGCGGATAAAATTAAAGGTAATGGCCTGTTCAAAGAAATCACACCAGACATTACACATTCGGGTATGTGAAGCATCAAAAAATTGCTTGGTTAAGGGACTTTGTTCCGCCGCCAATTCAAACAGCAGGCAATCTAATTTCAGCGCTTCAGGCAGATAAATAATACTTAATGCACGCTGACACATGAGCACCAGCGCCTGTTTAAAATTAGATTCAGCTGTCAGCTCAAACTGTTTGGTTCGAATTGACTCTTCACAACTTTCTTCAATCGCACAGATAAACAGATTGCCCTTATCTTGGAAGTGGTTATACACCGTGAGTTTGGTCACCCCCGCTTCTTTGGCAATCTGATTCATGTTGGTGGCGTGATAGCCCATTTTTAAAAAAATAGATTTTGCAGCCTGTAAAATTTTGGCTCTTTTTTCTAAATCTTTAGGGCGACCACTGTTAATTTGCACGTTATCTTTCTCTTTTAATTAATTTAAAAATCAAAATTCTAGCTTTAATTTTTAATTAGTGTACTCATGGGTATATTAATTAAAAAATAAACAATCTATGATAATGCTCATATCACGCCTTAAAAATCAATTTGAATAAGAGCGCAAAGAGATGAATCAGATCAATCGTATCATATTGGGGTTACTCATTGTCAGTAGTGTACTCCTCAGCGCCTGTCAAAAAGAGGTGCCAAAGACTGAGGAAATTCCCTATGTCATGGTGACGCAACCTAGCAGTAATCATGTCGATCAAAAAAGCTATGCGGGGGATGTGCAAGCGAGACAGCAAACTGCTTTGGCCTTCCGTGTAGGGGGGCAGATTACCGAACGTTATGTCGATGTTGGTGATCGGGTCAAAGTGGGACAAGTGCTGGCGAAATTGGATGTAAAAGATGCGCAGCTGCAGATGAATGCAGCCAAGGCCCAATTAGATAGCGCACAGGCAGCGGCAAAGATTGCGGCTGAAGAATATCAGCGTTATCAGCAACTTTTACCTGTCAATGCGGTGAGCCGTTCGCAATTTGATGCAGTCAAAAATCAATATGAATCTGCACAGGCAAGTCTACAACAAGCACGCTCAAACTATGAGGTGTCATCTAATCAAACCGGCTATAACCGTTTAGTTTCCAATAAAAATGGCGTGATTACCCAACGTCAAATCGAGATTGGACAGGTGATTGCAGCAGGGCAGGCTGTTTATCAGTTGGCGATTGATGGTGAGCGTGAAGTGGTATTTGGTGTGCCTGAGCAGTCAGTCAGTACCATCAAGGTTGGGCAACCAGTATGGGTTACTTTATGGTCGCAACCAGATGCGCGTTTTGCAGCCAAAGTACGTGAGGTTTCACCCGCGGCTGACCAATCTCGAACCTTTACCGTGAAAGTTTCTTTACTTGAAGGACAGTCGACGATTCAACTTGGGCAAAGTGCGCGGGTATTCTTTGTCGCAAATGAAAATAACGTTTTGAGCGTGCCGCTATCCAGTGTGACTGCCAATGATCAACAAGCGTATGTTTGGGTGGTGAATGCCAATCAAAGCATACGCAAAGTGCCTGTGACTTTAGGTAGTTATGGTCGAGATAGTGTGCCAGTTGTGTCAGGTTTAAAAGCAACGGATTGGGTTGTGGTCGGTGGTGTACATTTACTGCGTGACCAGCAAAAAATTCATCCAGTCGATCGTGATAATCGTGAAGTCACAGTAAAAGCGGGAGGTTAAACATGAAATTTAACCTTTCAGAATGGGCACTCAAAAATAAGGGGATTATCCTTTATTTTATGCTGTTGCTCGGTATCGTCGGCATCATGTCTTATTCCAAACTTTCGCAAAGTGAAGATCCGCCGTTTACCTTTAAAGTGATGGTGGTACAGACTTATTGGCCAGGGGCAACGGCGAAAGAAGTGTCGACACTGGTGACGGATCGAATTGAAAAAGAATTGATGACCACGGGGCAGTATGACCGCATCATGGCTTATTCACGACCAGGCGAGTCTCTGGTGACCTTTGTGGCGAAAGACAGTTTGCCGTCCAGTGCTATTCCTGATGTTTGGTATAACGTGCGTAAGAAGGTCAACGACATTCGTTCGCAGTTGCCGAGCGGTGTACAGGGACCCTTTTTCAATGATGAATTTGGCGACACCTTCGGCAATATCTATGTGCTGACAGGCAAAGACTTTGACTATGCGGTGATGAAGGAATATGCCGACCGCTTGCAGCTGCAATTGCAACGGGTCAAAGATGTCAACAAGGTCAATCTAGTGGGTCTGCAAGATCAAAAAATCTGGATTGAATTATCAAATACCAAAGCGGTACAACTGGGTGTCCCTGTCACAGCCATTCAGGAAGCGATTCAAAAACAAAATGACATGGCGGGTGCAGGGTTCTTTGAAACAGGTACAGACCGTATTCAAATCCGAGTCAGTGGGCATTTACATAGTGTTGATGACCTGAAAAAAATGCCGTTGTTGGTCGGTGATAAAACCATTCAACTGGGTGATGTTGCTGAGGTCTATCGAGGCTTTAGTGAACCAGCGCAGCCACGTATGCGTTTTATGGGCGAAAATGGGATTGGTATCTCGGTTTCGATGCGTAAAGGTGGTGACATCATTGCACTAGGTAAAAACCTTGAAACCGAGTTCAATCGTCTACAAAAAACCTTACCTTTGGGTATGAAACTGCAAAAAGTTTCTGATCAGCCCGTGGCGGTACAACGCAGTATTCAAGAATTCTTAAAGGTCTTGGCCGAAGCTGTGATCATCGTTTTATTGGTGAGCTTCTTCTCGCTGGGTTTCCGTACTGGTTTGGTGGTAGCACTGTCTATTCCACTGGTACTGGCAATGACTTTTGCAGGCATGAATCTATTTGATGTGGGACTGCATAAGATTTCCTTGGGGGCATTGATTCTGGCCTTAGGGTTGCTGGTCGATGATGCGATTATCGCTGTTGAAATGATGGCGATTAAAATGGAGCAGGGCTATAGCAGATTGAAAGCGGCAGGTTTTGCGTGGCAAACCACAGCCTTTCCAATGTTGACGGGAACCTTGATTACCGCAGCAGGCTTTTTACCAATCGCGACAGCTCAATCAGGAACAGGTGAATACACCCGTTCTATTTTCCAAGTGGTGACTATTGCGCTGATTGTGTCATGGATTGCAGCAGTTTTATTTGTGCCTTATTTAGGTGAAAAATTATTGCCCGACTTTAGCAAACAGCAGCAACAAGCGGCATGGTATCTACGTTTATGGGCGCGACTGCGTAAGCAACCTGCACCTGTGGTAGAAGCACATGGTCAGCATCACGATCCATATCAATCCAAGTTTTATCAGGCCTTCGGTCGTGTGGTTGAAATCTGTATTACCTATCGTAAAACCGTGATTGCGGTGACGGTGGGAATCTTTGTATTGTCAGTCGCGATGTTTAAGTTAGTGCCGCAACAATTCTTCCCGCCATCGAATCGCGCAGAAATTCTGGTGGATCTAAAACTTGAAGAAGGGGCATCACTGACCGCAACTGAACAGGCGGTACATAAGGTGGAGCAGTTCTTGTCCAAGCAAAAGGGCATTGATAACTATGTGGCCTATGTGGGAACAGGTTCACCGCGTTTCTACTTACCGCTAGATCAGCAATTACCACAAGCCAGTTTTGCTCAATTTGTGGTATTGGCCTCGTCTCTTGATGACCGTGATGAAATCCGTCGCTCTTTAGACAAGCAGATTAAGCAGTTATTGCCTCAAGTGCGCACAAGGGTATCGTTATTGGAAAATGGTCCACCTGTGGGTTATCCATTGCAGTATCGTGTATCGGGTGAAGACCTCGGCACAGTACGTCAATGGGCGCAAAAAGTTGCCAAAGTCCTGAGCGAAGATCCAAATACCACCAATGTGCATTTGGACTGGGGCGAACCGAGTAAAATCATTGCAATCGAAATTGACCAAGATCGCGCACGTCAGATGGGCGTTTCCAGTGTGGATTTAGCCAATTTCCTCAATGCTTCAGTGACGGGTGCGGTAATGAATCAATATCGCGAAAAGCGTGAGTTGATTGAAATCCGTTTGCGTGGTGATAAATCGGAACGCGTTGAAGTTGCATCTTTAGCGAGTTTGGCTGTGCCGACCACTAAAGGCACAACTGTTCCGTTGGCGCAGATTGCCAATATTGAATCCCGCTTTGAAGAAGGCTTAATTTGGCATCGTAATCGCCTACCAACCATTACGGTACGTGCCGATATCCGCACCCACTTACAACCTGCAACTGTGGTGCAACAGTTGACTGATCAGATGCAGAGCTTACGAGCAGATCTACCAAGTGGTTATCTACTGGAAGTGGGGGGGACGGTTGAAGAATCGGCTAAGGGGCAAAATTCAGTCAATGCAGGCATGCCATTGTTCTTGGCTGTGGTGATGACTTTACTGATGATTCAGCTTCGTAGCATGTCACGGGCAACCATTGTGTTACTGACAGCGCCATTGGGTTTGATTGGTGTCGTTGCGTTCCTCTTGTTGTTCAACAAACCTTTCGGTTTTGTGGCAATGCTTGGCACCATTGCTCTGTCAGGGATGATTATGCGTAACTCGCTGATTCTGATCGATCAGATTGAGCAAGATATTCATGCGGGACATACACCATGGGATGCGGTCATTGGTGCAACCATGCGTCGTTTCCGTCCAATTGTGTTGACGGCACTGGCAGCGGTGCTGGCGATGATCCCTTTATCACGCAGTATTTTCTTTGGTCCGATGGCGGTTGCGATTATGGGGGGGCTGATTGTTGCCACCTTATTAACCTTATTTTTCCTGCCTGCACTGTATGCGGCATGGTTTAAGGTTAAAAAAACAACACAACTATCGTAATTATTTTGTGAATAAAGGTGCGAAAGATTGAAAATTTCAATATAGTAGCACCTATATTTTAAGACCAAAAAATAATTGAATTTCATAGCATGGCAAATTTTGCATAATGCTGTGAATGAGGTGATAGAGAGCATGGGGCAAGACGGTATTGAGCAGCATCGCCGCTACGTGGCGATTTCTTATGTGTTCATGTTTCTTGCATTATTTACGATAGTGTTTGCTGTATTTGCGTACCTATTAGCACGAAAAGTTGCGATTGTGGATAATGCAGAGGTATGGATACATGCGCATGCACTTTGGATTATGCGTAATGTGATGTTGTTTTTACTGATGGCCATTTTTGCCGTGCTCTGGTTTATTCCACTGTTCTTTTTTGCTTGGAACGACGCACTTTGGGTGACTGCAATGACGGTTGCTGGTGTGGTATTTAGTTCAATTGCATGGTTATTTTTATTGAATGCTTGGCTGAAAGGTATTGCAAAGTACTTTAAGAATAAAGCTGTTTTCTAAATTTATTGCTTTTTTATTGCAATAGACCTTGTAAATTTATTGTACAGCCACTATTAAGGCTCTGTTGACTTTTTATTTCCGAAGTCGACAGAGCCTATTTGTTTTTTAGATTTAAGTAAATTCCGTGAGGAGCACCGCCAACCATGGCTAAACGTGATTATTATGAGGTTTTAGGCGTTTCGAAAACCGCAAGTGATGATGAGATCAAAAAAGCCTATCGTAAGTTGGCGATGAAGTATCATCCAGACCGTAACCCTGACAATGCTGAAGCAGAAGAAAAGTTCAAAGAAGCTGCGGAAGCATATGAAGTCCTTTCTGATGAAGAGAAGCGCAGCATGTATGATCGTGCTGGGCATAGTGCTTTTGAAGGTGGCTTCGGTGGTGCAGGTGGCGGTTTTGGTGGCTTTAGTGCAGAAGATATTTTCAGTCAGTTTGGCGATATCTTTGGTGGAGCGTTTGGTGGCGGTGGTCGTCAACAACGTCAACGCCGTGGTTCAGACCTTCGTTATGTCATGGAACTCACCCTTGAAGAAGCTGTAAAAGGCGTGAAAAAAACCATTACTTTTACTGCCCCAGCGCCATGTGAAACCTGTGATGGAAAAGGATCAAAAAATCCAAACGATGTAGAAACTTGTCGTACCTGTCATGGTGCAGGTCAAGTGCGTATGCAACAAGGTTTCTTCTCTGTTCAGCAAACCTGTAGTACTTGCCGTGGTCAAGGTAAAATCATCAAGAATCCATGTAATAGCTGTCATGGTTCAGGTGTTGCAGATCGTCAGCAAACGCTTGAAGTTACCATTCCAGCGGGTGTGGACAATGGAGATCGCGTACGTTTAACAGGTAAAGGCGAAGCCATCCGTGATGGCCAAGCAGGCGATTTATATGTTGAAGTCGTGGTTCGTGAACACGAAATTTTCCAACGTGATGGCGCAGATCTTTATATGGATGTACCTGTCAGCATTGCTGATGCTGCTCTAGGTAAAGAAATTGAAATCCCGACCCTTGATGGTCGTGTTAGCTTAAAAATTCCAGAAGGTACACAAACAGGTAAATTATTCCGCTTGCGTGCTAAGGGGGTTCGCCCTGTACGTAGCAGCATGGTGGGCGATTTACTCTGCCGTATTGTGGTTGAAACACCTGTGAATTTAAACAGTCGCCAGCGTGAATTATTGAAAGAATTACAAGCCTCGTTTGATGGTGATGGCCATGCTGCCTCTCCAAAGAAAAAATCATTCTTTGACCGCTTATTTGATTAATCGGTATTGATAAAAAAACCTGCTTCGGCAGGTTTTTTATTGGAAATTTTTAGCGCAGCCACAGAGTTTTGCTATAGTAGCTGAATTGTTTAAATAAAAGACTAGGAAAAATTATGTCATCTTCTCCACGCATTGGAATCTTGGGTGCAGGCGGACGCATGGGGCGTATTCTGATTCAAGCGGTACAACAAGCCGGCTATCAACTGGCAGCGGCTGTTGAGCGTCCTGAAAGCAGTTTGGTCGGTGCAGATGCAGGGGAGCTTGCAGGCATTGGCAACATCGGTGTCAAGATCGTGGGAAGTTTGAGTGAAGTATTGAAAGACTGTGATGTGGTGATTGATTTTACTGCACCTGTTGCAACTGAACAGCACTTAAAGTTATGCCGTGAAGCGGGTGTGGCAATGGTGATCGGGACTACTGGAATGTCAGATGAGCAAAAGGCATTCCTTGATGAAACTGCAACACAGACACCTGTGGTATATGCTGCCAATTATTCAGTTGGGGTGAACGTTTCGATCAAATTATTAGAACTTGCAGCGAAAGTGTTTGGCGATACGGTGGATATCGAAATCATTGAAGCGCACCACCGCCATAAAGTCGATGCACCTTCTGGTACAGCATTTATGATGGGTGAGGCGATTGCCGATACCTTAGGTCGTAACTTGAAAGAAGTCGCGGTCTATGGCCGTGAAGGTTATACCGGTCCTCGTGATCGCCAGACCATTGGTTTTGAAACCATTCGTGGTGGCGATATCGTCGGTGAACATACGGTAATGTTTATTGGTGAAGGTGAGCGTGTTGAAGTGACACACAAAGCTACTAACCGTATGAACTTTGCTTCAGGTGCAGTCCGTGCAGCAGCATGGGTGGTTGGTCGTGATGCGCGTAAATACGATATGAAAGATGTTTTAGGCTTTAACGAGATTGAAGTATAAAACGTTCCTTTTTTGTACTATAAAAGAGCTTGTCGAGCTTTCTTCCTGATAGAAGTGAAACAAGCTCTCGCCATCATTACAACAATTGAGCATGACATGAATAAAAAGCATATCGTTCTTGCCACATTGCTCAGTCTCAGCAGCTTTGCGGTGACTGCAGCATCAGATACAGCCAAACTCAGTTTGCATCGGAACAATATTAAGGTTTGGACTTACCAAACAGAAAACAATCCGATTATCCAATATAAAGCTGAAACCACATTTGATGTGCCCTTAGAGCGCGCTGTGGCGGTGGTACTTGATGTGGAACGTACACCGCAATGGGTGCCGTATGTGGGCAAGGCACAAATGCTGTCACGTGATGATAAGAAAGGTGAATTCACTCTTTATATGGTTTTGGATTTTCCATTTCCGTTAAAAGACCGTGATGTAGTGATTAAAGGGAAAATGACTAAAAATGCAGATGGCAGCATCAGTATTAAAAATAATGCTATTCAAAATAATTACCCTGAGCAGCCAGATGTCGTGCGTTTAACCAAATACGCAGGTGATTGGACTTTTCAGAAATTAGCCAATAATAAGGTGAAAGTCACGACCAGTGGGTATGCGGATCCAGCAGGAGCAATTCCATTGAGCTTTGTGAATATGTTTGTGCAGCAGCAACCTTATCAAATGCTGATGAAAATGAAAAAAGAAGTGAATAATCCCTTATATGCACAACCGAAGTTACCAGATTTATTGAAATAATAAAAAAAGCCTGATTTAAATCAGGCTTTTTTTATTTGAGCTTATGCTTGAGGGCATTGTTGTAATGGTGTCTCTGGTTTGCTTGCTAATTTCATTTGAATGAAAACCAAGATTAAACCAATACCTGCCAGTACTGCACCAATCATGGAGACTGCCGCATAGTTTAAGCCGAGGCTTAACACGGCACCGCCTGCTGCAGCTCCAATGGCATTGCCTAAGTTAAATGCGCCAATATTCACTGAAGAAGCAAGGCCTGAGGCTTCATGTGCAACCGACATCACTCGCATTTGTAATGGTGGAACAATCGCAAAGGCTGCTGCACCCCAGATCACCAAACCGATTGCTGCACCCAATTGGCTTTGAGCAAGGAATGGGAAGATGACCATCAACGCGATCAGTACCACCAAGAAACCAATTAAGGTTTTATCAATAGATAAGTCTGCAAACTTTCCACCGAAATGGTTCCCGATTGAAAAACCAATTCCGATCAAGACCAACATCATGGTGATAAAGGTTGGAGAGGCATGAGTGAACTCAACCAGACTAGGTGCGATATAGGTATACAAGGTAAACATCGCTGAGGCACCAAACACGGTTGTGAACAATGCCAATACCACGGGTAGGCGTGTAAGAACACTTAACTCCATTTTTACATTAGGCTTTTGTCCAACAGATCCGACTGGGAGGGCCTTCCAAAGAGACAGCATGGTGATGACACCAAGGGCTGAAATCGCGAGGAAAGACATTCTCCAACCAATGTTTTGTCCCACCCATGTTGCGAGTGGTACACCACCAATATTGGCAATGGTTAAGCCCATAAACATGGTTGCCACCGCACTGGCCTGTTTATTTGCTGGAACAACACTGGCTGCCACCACAGAACCAATTCCGAAAAAAGCACCGTGGTTTAAGCTGGTAATTAACCGAGCGCCCATTAAGCTCATGTAATTGGGTGCAAAGGCTGCGATCAGGTTACCAATGGTGAAGATTGCCATCAGTAAAATCAGGGCATTACGACGGGCAAAGCCACCAAACCATAAGGTCATGATCGGTGCACCGAGCATCACACCCAGTGCATAACCTGTAATCAGCATGCCCGCACTAGGGATCGACACCCCAAGATCATTGGCAATATTGGGCAACAGCCCCATTGGAGAGAACTCTGTTGTGCCAATTGCAAAGGCACCAATAGCCAGTGCTAGCAAAGGAAGGTTGATGCGGCTGCTCATGTTATTTGTCCCATTCAGGCGCAAATGGTTCAGGACTCACTTCTCGACCATTACGTTCAAGTTGAGCGATCAGCTGCATTTCCTCTGCACTTAAAGTTAAGTCTTGCGCTTTTAAGTTGCTGATCAGGTTTTCACGTTTGGTTGATGATGGAATCACAGCAAAACCATTTTGTAAGGCCCAAGCCAAAGCGACTTGTGCAGTCGTTGCTTGATGCTGTGCAGCGATCTCAACTAAGGTTGGATCCTGCAGTACTTTGCCATACGCTAGTGTCATGTATGACGTCACGTCAATGTTTTGCTCACGTAAAAAATTGACCAAGGTGTGGTTCTGCAAATAAGGACTGAGTTCAATCTGGTTGGTGGCAATGTGTTCTACACCAATGCTATCAATCGCTTGTTGAGTCAAGGCGATATTAAAGTTTGAAATCCCGATTTGTTTAGTCAAACCCTGTTGTTTCGCCTCTAATAACAATTGCATCACGCTTGGGATGGAGACACCAAGTGCTGGAGCTGGCCAGTGGATCAAAGTGAGATCAACGGCATCGGTACGTAGTTTTTGCAGACTGTCTTTTAAGCTTGGAATAAATTTCTCTTCAGCAAAGTTGTCGACCCAGATTTTTGTGGTGAGGAACAGATCTTGGCGAGCAACACCACTTTCTGCAATCGCTTGACCGACAGCTGCTTCATTTTCATAAACCTGTGCGGTATCAATGGCACGATAACCCACTTCCAGGGCGGTTTTAACTGAGTCAATGACTGCTTGATCTTTAAGACGGAAAGTACCTAAACCGAATTGAGGGATACGCATATTTTTCACCTAATCTTTTTCATGCTCAGCAGAGCTATTAATTAATGGCTGTTATTTTGCGATGATTATTGTTGCTAAAAAATAGATGAATTTGCAAAATACAGTTGACTAAATATCAATAATTGAGAGGGTGGCAATGAAATCTACGGTAGAAGAACTGCTTGCTTTTATGACCATTGTCGATACCGGTTCATTTATTGCCGCTGCTGAACGACTAGGACAGACTGCATCTGGGCTCAGTCGCTCGCTCAGCCGTTTAGAATCCAAGCTCGAAGTGACCCTATTGGAACGGACCACGCGAAAATTAAAGCTCACTCAAGAAGGTCAGCAGTTTCTGCAACATGCCCGTAAAATCCTGAGTGATTTGAATGCGGCTGAGGAAGCATTACAGAAATCAGATCAGGATACTTCGGGGGTAATTCGGATTGACTCCGCTACGCCTTTTATCTTGCATGTGATCACCCCATTGGTCCATAAATTTCGGCAGTGCTATCCCAATATTGAAGTCGAGTTGAATAGTAATGATTTGGTGATTGATCTACTGGAACATAAGACTGATGTGGCGTTTCGTTTTGGTGAATTACATGATTCCAGCTTACATGCTAAATTGGTGTGTAAAAGTCGTATCTATATTGTTGCCAGTCCTGAATATCTAAAACGCAAGGGCAAGCCTTTACAGCCTCAAGCATTGACTGAACATGATGTGATTGGTTTTACCCGTCCAACCTATATCAACACTTGGCCGATTAAAATTGAGGGTGAGTATTTTCAAACACAACCTAAAGTGAGAGCGTCAAGTGGTGAAACCGTCCGACAACTGTGTTTGCGTGGGCAGGGTATTGCTCGGCTATCCGAGTTTGAAATTTGGCAGGACATTCGAGAAGGGCGTCTTGAAGCTCTGTTTGAAGACCAGATAGAGCATTCTTATCAAAGCATCCATGCTGTTTATTATCAACAAGAGCACTTGCCGAAACGTGTCCGTTTATTTATTGAGTTTTTGACTGAGCAACTAAGTCAGGGCTTCTCGGTTTGCCAATAGCATCATTTTGCAGTTGTACATTCAGCACTGGGATTGACGGCCCTGTTTTTTGTATCACTGAAACAACAATATGTTGCTGTTGTAACTTGCATTCAAGTTCGACTGTGGGCAGAAAGTTGCTTGAGAGCATCAGACCATTTTCATTGGGTTTCTTATAGGTCATTTTGATGATACGAGTCTGCTCTGGCGCGTCGCTTTTCTCCATTTTCCATAACTCATAGGTTGGTTGGTTCTGAATTTGCAGGTAGCCCTGAGAAAGTGATTTACACACTTGTTGTTGCTGGTAGGTGGCTTGGTCAGTCAGATTGCAGCCTGTAAATAAAACAGTGCTTAATATAAATAAGATATTATTTTTCATGGTCTTATCCTTTGGCTGTTGATTTTTATAGCTTAAAGGTGTTGTATAAACCAATACAGATACAGAAATTTATAAAAAAGCAGTACAGATATGACTTTCCACTATCAGCGCTTGGCAGAACAATTGGCTCACAAGATTTATCAGCATGAGTTACAGCCCCAACAAAAGTTGAGTTCTTTAAGGGAATTTGCACGTCAGCAAAGTATTAGTTTGAGTACGGCACAACAATGTTATGAACTGCTGGAAGCAAAAGGGTTGATCTATGTAAAAGCTAAATCGGGCTATTTTGTTAATTCAAGACAATATCAAAGTGCTGTACCAGACAGTCCCAACTTTGAGTCCAAAGCCCGTCAGGTTTCAAATTTAGATCTGCAAAACCAGATTCAGACGGCCTCAATTCAGCATCATTTAACCCCGTTGGGTGCGATCCAACTGTCTCCGCATTTGATTCCTGTCGATGGGTTGCGTCGCTCTTTACAACGTGCTTTGAAACATTGCCAGCCAGAAGATTTTTTATATTGTAATAAACAGGGGCATCAGCAGCTTCGTAAAGCCTTATCTGACCATTGGCGTGAAGATGGTATCTATGTCGCGACTGATGATATTTTTATTACCAACGGCTGTATGCCTGCCTTATCGCTACTGATTCAACAGATCAGCAAAGAGGGGGATAGTATTCTAGTACCGACGCCCACTTTTAATGGTCAGTTGCAAATGCTGGCTAGCCTGAAACGTAAAATTATTGAGATTCCAGCGGATCATCGTGGCATTGATTTAGAGCGCTTAGAATTTTTTATGCAACAGGGTGATGCCAAATTGTGTTTGCTCACCGCCAATTTTCAGAACCCTTTGGGCTATTGCCTTAGCAATGAACAGAAACAGCACATTGCTCAACTGGCGCAAAAATATCAATGTTTTATTTTGGAAGATGATATTTATGGTGAATGTAGCTTTCAAAAGGAACGACCTTTACCCATTCGTTATTGGGATCAGGAAGGTTATGTGATCTGGTGTGGCTCGGTATCCAAGTCATTATCAACCGCCTATCGTGTCGGGTGGTTTTGCTTAGGTCAACAGCTGCAATATCTAAGACCACAATTATTGGCCAACAATGTAGGGGTGAATACGCCTTTGCAACTTGGTTTAGCCGATTTTATTTACAGTCGTGGTTATCGAGAACATTTGGATCAGCTAAGACCTAAACTGATGCAGCAAGTTGAACAGTATCGGGCTTATATTCTTGACGTGTTTCAGGGGGTTCCGATTGGATTAAGCCAGTCACAAGGTGGCTATGCTTTATGGATGCAACTGCCAAATAGTATTACGGGTTTGGAATTGTATTATTTGGCACAAGCTAAAGGGATCAATATCGTACCAGGGGAAGTCTTCGGTGAAGACCGCCGTTATCAGCACTTTTTGCGTTTAAATGCAGGTCATGCTTTAACAGCAGAAATCCGCCAAGCGATTCAACAGTTGGCGGATTGGGTACGACAGAGTATGAATTAGTCGAAGTCTGCTTTCAGTACGATGCGATAACGCGCTTGACCTGAATGCAGTCGTTCAATCGCCTCATTTAGTTGCGACATTGGAAATAACTCAACCTGTGGTGCGATATTTTTGCGTGCAGCAAATTGTAAAAGTTGGCGTAGTGCTAACGGTGAGCCCGTTGGTGATGAAGTGACAGATTTGGCACCCCCCATGATTGCACCGACAGAAACAGGGATTGGTTCTAAAGTCACACCTAGGAAATGTAGGCTACCTTTTGGCGCCAACGTATTTAAATAGGCTTGCCAGTTCAGGGTGACATTGACCGTACTGAGTAATAAATCAAACTTGCCACGTTGTGCTTTGATGGCTTGGGCATCACGGCTATTGACCACATGATCGGCACCCATGGCTTTGAGTTCTTCAGTTTTATCTGGGTTAGAGCTGAAAGCCGTAATTTCACAACCCCATGCTTTGAGTAACTTAATCGCGATATGACCTAAACCACCAATACCAATCACACCAACATGATGTGTGGCTTGGATTTTGTGTTTTAGTAAGGGATCAAATACCGTGATACCACCACACAGTAGTGGGCCAGCACTTTCAGGGTCTAAATCGTCCGGAAGGGGAATGACCCATTGCCAACCTGCACGGACTTTATCGGCAAAACCGCCTGCATGGCCAATGATGGTTGCTGTTTTATCACCCGTACATAGGACCTGATTACCGCCAATACAAGGATCACAGGCCTGACAGGTTTCAGCAGTCCAGCCAATGCCAACACGTTGACCGACGCGTAGTCCTTTGGCTTCTGATCCCAGTGCAATGATAGTACCAATGATTTCATGTCCTGCAACCGCAGGGTAAACCGATGATTGCCACTCGTTATTAATCACAGATAGATCGGAGTGGCACAGACCGCAATATTCAACTTTGACTTCAACTTGATGGGCTTGTAATTCTCCCGCATCAAATTGGTACGGCACCACTCGCTCACCCGCTTGCATTGCAGCATAAGCACGAATTTGATTATTGCTCATTGGAACTCCCATTCAAGGAAAATCGATGATGATTGGTTATTTAAATTGGCAATGATTTTCGTGGTCATTGACCATACCCACTGCTTGCATAAAAGCGTAGCAGGTGGTTGGCCCCACAAATTTAAAGCCACGTTTTTTTAAGGTTTTGGATAGTTTTTGGCTAAGTTCAGTTTGTGCAGGTGCTTCGCGGTAATTCGCCACATCATTATTTTCGGTTTGATGATCGACAAAACTCCATAACCAAGTGGGAACATCTTCGACTTCATCCTTAAGCTTGAGCCAAGCAATGGCATTGTCACGGATGGCTTTGAGCTTACCGATATGACGAATTAAACCTGCATCACTGAGTTTGAGTTCGAGTTGATCATCGGTGAGTGCTGCGACGTCTGTAATGGCATGTTGAAAGAAATGTGAGCGGTAGTGCTCACGTTTTTTCAGTACCGTGATCCAAGAAAGTCCTGCTTGCTGTCCTTCTAGACAGAGCATTTCAAACAGGTGAGTTTCATCATGTTGAGGCTTGCCCCATTCCTGATCATGGTAGGCAATATAGAGGGGATCATCGGAGCACCAGCCACAGCGTTGAGTTGACATATTTGATGCTCCTTGTTGTTATTTGAACAGTATAGTTTAAAGTTGGAATGCCACCCATTCGTTTGGGCGAGTATCCCAATAATACAGTTCTGCGCTATTTAAATCAGTAAACTTAAGCCAAAAGTCTTTACCTGATTTATCGGCAAAGCCTGTACTAATCAACAAAGCATCTTCGGTAATTTCCATGATCCAACCTTGATAGCTGGTACCACCCATGACGATTTTCTGCTGATTTCCAGATTCTGCAAATTCAACCAGACGTTCAATCAATGCTTCTGACATTGTAGATTCCTAACGTAAATATGGGTATGGATTAACTGCACCACGCCCTTTGCCATTTAAATAAATTCCGTAGTGTAAATGCGGAGCGGTATAACGAGCATTGCCAGTATTTCCCACATAACCGATCAGATCACCCTTACGCACATAGTCGCCAACATTGAGGCCGCGTTTATGACCATCCAGATGCGCATAATAGTGCCAAGAGCCTGATGGTCCAATAATCCAGATCACCTTTCCGCCTAAATTATTATTACGTAAATCAGCAACTAAGCCTTCGGTCGCACTATACACCTTCGTACCACGCTCTGCCATGATGTCGATGCCTTCATGGCTACGACCTTGACTACGTGCCGCCCCCCAAGTATCGCGTAATTCGTTTCGACTGACACCTTTAACAGGGACTGGCAGGCGACTGTCTAAGCGCATCATTTTAAGTTTATTGACCTGAGCATTGGGCAAGGGCGATGGTTTTTTTGGGGCAGTTGTACACGCTGAAAGTAGAACCATCAACACGCCAACAACGGTATAGGAAATCGAATGACGCACATAAACTCCTTGCGTTTGATCTACAGCATTTTAGGCGTTAAGCCTTTTGTTTGGCTGTAATCAGTTTTTTCATGGCTGTTGGAATGCCTTTGGCAATCGCATTTTCTGGACTTAGCCATATGCCATTTAATTCGATACTCAACTGTTCTTTTTGATCGTGTTCCACGTGGAACAGTTTTTCATGCAGTAACCAAGTGAAGTGAGTAAAGCTATGGCTAATCTGCAATGATGATACTTGAGCTTGTAGTTTGAAGTGTTGCTCAATCTGTTGTAATTCGGTTGCTTGTTCAATGATTGGAAGACAATATAATCCACCCCAGAGGCCATGTGCTTCACGTTGTTGCCACAGCCATTCATCTCCAGATTGGATCAGTAATACATTGGCTGTTTTGACTGGAACGGGTTTCTTGGCTTTTTTGAAAGGAAGTTCCTGTTCCATACCTTGTTGATAGGCTTGGCAATGCTGCTGCATTGGGCAATATAAGCACAGCGGTTTTTTCGGGGTACAAACGGTTGCCCCTAAATCCATGATCGCTTGGGTATAATCATGATTGCGCTCTTTTGGGCAGAGATTTTCCGCAATTTGCCAGAGTGCTCGTTCATGTTGTGGCTTGGATAGATCATCTTCGATGGCGAGGAAACGTGCCAGTACACGTTTTACGTTACCATCCATAATCACGCCATACTGACGTAAGCCAAGTGACATGAGCGCACCAGCAGTGGAGCGGCCAATGCCTGGCAGCTCAATCCATTGTTCTAGTGTTTCTGGAAATTTCCCTTGCTGACTGACAATGCCTGCCGCTTTATGCAGATTACGTGCGCGAGCATAGTAGCCGAGACCTGCCCAATAAGGTGCGACATCATCCCAACTGGCTCTTCCTAGGGTTTCTACAGTCGGGAACCGTTCAATAAAACGGTCGAAATATTGCAGTACAGTTTTGACTTGCGTCTGTTGCAACATGATTTCTGAGACCCAAACTTTGTAGGGATCATCAGCCACTTGCCATGGTAGATCGTGACGACCGTGTTGGTCGAACCATGTAAGTAGTGCATCAGAAAATGAGAAATCAGACATGAATCAGAACAGTAAAAAGCAGAGGCGTAGTATAGCGGAAATAGGTTTTTTAGGCGTTAAAATTCTATTGGAACATAAACGAGGCGTAAGTCGTCAAAGACATAGTTTGAAATTTGATGAGAACTTGGCAAGACTCCGTTAAGTTTGCACTATCCTTTTTGAAATTTTATATATTTACGTGCAGGCGATGCCTTACTTTTGATGGGGCAAAAGTAACAAAACCCCTTTATTCGGCTGACGCCACATCCTGAGCAATTTCAAAACAACTCTTTGCACGCAGCGCAAGGCAGCTAAACAGGCGACATCCATGTCACCTTTGCTCCAGTAAACGCTTACGAGCGTCTAAATTTTGGATTTGCCCCAGTATGTGTGATCAAGAACTTAATGGATTTAATTATTTGATTTAGAGGTTAGCTTGGATGTTCTTTGATAACCTTTCAAATCACTTTAAATGTTTATCTAACAGCTCATACATCGCTTCAAGACTTTGACGTTCTGCTTCAGCGTTATAGCCTAAGTCAACATTGTTGGCCTTAGCACGCTCATCCGCAAGCGGGTTACTAAAACCATGCTTGGCATCTTCAAAAATAATTACATCGTGATCAACGGCTGCATCGTGCATTTCCTGACGGAAGCTTGCCACATTATCCAATGTCACCATGCTATCGAGTTCACCATGCAGGACTAGAATCTCGGCCTTAACTTTGCCTTTCTCAGCAGGGGCTTTCGGACTTAATATCGCATGGAAAGTCGCAACGGCTTTGATATCTGCACCTGAACGCGCCAAATCTAGCACCACTTTACCGCCATAACAGAAACCAACCGCTGCCAATTTGTCGGCATTCACTTCTGCTTGAGCCGCTAAAGCATTTAAGCCTGCTTGAGCACGGTCAACAATGGTATCAGCATGCTCAAAAGTTTGATTCATCCATTCAGAGGCTTGTGGCACATTGGTTGTAACTTTCTTATCACCATACATATCAATTGCTAAAGCGGCAAAACCATGTTCTGCAAGCTCACGTGCACGCTGTTCTGTGTATGCATTGCGGCCCCACCATTCAGGTGCAACGATCACACCTGCAACAGGCATATCAATTGCAGGCGCTGCAAAATAACCAATCAAACGTTGACCATCTGGCGCGGTATATTCGATTTCACGAGTATTGATAGGCAAACTCATTCTATAATCCTGATCTGTATTTTTAAATTGCATTGATTAAAGCATAAAAAGCAAAATGAGTGACATTACAAAAATAGAAATGCAGTTGTACAAATATGCTAGAAATAAAAAAGAAGAATACGAGGACTCTTCTTTTTTATGTTTGTATACTGTTAATAATGAACTAGACTTTGCCTCTAGATAAGAAACCAACGATCGCCAAAATCGCGGCAACAACAAGTAAAATCACAGCAAAGTCTTTAGATAGACCTGCAACACCGCCAAAACCTAATAAACTGGCGATTAATGCAATCACTGCAAAAATAATTGCCCAACGGAACATATCAAGTTCTCCTATTTTTTCATTATTTTTTCACTATAACGCGGGTTTTTTGCTCGCAATGTGGTGTTTATGTGGTTTAAATGTTTAATACTTAAAGAAGTGTTAAATGAATAAAAAGAGATTAGACCAAGTCACACACGGATGAATGCTATAATACAAAGCTCCTTTGAAATTGAAACAATTGGTATGTCCGTCGAACTGCGCCCCAACTTTTGGAAACACTATCCGCTTGATCAGCTCAGCAATGCGGAGTGGGAGGCATTGTGTGATGGTTGTGGTTTATGTTGCTTGGTTAAACTAGAAGACGAAGAAACCGCAGAGGTCGCTTACACCAAAGTGTCATGTAAATTACTTGATTGTAAAACCGCGCGTTGTTCCGATTATCCTAACCGTCAGCAGCAAGTGCCTGATTGTATCCAGCTTACTCCTGAGCGGCTCAGCACGATTTCTTGGTTGCCACCGAGCTGTGCCTACCGTCGTTTAAGTGAAGGTAAAAATTTACCGTCGTGGCATTACCTTAATACGGGTTCACGCCAAAGTGTGATTAAAGCGAAAAAATCAGCGGCGGGGCGTTGTATTTCAGAAAGCGATATCGATGAAGAACAAATTGAAGATTATATTGTTCGCTGGA
Organism: Acinetobacter sp. C26M; assembly: GCF_023702675.1. NCBI lineage: Bacteria > Pseudomonadati > Pseudomonadota > Gammaproteobacteria > Moraxellales > Moraxellaceae > Acinetobacter > Acinetobacter sp. C26M. The sequence goes on from NZ_CP098478.1 coordinate 63,656, forward strand.
TACGTTAACAGTTGTCTAGCGAATCAATAAGCTATGCTGATCATAAAAACAACATTTTTGCAGTATTGTTATTGACGATGTTCCCTAAGCTGAAGAATAAAAGAGGGAGATAAGCCATGCATAAACTGTTGATGACACCTTTGCTCTACAGTGGCATTTTATTTTTGGCCGCTTGCGGTACCAACGAAAGTAACTCTAAAACACCAGAACAGAATACAGCACAGCAGGCTTCAAGCCAGCGCATTGCACAAAAGTATCGGATTGAGAGCGTCGCTGAATTTGATGAGCCATGGGCGATTGTCAGTTTGCCTGATCAGCGCCTACTGATTACAGAAAGAAAAGGGCAATTAAAACTCTTTGATCCTCAAACCAAGAGCAGTATCAATGTCGCTGGCGTTCCAACCGTCAGTTATGGTGGGCAAGGTGGTTTAGGTGATGTCATTTTGCATCCTGATTTTCAGCAGAATCATGAACTATATTTGAGCTATGCCAGTAAAGGTCAAGGTGGCTATGGTGCAGAGATTGCACATGCAAAACTGGATTTATCCGATTCTATGCAACCCAAGCTCATAGATTTAAAAACCATCTGGCGGCAAGTGCCAAAAGTGTCAGGGCAAGGTCATTATGGTCATCGCATGCAGTTTGGTCCCGATGGCAAACTTTGGGTCAGCTCGGGTGAACGCCAAAAGTTTGAACCAGCTCAGGATTTAAACAGTAATCTCGGTAAAATTCTGCGTTTAAATGCAGATGGAACTGCTGCGGAAGGCAATCCGTTTTATCAGCAAGGTGGTGTAACTGCGGAGATTTGGTCATTGGGTCATCGTAATCCACTGGGAATGGCCTTCGATCAGCAAGGGCAACTATGGGTGGTTGAAATGGGTCCTAAAGGCGGTGATGAATTAAACCGGATTGTGAAAGGGGAAAACTATGGCTATCCAACGGTTTCGAATGGCGACCATTATTCAGGTTTGCCTATTCCAGACCATCATACCCGTCCAGAATTTAAAGCCCCTGAAATCGATTGGACCCCTGTGATTTCACCTTCTAGCTTGATTATTTATTCAGGTCAGCAGTTTCCTTTGTGGCAACACAAAGCGTTGATTGGTGGTTTATCTTCTGAAGCCATTGTGGTGGTAGATTTAGCTGCTAAGCCTGTCCAAGAAGTTCAACGACTTGAGATGAAACAACGCATTCGTGGCCTACATCAAGCCCAAGATGGTTCAATCTGGGTGATCGAAGATGGATCACGTGCCAAACTACTTAAACTTCATGCCAATTAAATTTTAACTTCAAGTGAATACACAATGAATCAGCCGAACTACTTTTCTATGACTTTAAAAAAACTATTTTTACTTACAGGACTGTTGTCCTGTAGCTCGGTTCTTTGGGCTGGGACTTTGACTGAGCAACAAGTTCAAACGATTGTAGACCAGCAGTTTAAGCCTTTATTAGCACAATATAAGATTCCAGGTATGGCCGTTGCTGTGACCCTGAATGGTAAACATTATTTTGTGAATTATGGGCTTGCCTCTAAGCAAAACCAACAAGCGGTAAGTAACAGTACTTTATTTGAACTTGGTTCGGTCAGTAAGACCTTTAATGCGACATTAGCGGCTTATGCACAGGCACAAGGACAGCTGTCTTTGTCGGATCATCCTGCCAAATATTTCCCTGAACTTAAGAATACTATGGTCAATCGTGCCACCTTATTGAATCTCGGAACTTATACTGCAGGTGGTTTTCCGCTGCAATTCCCTGATGACGTGGTGCAGCAACAAGATATGCTGAAATATTTTCAGACTTGGCAAGCAAAGACCAAAGTTGGCGCTGCGCGTCAATATTCCAACCCGAGTATTGGTTTGATGGGCTATGTCACAGCCTTGGCCATGAAAAAGCCGTATAGCGAACTGATTGAAAAAACGCTGCTGCCGCAATTAGGAATGACACAAAGTTTTATTCGAGTCCCTGAGCAGCACATGTCGCAATATGCATGGGGGTACAAAGCCGATCAAGCCATACGTGTTTCGCCAGGTATGTTTGATGCAGAAGCTTATGGTCTGAAAAGTAGTAGTGCGGATATGCTGAAATTCCTCGATGCGCAAATTCATCCTCAGCAGTTCAAACAACCACTTCGCCAAGCGATTGAAAATACCCATGTGGGCTATTTTAAAGTGGGTGCAATGACCCAAGGTTTGGGCTGGGAACAGTATGCCTATCCAGTAGCACTTGAAACACTTTTACAGGGGAACTCGAGCAAAATGGCGTTAGAAAGTCATACCGTTACACCAATCAAGCAGCCAAAACTTGCCTCAGCAGCGACTTATTTTAATAAAACAGGCTCAAGTAATGGTTTTGGTGCTTATGCCGCTTTTATCCCACAACAAAAAATTGGAATTGTCATGTTAGCCAATACCAATTTTCCCAATGAAGAACGGATCAAAGCCAGTTATCGCGTGATGCAACAGTTGGTTCAGAACAACAACGCGCAATAGAATGTCGCGTGAGTGTAGATTCAAATTGTAGATTTGAGTCAGACACAATAGACTAGGGTAAAAGATCATAAAGCCAGTGATGATGTCAGATACGCATATTCCTTTACCTGAACGTTTACGTCCTCGTGACTTGTCCGAAATTATTGGACAAGATCATTTGCTGGGTGAAAATGCCCCTTTACGTCAGATGATTGATCAAGGGCACCTGCCTTCGATTATCTTCTGGGGGCCACCAGGGGTCGGGAAAACCACGATTGCATTGTTATTGGCTCAAGCCGTGGATCGTCCTTTTATTAGCCTATCTGCACTCAATACAGGTGTGAAAGAGCTTCGTGAGGTGATTGCCGAAAGTGGTGACTTGTTGACCCCTGTGGTGTTTATTGACGAGATTCATCGCTTCAATAAATCGCAGCAAGATGCCTTACTCAATGCGGTCGAGAAAGGCAAAATTACCTTGATTGGGGCAACTACAGAGAATCCTTCTTTTGAAGTGAATAGTGCCTTACTGTCTCGCTGTCAGGTTTATACCCTGAACAATCTGAGTGCTGAAGCAATTCAAACCCTGTTGAATAAAGCGATTCAAACGGATAAGTTTTTAAAAGAACGTTTTATCCAGATTGAAGAATATGATGCGCTGATTCAGTTTGCGGCAGGTGATGCACGTAAGGCGCTTAATCTGATTGATTTGATTGCCAGTACCTTTGAGCCTGATATTGAGAATCTCGTAACCAATGCCATCGTCGTTAAAGTCGCGCAGCAAAATATTGCGCGTTACGACAAATCAGGTGAGCAGCATTATGATCTGGTTTCGGCATTTATCAAATCGATTCGCGGTAGTGATCCAGATGCGACGTTGTACTGGATGGCACGCATGCTAAAAGGTGGCGAAGATCCAGTCTTTATTGCACGTCGTATGCTGATTGCTGCATCGGAAGATATCGGCAATTCCAATCCAAATGCCTTGTTGCTGGCGGGAGAGTGTTTCCGTTCAGTCCAAGCGGTGGGGATGCCTGAAGCGCGTATTATCCTAGGGCAATGTGCCGTGTATCTGGCCACTAGCCCGAAAAGTAATAGCACCTATCTTGCGATTAACAAAGCCTTAGAGCTGGCAGAAAAAACTGCAAACCTGCCTGTGCCTTTGCACTTACGCAATGCACCAACCAAGTTGATGAAGCAGCAAGGTTATGGGGTGGATTATCTGTATCCGCACAACTATCCTGAACACTTCGTATTACAGGACTATTTGCCTCCAGAATTACGCGGTACCAAACTGTACGAACGAGCCTTAAATAAACGTGAGGTCGAAGGCGAACGTTTGCAGCAACGCCGTTGGCAACAGGAACAACAGCAGCAGTAATCAAAGCTCGGTGAATTCACCGATCATTTTAAAACTGTCCAAAGCAAAATTCCGAATCGCATCGATAAATTCTGCTTTGACCTTAATATTCTATTTGTATAAAAATGAACGCAAAAAAAGCAACATTGATTGGATTGGTCGCGATCTTGCTTTGGAGTTTGATCGTTGCCTTGATTAAGGATGTCAGTAGTCATTTTGGCGCAGTGGGTGGTGCAGCGCTAATTTATACACTGGCCTCCATTTTCCTGCTGTTCTCGGTCGGCTGGACCAGCCTCAAAAGTTTTCCCAAAACCTATTTGATCTGGGGCAGTATTCTATTTGTTGCCTATGAAATTTGTTTATCGCTTTCGATTGGTTATAGCAGTAATAATCGACAGGCGATTGAGGTGGGGATGGTCAATTATTTATGGCCAACCTTTACCATGGTGGCTGCCATTATTTTTAATCAGCAAAAAGCCAATTTTCTGATTATTCCTGGCTTTATCATTTCAATATTGGGGATCTGTTGGGTACTCGGTGGCGAGCAGGGCTTAGATTTGGCAGGGATGTTACAAAACATTCAGCACAATCCATTCAGTTATGGGCTTGCCTTTATTGGAACATTACTGTGGGCTGCCTACTGTACGCTCACAGCAAGAATTGCGCAGGGCAGCAATGGCATCACCCTATTTTTTATTCTCGTCTCGGCGGTGCTTTGGATTAAATATGCATTGATGGGGGGCGGCACATTTGATTTTGATTGGTCTTCTTCAATTTCATTGTTTTTTGCGGCAGCAGCGATGGGCTTTGGTTATGCCGCTTGGAATGTTGGGATTTTGCATGGCAATGTAACGCTATTGGCAGGTGCATCCTATTTTATTCCAGTTTTATCCGCCTTTTTTTCGGCAATTCTACTCAGTACGCCATTAGGCCTTTCTTTCTGGTATGGTGCATTTATGGTGTGTTTGGGTTCAATTCTATGTTGGGTAGCAACACAGAAAAAACGCTAAAATATTCTCTGGTTTAGCTTGGTGTTGCTGCTGCGCTGAACAGTCACTGTATTTTTGTAAGCGACCTCTAGACACTACAGATAAAAGGTCGCATCATCCCGCTTATCAAGGATGATCAAGCTCCACCATGACCACAAACAAAATTAATGCTGCGGAAAGTATCCGAGGCTTGGCATGTCTCGCTGTTGTGTTGTCACATTTATCACTGACCTTTTTTCCACAACTGCATAATTTTGATGTAAGTGCTGTACCACAATATAATTTTTTTGCGCAGTTACATCACTCGCCGTTGGCCTTCTTTTATTCAGGTACAGGCGCGGTTTTTGTGTTCTTTGTTTTAAGTGGTTTTGTACTGACATTATCCAGTTTTAAAAAGCACAATACCGCAATACAATTGAAAAATTCCTTGATCAAACGTTACCCACGTTTGGCAATTCCAGCCTTCGTCTCTTGTATCATCGCTTATCTGGTGTGTTTTGTGCCTGTCGATGTGTCGCATGTTTCCGAATGGGGAGCAGCACTTGCCAACCCACATCCGCAACTGGGTACGGCCTTATATGAAGGCAGTATTGGTGCATTTTTATTTGGTGATTCCAGCTATAACTGGGTGCTGTGGACCATGCAAATTGAGTTGCTTGGGTCACTGGTGATTTATCTGGCCTGTTATTTCTATGGCAAGTTGCCAATTCTATGTGGTCTATTTCTCATCATTAGCATTTTGACCGCGTATATGATCTCGCAAACCGTGTTGCTGGGTCTTCTCAGTTTCGTTTTGGGGATGGGACTGTTTCTCTATGCTGCAGAACTGAGTACAGCAGTTTCAGTACTGCTATTTTTGTTGGGATTGTATTTTTGTGGCGCACACAACAGCAGCAACAGTTATCAGTTTTTTACTCAATTTTGGGGTGAGCAGAGCTATGACTATCTCAACTTTATCGGTGGCTTTTGCATTGTTTATGCAGTACTCAAAGGTAAGTGGTTAGCACAGTTTTTTGATCGGACTGTTTTGGTGTTTTTAGGCAAAATCTCATTTTCAATTTATTTAATTCATCTTGCTGTAGTTTACGCTTTGGGGATTCCATTATTTAATCTATTGCATGTGCAGTGGGGTTTTTCCTATTTAAATGCAGGATTATTGGCGAGCTTATTGAGTGTGTTATTGAGCATTGTGTTGGCACAACCTTATAGCCATTATGTCGATGATCTTGCGATTAAAGTCTCCAATAAGCTAGCAAAAATGTTTTAAACCTTGTGCTATGTCGTGTGCATAGCCTATGTAGAGCTGTTCGGAACTTGACCAAACATTACAAAAATAATCAGTGAATGCTTTCTATTACAAACAGAATCCGCTTTAATCAAAAAAGACATAATAAAAATATGGGTTTTAATTAATGAACCGTACTTATCTCAAACACTGCGTTTTATTCACGTCTATTTCACTGGCTGTTGCGGGCTGTGCAACGACGGCAGTACCTGTCACTGCAACAGAACAACTGTTTTATGGTGGCCCGATTCTGACGATGTCAGGTAATAGTCCTGAATATGCTGAAGCCCTGTTGGTAAAGGATGGAAAAATTGTTTTTGTGGGCTCAAAGCAGCAGGCTGAACGCTTGGCGGATAAAAAAGTTCAATCGATTGATCTAAAAAATAAAACCTTATTGCCAAGTTTTATTGATGCGCATAGTCATGTGAATATGGTTGGTTTCCATCAAATGGTCGCCAATCTCTACCCCATGCCTGATGGTCAGGTCTCAGATATCAATTCTTTGGTGAATGTGCTGAATAGTTGGAAAGCCCAAAATCCATCCGTGATTAAAACCATGGGCGGCTGGATTTTGGGTAATGGCTATGATGATGCACAACTGAATGAGCAGCGTCATCCTACGGCAACCGATCTCGATCGGGTGTCTCAAGAGCAACCTGTAATGATCTTGCATCAATCTGGGCATTTAGCATCCGTCAATCATAAAGCACTTGAATTATTGAAGATCAATCAAAACACTCCGAATCCAGCAGGGGGTGTGATTCGCCGTGAAGCCAACTCAAATGTCCCAAATGGCGTGTTAGAAGAGTCCGCTTTATTTACCGCAATTGGCTCAATTTTTAAAGACGTGCCGCCTGCGGTAATGTTCCAGATCGCAGAAAAAGGGATTGATGTCTATGTAAAAAATGGTTTTACCACGGTACAAGAAGGGCGGGCTGATCAGGGGACTACTGAAATGTGGCATGTCTTAGCTAAGCAGAATCGACTGCCAATTGATGTGGTTTCTTATCCCGATATCACCACCAGCCAAGACTATATGCTCAAGCAAGGCAGTCAGCGACAGTATGATCATCATTTTCGTATTGGTGGAGTGAAAATCAGTTTAGATGGTTCGCCTCAAGGTAAAACCGCTTGGCTGACACAACCCTATTTGGTACCACCTGAAGGTAAAGATAAGACTTATAAGGGCTATCCTGCCATAAGTAATGATCAGCAGGTCAAGGACTATATCAATTTAGCCTTTAAGCAAGGGTGGCAAGTACTGGCGCATGCCAATGGCGATGCTGCGATTGATCAATTTATTGAGGTAGTGAAGGATGCTACAGCAAAACAAGGACTAGCAGATCGTCGTAGCGTATTGATCCATTCGCAAACCATTCGTGATGATCAACTGGATCAGCTCAAAGCCTTAGATATTATTCCATCTTTCTTTTCACTACATACCTTTTACTGGGGCGATTGGCATCGCCAGCAAACCTTAGGCGAAACTCGCGCTGCACATATTTCGCCAACCGCAACCGCTTTAAAAAAGCATCTGATCTTTACCGAGCATCATGATGCACCTGTGGTACCACCGAGCAGTATGATGATGCTGGATGCGACCGTGAACCGAGTGACGCGGAGCAATTATGTGTTGGGTGCTGATGAGCGCATTAGCCCTTATCTGGCATTAAAGTCGATGACAGATTGGGCCGCGTATCAGTACTTTGAGGATCAGACCAAGGGTACTTTAAGCCAAGGTAAATTAGCTGACTTGGTCATTCTGAATCAGAACCCGTTGACTGTACCCAGTCGTGAGATTAAAAACATTAAGGTATTGGCCACTTATAAAGAAGGCAAACTTATTTATCAGAACGTGCAGAATTAAACTGAAAACCGAGCCATCTGGCTCGGTTTTTGACTATTACCAACGATAATTGATCTTGCCGTAATAGAACGCGCCATTAAAGCCAAAAGGCGAGAACTGGCTATAAGGCAAGCTACCGCCTGTGGATTGGTTGATGTCATAAACATCTTTATCAGGATAAACATCGGTAATATTGTCACCGCCAATGGTAAAGTTCCAGTTTTGATATTGGTAAGAAAGTGCTAAATCGAGTAACCATTTGGCTGAGAATTTTTGGTCTTTGGCTTCGCCTGAATTACTAAAGGTTTTAAAGCTACCATAACGTGTGACATTGGTATTCACAGTGAAGTTTCCAAGCTTATAGTCATTGGCTAAACTGAACTTATGCTCAGGCGTACTGCCAGCCAATAAACCGTATTGCTCTCGACGATCAAGACGCGTGAGGTTAATGCCCAGAGCATCTAAGATGGCAGGATTACCATCCACGTGGGTCACTTTATTTTTATTGTAGTTGTAGGCCAATGATGTATTGAGTTCGCCATAAGGCAATGCAGTCCATTTATAGGTTGCAACTAAGTCAACACCACGCGTGCGGGTATCGCTGGCATTGTTGAAATAACGAATCGTGTTGAAGTTGGTGTCGGTGATCCCTTTTGAATTCAGGTATTGGCGGACGGTCGCACTGCTGGCATTGATATTGGAGGACAGACTAATTCGATTATCAATGTCGATTTGATAAGCATCCAAAGTCACATACAGTTGATCAGTTGGGGTAAGCACTAAACCTACACTATAGTTCTTGGATTTCTCTGGTTTGAGTTGTTCTGCACCAAGTAGTTGAGCAACGTATGACGTGGTGGGGAAGGTTCCTGCTTCAGCAAATTGACCATTGACCAGTTGTGAGGAGGTTTGCGCAAAATATTGTTGAGCAAGACTTGGCGCCCGGAAACCGGTAGATGCACTTCCACGTATCGCAACAGCTGGATGAATCGCATAGCGCAAAGATAATGATGCATTATCGGTATGTCCAAAATCATTATAATATTCGTGGCGATATGCTGTAGATGCAGATAATTTTTCAGTCAAACTGGCTTCTAGATCCAAATAAGCTGCATAACTGTCGCGTGACCATTCACCTGCATCGGCAGAGCGAAAGCCTGCTAAACCAGAAGAGCCACTTTTATAATAGGAGGCTGGATCACCCGCTTGGATTTGATATTTCTGATTTAAATATTGCGTACCAAAGGCAACATTCAGCGGGCTTGCAAGGGCTGCAAGATTAAACTCTCGAGAAAGATCAAAATTCACCACTGTTTGTGCATTTTTCAGCGTACCATTCTGAAAGCCGAAAGGTGTGGTGGCTGTATCTTTATAGAGATCAACATTAATGGTCTTGGTATCGACATCATAACGATTTAAACCATAATTCACCGAGGCATCATAATGCCAGTCTGACCAATCACCTTTGATCCCTGCAACTGCGCCAAAATCATCGAGTTGGCCCTGAATGATGGGTAGATAACCATTTGGAAAAAGAGCAGGAATATTATTGGAGGCATTGTTTAAACGATAGAATCCAGCAGTTTCTGCATTACGATGGCTATAGGTCGCAAAAGAATATAGCTCTGCATGATCACTGAGGTCATAACCTAAATTCAAGGCTGCTTTTACCTCATCGGAATCTGGATCCCCAAAACGGAAAGTGCGCTGTCCATAGGTGCTTGATTTTGGATCACGCAGGTCAGCACCTGCACGGTTGGTGGCTTGGCTATCCTGCCATTCCCCTGAAAAAATCGCATAACCATAATTATTCAGTTTAGTTCCACCAGAAACAAAGGATTGTTTTTGTTCACCATCTCCTTTGTTATAAATCCCGTATTTAATCCCAGCTTCACCATGCGTCGGGTTGGATTTCAAAATAATATTAATCACGCCTGCAATCGCATCGGAACCATAGCGGGCCGATGCACCTTCACGGAGTACTTCGACACGGCTAATCGCTGAGATCGGAATCGCATTCAAATCGGTTGGGGCAGAGCCACGACCAATGGTTCCGCCAAGGTTAATAAAGGCACCTGTGTGGCGACGCTTACCATTAACCAAAACCAGTACTTGATCAGGTGCAAGTCCTTTCAGTTGAGCAGGTCGAACCAGTTCAGTTCCATCCACCACGGTTGGACGTGGAAAATTAATTGAAGGAATAATTCGAGATAGTGCAGTCCCGAGTTCATTAGAGCCGGTGCGCTCAGTCAGTTCTTTGGCACTAATCACATCAATCGGCTGTAAGGACTCTGTTTGTGAGCGATTGTTGGCACGGGTTCCTGTGACCACAATGGTCGCGAGTGTTTTGACTTGTTCGGGTTCTATTGGATTGTTCTCAGCCGCATGAACATTGCTATATAGGGCAAGCAGAATCAGACTACTACTTAGACTTAAAGGAAAAGTCTTTAAAATGGGAGCATTCATTTTGATCTTCTAACTCAAGTTTTGTAAACATTTGTGAACATGGTAGGAGGATCAAAATACTTTCAAAAACAATATAAAAACATAAGGTTAGAAAAAAATTCGCAAAGCTGATTTTATGAATTTTAAGTTTATGATTTATATGATATTGATATTTAAAATGAAGTCGATTATTTTTGAATAGACAATAAAAAACCAGCCTGAATAGACTGGTTTTTTATTTAGAAGTAACAGCTTAGCTAGGCTTAGATATCATCTAAGTTAATACCTAAACGAGAAGCAACTTCTTCATAAGCTTCAACCACACCACCTAAACCTTGGCGGAAACGGTCTTTATCTAATTTTTTCTTGGTATCTTTATCCCATAAACGGCAACCGTCTGGAGAGAACTCATCACCCAAAACGATACGGTCATGGAACACACCGAATTCAAGTTTGAAATCAACCAGAATCATATTACCTGCGTCGAATAATGCTTTAAGCACATCATTTACTTGGTAAGTGAGTTCTTTCATTTTTTCAAGTTGTTCCGCAGTTGCCCAACCTAAAGCAATCGCTTGAGATTCGTTCACCATTGGATCGCCAAGCGCATCATCTTTGAAGAACAATTCAAATGTTGGCGGAGTTAATTCCTTACCTTCTTCAACACCTAAACGACGGCAAAGAGAACCAGCGGCATAGTTACGAATCACACATTCAACTGGAATCATCTGAAGTTTTTTAACCAGCACTTCAGTTGGAGAAAGCAATTTTTCAAAATGCGTTTCAATACCTGCAGCAGCTAATTTGTCCATGATGAAGGCGTTAAAACGGTTGTTGACCTTGCCCTTACGGTCCAATTGCTCAATTTTTTCACCGTTGAATGCCGAGGCATCATCACGGAATACTAAGATCAGGTGATCAGCATTGTCTGTCTCATATACAGATTTAGCTTTACCAGTATAGAGCAAGGTTTGTTTTAACATGGGGGAACCTTTTGAAAAAAATGCCTAGTAAACGACTAGGCTGGCCAATTTTGGTAAATCTGAGCTAACACTTCAGTTGCAACCGCTGGGTCTGCAAAAGTGGTGTCAAGTTTGAAGAGGGCAATGGTGTTATTTGAGCCAACAGCAGTAAGCTTCAATAGGTAGTTCTGATCACCAACCTTAATAGTCGCTTCATAGCCATGATCTGCTTGAGAAATGACTTTGTAGTTGAGGCTGTTGACGGTCGCAAAAGTATATTGCCATGCAGTTGCTGTTGGGCCTTCCACTTTCAGTAATGGGTTTTTATTCCCATCCATCACCAATTGTGGACGACCTAAAGTCGTTGCTGCCGCTTCAGTGGTATTGCTTGCAGTTTTCATTGACTCTGGACGAGGCAATGCATAACGGTTGCCAGTTGCGTTCTCAAATGTTGGCGCATGTTGAATCGCAAGTGGATCAACCGTTGGGGCTGGATACAATGGCGTGAATGGTCTTACCGTTGCATTCTCAGGGAATTTGAGTGGTTCAAGCGCTTGCGCTTTTTTATAATCTAAAGAATGATTATTGAGGGCAAAACGACCACAACCAGCCAAACTTAAAGCTGAAATGACAAGGACAACACCAAGACGTAATTGCATCATAAATTGCTCGTATTAAATAATGCCCGCAGTTTTGAGATCTGTGCGGAGCGGTTCACGATATTGTTCTGCGAGAGCGGTTAAAGGCAGGCGTAGACCTGTACTAATATATCCCATCTCATGCAACGCCCATTTCACAGGAATTGGGTTTGATTCGCAAAACAAAATATTGTGTAGATTTGCAATTTGTTGATTCAAACTTTGTGCTTTTGCTTTATCACCTGCCAAGGCAGCTTCACAAACTTCGCTCATTTGTTTTGGTGCAACGTTGGCAGTAACTGAGATATTGCCTTTGGCACCCAATAAAATCAGTTCCCAAGCAGTTTCGTCATCGCCTGAGTAAACTGCGATTTTACCATTTAGACCTTCGATGAGGGCTTGACCACGTGGTACATCGCCTGTTGCATCTTTAATCCCAACAATGTTTTTAACATCAGCTAAACGAATCACGGTTTCATTTTGCATGTCAACACCAGTACGACCTGGAACATTATAAAGAATTTGTGGAATATCAACTGCTTCAGCAATTGCTTTATAGTGTTGATATAAGCCTTCTTGTGTTGGTTTATTATAATATGGCGTAACGAGCAATGCTGCATCAGCACCGAGTTGTTTGGCTGCTTTGGTTAGTTCAATTGCTTCGTGAGTTGAGTTTGCACCTGTACCCGCGATAATTGGAATGCGTTTATTGGCTACACGAATCACTTCTTTGATGACTTGTGTGTGTTCTTCCATACTTAATGTAGAGGCTTCGCCCGTTGTGCCAACAGCAACAATACTATGTGTACCTTGTTGGATGTGCCACTCAACGAGCTTCTCAAGACTCTTCCAATCTACGCGACCATCTTCAAACATAGGGGTGACGAGTGCGACAATTGAGCCTTGAATATTCTGTGCTAGCTGAGTCATTTTAAAAAACTATCCTATTTTCCCATCCGAGATTGAATTAGTTGAAACGAAATATTGGATGGTTGCAGTATTTTGATTCGTCGTTCAATAATGAATTCGATTGAATGACAATTATGCAAATTATGACTGATCAGCGGCATAAGAACAATATGCTTTAGTCAAACAGCCGAAAACTTTCATTCATCTTTAACTTGAATAATTTTCATCTTATGAAAAGTTTGTGCCTGTTTGGCTAGTCAGAAACAATGAGGCAGCGTATTGTACAAGGAGCAATCTAGGTTGAATAATGAGATGCAAAGCGATTCAAAACATAGCGCATTAATTGTTGTTGATGTGCAAAATGGATTTACACCGGGTGGAAACTTGGCAGTCACTGACGCTGATCAAATTATCCCAGTGATTAATCAACTAGCGCGTCAGTTTGAAACCGTCGTGCTGACCCAAGACTGGCATCCCGATCAGCATATTTCTTTTGCTGATAATCACGAAAATCAAGTTCCATTTGAAACCATTGAGTTGCCATATGGAACCCAAGTGTTATGGCCAAGACATTGTGTACAAGGCACACACGATGCTGAATTCCACCCCGATCTTGATATTCCAACCGCGCAACTGATTATCCGCAAAGGCTTTCACGTCAATATTGATAGTTATTCAGCCTTTATGGAAGCAGATCGTAAAACACCGACAGGTCTAAAGGGCTATTTAACAGAACACCAAATTGATACGGTCTATATTGTGGGGATTGCCACCGATTTTTGTGTGGCGTGGACGGCACTGGATGCTGCACAGATGGGTTTTAAAACCTATGTGATTGAAGATGCCTGTAAAGCGATTGATTTAAATGGTTCATTACAAAGCGCATGGCATAACATGTTAGAACAAGGCGTTCAACGCATTCAGGCTGCTGCAATTTTGGTATAGGCTTGTGACGATTGATCCAAAGGCGTTAAACTTCTAAAACTGATGAATCAGCATCAGTTAAAACATGACTTAAGGCAGAATTGAGCGTTTTATGACAGTCGAGCTTGATGATTTTGATCAGAAAATTATCCATCATTTACAAATGAATGGACGGTTGGCCAATCAGGAACTTGCTGAATTGGTGGGTTTGTCGACCTCGCAATGTTCTCGTCGTCGTGTTCAGCTTGAACAGAAGAAAATTATTACCGGGTATTATGCTCAAATTGCGTTGAGTGCAGATCCGGCACCGATCATGGGTATTATTGAAGTGAAATTGCAAAACTATAGTGATGCAACCCATGATCGTTTTGTTGAGTTTCTGCTACATGAGCCTGCCGTGAAAGATATTCATAAATTAACAGGTAGTTATGACTTTGCACTTAAAGTAGCGGTTAAAAATTTAGATGAGATGGTTAAACTCATCGGGATTTTGTCTTCTAAGAATTTTGGCGTCAGTAATCTCAATACCTCAATTGTGCTAGAAAAACTAAAAGAAAACGGGATTGCGATTAAGTAAAAGGGATCTCGTTGTCATTTCATTTAATGCAAAATAAAAAAGCAGGCTTATTGAAAGATATAGACTATTCGAAATGAAGTATTTTGAATATAAATTGCATTTATGGCGAAAATATAAGAATAAATTGCGAAATTTAAATAAAAATGATCAAATATGCCATGTCTTTCTTTGAAAGATCTCTCTCCCTTTAGCTGTTCTCCTATTGAGTTGTACCGTTATGAATACCGAGCAAAATGTATCTCTGGTAAGTCCAGTCATGCCTGTGATTGAACAGCACTCTAAAATTGAAGATGCGTTGGCGATGTTGATCGGAACATTCATTCTTTCTTTTGCTATGACTTTACTACAGCAAGCAGGAATTATGACAGGTGGGACGGCAGGTCTATCTTTGTTAATTCATTACATTACTGACCTGAAGTTTGGTGTCTTATTTTTCTTAATTAATATCCCATTCTATTATTTTGCCTACAAAAAGATGGGCATCGCACTGGTGGTGAAAACCTTTATTGCTGTTGCATTACTGGCTGGATTTACTGAAATTATTCCACAATTTTTCCATCTTTCTGATGTCAATCCGATTTACGCCACGATTTTTGCCAATGTATTGATGGGTGTAAGTTTTTTGATTCTATTTAGACATCGTTCGAGCTTAGGTGGGATCAATTTATTGGCTTTGTATTTACAGGAACGTTTTAAAATCCCGGCTGGAAAAGTGCAAATGGGTATTGATGTGGTGATTTTATTAACGTCGTTGTTGTTTGTGGACTGGAAACTGATTTTGGTCTCAATTTTCGGCGTGATTATTTTGAATTCAATCATTTTGTTGAATCATAAAACCACACGTTATGTGGCTTAAACTTAAAATTTTTATTCTCATTAACTAAAAAATATAAAGAAAACTCGAGGGAGGGCGAACCCTCCTTCGAGCTAAGAATTATTCTACTGTCACACTCTTCGCAAGGTTACGTGGTTGATCGACATCTGTACCACGTAACACTGCGACGTGGTAAGACAAGAGTTGTACAGGTACGCTGTAAACAATTGGTGCTAACCATTCATTTACTGCTGGAATATGTACAACATGTTGGCGATCTTTACCATGGATACCACTGTTTTCATCTGCGAATACAAATAACTCACCGCCACGGGCTTGTACTTCTTCCATATTCGATTTGAGTTTATCCAGCATTTCATCATGTGGTGCTAAGATGACGACAGGCATTTCATTGTCAACTAATGCCAATGGCCCGTGCTTTAATTCACCTGCGGCATAACCTTCGGCATGAATATATGAAATTTCTTTCAGTTTCAATGCGCCTTCTAGCGCGATCGGGAAATGTGTACCACGACCTAAGAATAAGCAGTGATTTTTCTCAACAAACAATGCCGATAAACGCAGGATTTCAGTATTGCCTTGTAAAGTATCTAAAATAACTTTAGGGCAATGCCATAAGGCTTCCGTGATCTCAGCAAATTGAGCAGCAGACAAACGCTGTTTGACTTGACCAATTTTTAAGATCAATAGCATCAATGCCGCAAGTTGCGTGGTAAATGCTTTGGTCGAAGCAACACCGATTTCAGGGCCTGCCAATGTCAGTAAATGGTGATCTGTTTCGCGTACCATAGATGAGGTCGCAACGTTACAAATCGTCATGGTGCTGATGTCAATATTGTTGGCTTTGGCACGTTTTTGTGTTTCACGTAACGCTGCTAGTGTATCTGCAGTTTCACCTGATTGTGAAATACAGACATATAGGGTATTTGCTACGATTACTGGATTGCGATAGCGGAATTCACTTGCAATCTCAACTTGGCAAGGTACACCAATCAGTTGTTCAAACCAGTATTTGGCAATCATGCCTGCATGGTAACTGGTACCACAAGCAATGATCTGAATTTGCTGGATTTTGGCAAAATCAGCATTGGCATGGCTGAGGAAATCTTCACGTAAGTTATTGCCATTGAGCGCTTGAGAAATGGTTTGCTGAATTGCTTCAGGTTGCTCATAAATCTCTTTCAGCATGAAGTGCTTGTATTCACCTTTAGATGCATTGCTTACCGTTGCATCTAACTCTTTCATTGGACGTTCTACAAGCTCACCATTTGCAAAAACTTCAATGCTGGTACGGGTTAAGCGAGCGATATCGCCTTCTTCTAAATAGACGAAGCGGTTGGTAACTGGTAATAAAGCCAATTGGTCAGAACTGATAAAGTTCTCGCCTATACCTACACCAATGACCAGCGGTGAACCTTCACGAACTGTGATGAGTTCATCAGGATGTGCAGTGTGTACAATGCCTAGTGCATAAGCACCTTTCAGTCGAGGAGTTATTTTTTGTACTGCTTCCAGCAAGCTATCTGTCTGTTTTAATGCATCGTTAACGAGATGTGCAACAACTTCGGTATCGGTTTGTGAGGTAAACACATAGCCAAGCGCTTGTAATTCATCTTTAAGCTCTTGGTAATTTTCAATGATGCCGTTATGAACCACAGCAACATTACCCGAAACGTGCGGATGCGCATTATTTTCAGTTGGTTTGCCATGTGTTGCCCAACGTGTGTGTGCAATACCCACATTTCCTGTTAAATGCTGTTCTGATACGGCTTCAGCCAAGTTGGCAACTTTACCAACACGACGTTCACGTAAGATTTTTTGATTATTGAGTAATGCTAAACCAGCAGAGTCATAACCGCGATATTCAAGACGTTTAAGTCCTTCAATTAAAATATCAGTTACACAACGTTCAGCAACGCCACCAACAATACCACACATAATTTTATCCTCTTATTTTTTCAACTTTTGGGGACGTTGATAATTTGCTTTCTCAAACTGTTTTGCGCGTTCGACAGCTAAACTATGCTCAGCCACATCTCGGGTGAGGGTTGATCCTGCACCAGTTGTTGCGCCTTGACCAATTCTGATTGGTGCAACCAATGAGTTATTGGTACCAATGAATACATTGTCTTCAATGACAGTGCGGTGTTTGTTTGCACCATCGTAATTACAAGTAATCGTTCCTGCACCGATATTACAGCTTGCACCAATATCTGCATCACCTAAGTAGGTGAAATGATTGGCTTTGGAGCCTAGTCCGATATTTGAGTTTTTCACTTCAACGAAGTTGCCGATATGTACGTCATTAGCAAGATTGGCGCCTGGACGTAAACGTGCGAAAGGCCCAATTTGGGTATTTTCACCAACGATGGCATTTTCAAAAATGCTATAGGCTTGAACTTTTGTACCAGCAGCAATACGGGTATTTTTCAGAATACAGCCTGCACCGAGTTGTACATTATCACCCAGTTCACAGTCACCTTCGATGATGACGTTGGCATCAATTTGTACGTCTTGTCCACATTTTAAACTGCCACGTAAATCAAAACGATTTGGGTCAATAAGGTGAACACCTTGTAGCATCAATTCTTTGGCTTGCTGCTGTTGGAACTGACGCTCCAACGTAGCAAGTTGTAAGCGGTTATTCACACCTTCAACCTCGAACGCAAGCTCTGGTTCAACTGAGGCAACTTCTAAGCCATCTGCGATTGCCATCGCGACAATATCGGTGAGGTAATATTCACCTTGCGCATTTTCATTGGAAAGTTGAGGCAACCATTCGTGAAGTTTTGCATTGTTTACACAATAAATGCCTGTATTAAATTCTTTAATTTGGCGTTGTTCTTCGTTGGCATCTTTATGTTCAACAATGGCCTGGATTTTGCCATCTTGACGAACAATACGACCATAACCTGTTGCATCATCTACAGTGAGCGTCACTAAGCCAATGCCTGTTTGCGTTGATGCATCCAATAATTTTTGTAGCGTATCTGCCTGAATACAGGGTACATCGCCTGATAGAATCAGTGAAACACCTTCTTGAGGTAGAACAGGCAAAGTCATTTGCACGGCATGACCTGTTCCGAGTTGTTCTGCTTGTTCAACCCATTCGATTTGTTCAGCAGCAAAGTTTTGTTTAACCAGTTCACCGCCATGCCCATAAATGGTAATAATATTTTGGGCATGGAGTTTTTTTGCCGTTTGAATCACATGTCCAAGCAGTGGACGACCTGCAAGTGGTTGTAATACTTTTGGTAGTTGTGAACGCATTCGCGTTCCTTTCCCTGCTGCAAGAATAATAACAGTTGTTGACATAACTAACTCTAATTCAATGGCTTAAGTCAAAATATAAAATGAAGAATAAAAATACAGAGTGCTGCCCAAATTCCGGCAATAATGTCATCCAGCATAATTCCAAAGCCGCCAGACACTTTTTGGTCGGCCCAACTAATTGGAAAAGGTTTCCAGACATCAAATATACGGAATAATACGAATCCAACAATGACCCATAGCCAATTCATTTGCTGTAAATACAGCAAAGGTAAAAGGGTGATCGATTGACCTGCGAACTCATCCCAAACAATACGCCCATCATCATGAACATTGATGACTTTTGCGGTATGCCCACAGATATAAATGCCAATTAAGGACATCAATATGATCGCAATGAGACTTGCTGGCAAACCCAGATATAACCACAGTGGTACAAATAACAATGCAAAGGCAGAACCAAAAGTTCCAGGCGCTTTAGGTGCTAAACCAGAGCCAAAACCGACTCCGCAGAATACGATGAAGCGGTCAAACCAAGTCATTTGGTTAAAGTGAATGGGAGGCTTATGCAAAGTGTTGGTATCCATGAACATGTAATGGGTGTGCTTGACCCATATACTCAAATAACAATCCAGTTTGTTGGGTAATTTCACCGATTATTGTAAGCGGAACATCTAATTGTTGTCGCGACAGTTTTTTGAAGTTTTGCGGTGATATTGTAAAGCATAATTCGTAATCATCACCGCCTGCAAGTGCATAATGACAAGCTTGTTGCAATTCAAGTTGTTTGAGTGATAGATCTAGCGGAAGCTGCTCAAGCTGTAATTTTGCACCGACATTGGATGCTTTTAAAATATGACCTAAGTCTTGAGCCAATCCATCTGAGATATCAATCATACTTGATGCCAACCCTTTGAGCTGCTGACCCAAATGACAACGTGGGGTTGGATAATCTAAGCGTTGTTGTAGTGCGTGTCCGAGATGCTGTAATCCAAACGCAGCATCGCCAATTTGCCCACTGACACAAATATAGTCGCCGATTTGAGCGCCTGCGCGAGTAATGGCCTGACCATGTTCAATCCAACCTAAGGCGGTCACACTAATCGTGAGTTGAGCACTTTGGGTGGTATCACCGCCAATCAGGCTGACACCAAACTGATCGCAGCAATCGAACAAGCCCTGACTAAAGCCAGCCAGCCAGTCATGATCAACAGTCGGGAGACTAAGTGCGAGTAAAATACTATGGGGTTTTGCTCCCATTGCCGCCAAGTCTGATAAATTGACAGCGACACTTTTCCAGCCGATGGCGTGAGCAGCAGTATCTAAGGGGAAATGACGACCAGCAACCAGTGTATCTGCACAGATCACCAGTTGTTGTGAAGGAGGGGGGGTAACGATGGCTGAGTCATCCCCGATACCTAAACTGACATCAGATTTTGATGCACGTTTAAAGTAACGTTCAATAATGGAAAACTCAGCCATACAACATCAAGCCTATTATTTTGCTTGTTGTTTTTCAGCTTCACGAAGCTTTGATGAAAGACGGTCTAATACACCATTGATATATTTATGACTATCTGCACCACCAAAGTGTTTAGCTAGCTCAATTGCTTCATCAAGTACAACACGGTATGGAACTTCGAGATGATCTCGTAATTCATAAGCACCAAGTCGTAGAGTAGCAAGCTCGACACCATCCAATGCACTTAACTCACGGTCAAGTACAGGAATGAGCAACTCATCTAAAGCTTCATGTTGAGCAATCACTTGAGTGAGTAATTCATGGTAATAGTTAAGGTCAACTTTATGCATGGCATTTTCTACACGCGTGCGTGCTTCAATTTCATGTACTGGGTTCTGACTCATTTGCCATTCATAAATCCCTTGTACAGCAAAACGACGTGCTTTGCGTTTCGCTGCATAAGCGGCCTGAAGTGTTTGCGACATGCTTTAAATTGCCTTTAATAAGTTAACCATTTCGATTGCAGTCAATGCAGCTTCGCTACCTTTATTTCCTGCTTTCGTACCAGAACGTTCGATTGCTTGTTCAATGCTGTCTGTAGTCAATACACCATTGATTACTGGCATTGTGCTTTCAAGAGCAACCACGCCTAAGCCTTTTGCACATTCACCTGCAACAAAGTCAAAGTGAGGTGTGCTGCCACGAATCACTGCACCTAATGCAATGATGGCATCAAATTTATTTGAAGCTGCTAATTTTTTCGCAACAATCGGCAGTTCCCATGCACCTGGTGCATGAATAACGGTAATCGCTTCTTCTGCAACGCCATGACGTTTTAGAGTGTCGATTGCGCCTTCAAGTAAATGTTCAACAACGAAGCTGTTGAAACGACCGACTAAGATCGCATAACGACCTTCGCTTGCGAGATGTAATAAACCTTCAATTCGGCGAATTGCCATAGCAACCTCGATTATTTTGCTGTGATTTGATCGGCAGTGATGTATTCCACTACCTCTAAATTAAAACCGGATAAAGCATTGAAACGAAGTGGAGAACTCAACAACTTCATTTTCTCAACGCCTAAATCACGTAAAATCTGTGCACCGACACCAATGGTTTGGTATTGATGAGACAATGCAGCATTGGATTTGAGTGGTTTTGGCTGGTTTAAGTTGTTCAGTGCAGGACCAAGGTCTTCTAGATGATCCTGACCAATCCACACCAATACACCACGATCACTTGCAGCAATGGTTTTCATTGCGAGATCTAAATTCCAGGCAGATGAACCATCAGCTTTATGTAATTTTAATAAGTCACGAATCGGGCTGAAGCCATGTACACGGACAGTGGTCACGCCTTGTTTCGGATCACCTTTGACTAAGGCAACGTGAATATCTGGGTTGCCGATTTCACGGTACTTATATAGTTCAAATGCACCGTATTCGGTTTCAATGCTTTCTTGAGACAAACGTTCAACGGTTTGTTCATTGGTCATGCGGTAATGAATGAGATCTGCAATGGTTCCGATTTTTAAACCGTGTTTTTCTGCAAATACTTCTAAATCAGGACGACGCGCCATTGTACCGTCATCATTGATAATTTCACAAATCACTGAGGCAGGTTCTAAACCAGCTAAACGGGTGAGGTCACAGCCTGCTTCGGTATGACCAGCACGATGTAGCACACCACCTGGCTGCGCCATTAATGGAAAGATATGACCTGGTTGAACGATATCGCTCGGTTTTGCGTGTGCTGCCACCGCAGTACGAATAGTGTGCGCACGTTCAGCTGCAGAAATACCTGTACTGATGCCTTCTGCTGCTTCGATTGAAAGCGTGAAGTTGGTTGCATGTTGCGCACCGTTTTGATCAACCATTAACGGGAGGTTGAGTTGTTTACAACGATCACGACTGAGTGTTAAGCAAACCAAACCACGTGCATGGGTAATCATGAAGTTAATATCTTCAGGGCGAACATGCGTTGCGGCGATGACTAAGTCACCTTCATTTTCACGATCTTCATCATCCATAAGGATGACCATTTTGCCTGCACGAATATCTGCGACAAGTTCTTCAATACGACTCAGCGGCATTCGCTTTCACCTTTGATGCTGCCTTTTTAGGCACTAGTATTCGATAAATCTGGCATAGTTTACCGCATTTTAAAAAATTTCGCCTGTGCTTCTTTACCAATAAAAAGTCAGACTAAACAAATTATCTGGCAACACTTTATCCTGCCCAAATTTGCCACTTTACAAGACGGTGTGATGCGATTGTAAGGTTTATATGTATGGGCTAAACAAAAAAACACAAGGCTTTGTATGAGACAAAGCCTTGTGTTTGCGATGACTTATTTACCGTAAGTGGAGGGTAACTTATTCAAGCTCTGTCGAGGTCTTGACTTTTTTACCCATTAAAATTTCGGTACGCAGCGTTTGAGCAAGTGTTGCACACTCTTCATTCATACCATTAATCATAAAGGCATGGCGTGTCATGATATTGCTTGGATTTGGCATTGCCACCAATTCATAGTTGTTTTGAATCGTTTTGAGCTGTTCGTGATTTAAATGCAAAGCCGCTTCTTTAGCGTGTAAATGTTGTGCCAAACGTTTCGCAGCTTCAAGCGCATCTAACTGCATGGCATCAACAGCACTTGCAACCGCACCGCGTGTTTGTAGTGCAAAACGTTTATCTTCACGGTAACGCTTGTAAAGCACGTCTGCCAATAATTGGAAAACAGCCCCAACCATCATCAAACATTCAAGTGCATGGGGTTGTTCTGAGCTGGTTGCTAAAGTTGCACCATCGGCATTAAATTCTTGCGCGACGCGAATCTGTGAAGCATCGATTTGATAATGTTTAGCACAGAGATCAATACTTTTATCCAAAAATAATTGGCATAGTTTGAAATACGGAACGGAAACAGACTGATTGACACTGCTCAGTAATTGTTTCGGATCATAAAATTGGATGTTCAGAGCTAAAGCTTGATCATTGATTTGGGATGATTCAACTAGGTTCTTTTCAACACGTGGCTTATCTTGT
This sequence comes from Acinetobacter sp. C26M, assembly GCF_023702675.1. Taxonomy (NCBI): domain Bacteria; kingdom Pseudomonadati; phylum Pseudomonadota; class Gammaproteobacteria; order Moraxellales; family Moraxellaceae; genus Acinetobacter; species Acinetobacter sp. C26M. Next base: position 86,670 of record NZ_CP098478.1, read on the forward strand.
GTTTTTGCTTGTTGCTGTGCTTGAGCAACCAAAGTCACGGTATTTTGTTTTTCCAAAGCCAATGCTTGGGTTAAACGCTGAATCTCATGCTTGAGATGATTTTCTTGATTGATGCGTGCCAAGTATTCGCTACGGGTTGGACGCGCAATAGCACGATAAGCCAACCAAATTAACCCATGAATAAATAAAGAAACTAAAATAGCCAACCATTGAGTTCGCAAAATCTCACCGATACTCGGTTGGATTAAGGTAATTTCAACGGTACCGACTTTCTTTTCATTTTGTAATGCATCACGAACAAATACTTCGCCTTGGCGGGTTTTAGCCATACCACTGGTTGCAAGCACTTGTTTATTGGCATCTAAAATTCGAATGGATGCAACACTTGGATTGGTTGCATAACGATTCGCAACCAATGCCAGTGAAACTGTATTAGCAGGTTCTAACTCTGAAAGACTATCTGCCACTAACTGACTGGTCATCAGCTGTCCTTGGCTGGCGCGATTTTCATTGAGTTGATGTGTCGTTGCAATCACCAATAAAAAGGTATGCAATGCAAAACTTACGATCAGTAGGCTAGCAAATAGCCCTTGGCGAGGCGCATTCAAGTTAAACTTCCAAGGCAAATAGATTCATGGGTTATGTTATGATTCTTACAATAGTTGTCGCTCAACCACGAGTCAATTCATGCGAGAAATCATTCTTATATCCTTTCTAGGACCAGATCAACCGAATCAGTTTACTCGATTAATGCAGGTACTATCCGTACATTCTTTGCAAATACTCGATGTCGGTCAGGCAGTTATCCATAATCAACTGACCCTTGGGATCGTTGTTGCATCGGATAATGAGACTGCAACGGCATTAGCAATGAAAGAGATTCTGATTTTAGCACATGATATTGGCTTAACTGTGCGATTTAAACCAATCTCCAACGCAGAATATGATCAATGGGTGAGTGAAGGTGGCCGAACACGTTATATCGTCACTGCGCTTGCACCTGAACTCACCGCTGCACATTTGCAAGCGGTCACAAAAATTGTGTCGAGTCAGGGCTTTAACATTGAAACGATCACCCGTTTATCTGGCCGTTTAGAACTTGGGACAGAAAGTCATTTTCCACGTCGTGCTTGTGTCCAGTTTGGTCTCAGTGGGCAGATGTTGGATGCACAGGCCATGCGCGCTGCATGTTTAAGTTTATCTGGTGAGTTAAATATTGATGTTGCGGTACAAGAAGATAATGCTTATCGCCGTAATCGTCGTTTAGTTTGCTTTGATATGGACTCTACCCTGATTGAACAAGAAGTCATTGATGAACTGGCATTAGAAGCAGGCGTTGGCGCTCAAGTTGCTGAAATTACTGAGCGTGCCATGTTGGGTGAACTTGATTTTCAACAAAGTTTTCGTGCCCGAGTTGCTTTATTAAAAGGTTTGGATGCTTCAGTATTACCGAAAATTGCGGAACGTTTGACTGTGACCGAAGGAGCAGAGCGTTTGATCTCTACCTTGAAAGCCTTAGGTTATAAGACGGCAATTTTATCAGGTGGTTTCCAGTACTTTGCTGAGTACTTACAAGCAAAACTTGGGATTGATGAAGTACATGCCAATATTCTTGATGTAGAAGATGGTTTTGTGACAGGCGAAGTCAAAGGCGCAATTGTGGATGGTGCCCGTAAAGCTGAACTGTTACGTCAATTGGCGGAAAAAATGGGAATTTCGCTAGAGCAAGCAATGGCAGTGGGGGATGGTGCCAATGATTTGCCGATGCTTTCAATCGCTGGTTTAGGTGTTGCATTCCGTGCAAAACCTTTAGTTCGTCAAAATGCCAATCAGGCCATATCGAGTGTTGGTTTGGATGGTGTATTGTACTTGTTGGGTATGCATGATAAAGATTTAAATCGAGCTTAACCTCCCCAATAATATGCTTCAAAATAAGGCCGCTATCTCAGCGGCCTTATGCATTTTTAGTGCGTCACTTATTCGTCATAATTATGTCTAAATGTATAGAAAAACAACGATAAAAAAATTCCGAAAAAAGTTTTTTTGCAGCCAAAAACACACATAGTTTTTTGTAATGACACGCGGCAATTGATGCTATATGGAGATTCAGGACTTTTCTCTGTTTTAAAAATGTAATGACAAAAGCATATTGCGACAGCTTGTGTCGTAAGGTTAATTTCAGGCTCTTTTTTTCTAAAAAAAACGCTCCATAATGCATAAAGACGTTAATGCAACACGAAGTACTGTTAGAGATTACAGAACAATATAGAGGTCTGAACACACTACAGACCACCCTTTTAAAGACGGAGGTTTCTATGGAAGCAGCGAATTTCACCATGTTGGTTGGATTTGGCTTAATCGCTGTCGCAGTTATTGCTGTTTTCTTTTCTCCTTATCGTCGTTGGTTAGGTTTTATGTTGGCGGGTATGCTGTGCTGGGGACTGTTAGAAGTGGTACGCTTTGGTGCGCAAACCATATTCGAGATGTCCGTCGCCTATAGTTATTTGACCGCGTTGAGCCTTGCGATGATAACGGTTACATTTATTCTTTTACGTGAAGACAAACAAGCACAAAAACAGTTGGCTAATCGTCAGTATATTGAACATACCCCTGTGTATAAGGACGACCAGCAGCAATGTTCTAGCAGATAAATGATAATAATTTTAACAACATCAAAGGCATGCTCAGCATGCCTTTTTTGCACTAATTTTTTGCAACAAAGCTTTTACAGACAGCTCTACAACTGTGCTAGGATACGGTTGTCTTAATTTTCATCATAATACTGTAGGCATAATTGTCATGAAGCTTTCTTCTTTACCTGTGGTTAAGTTACCTATCGTTGATGTAAGCACTGATCCACTGGATTTATTAGTGGCAGGTTTGGCGTTACGTATGAAGCAATTGGCACGTACGAGCCCAAAGTTTATTGAATTGGTACATGACCGTGAATTTCGTATTCAGATTGGTACAGATTTAGGTTTGGCGCGTCAGATTCTTGTGAATCATGGCAAGATTGATACGGTTGCAGGTAGCCCAGAAAAAGCAGATTTTATTTTACAATTTGCATCGAGTGAGCAAGGTGTAAAAACGTTGCTAAAAGGCGACCCAACAGCATTCATGACAGGTATGCAAGATGGCAGCATCAAAATGGAAGGTGACTTCAGTCTATTGGTTTGGTTTAACCAAGCAGCTAAATTGATTCCACCAAAAGTACCAAAACCTGTAAAAGAAAAAATCCGTCAAGCACGTGCCTTTATTAAAGAAAAAACTGGCAAATAAGCTGATATAAAAAACTCCCCAATTGGGGAGTTTTTTATTGCCTAGCATTATTCAATTTCTAAATTGAAGGTGACGGGCCCATCATTGATTAAATGAACTTTCATATCTGCTGCAAAAATACCTGTTTGCACATGCTCGAATTGTTGTTGTGCATATTCAACCAATTGCTCATACAGGACTTTGGCTTCTGCAGGCGGCATGGCTGGTCCAAAGTCAGGACGTAAGCCTTTTTGGGTTTGTGCCATCAAGGTAAATTGTGAAACCAATAGAATTCCACCATTAGCTTGGCTGACATTCCAGCCCATTTTGCCTTGCTCATCATCAAAAATACGATACTTCAAAATCTTATCAATCAGGTTTTTGCCTTTTTCTAAAGTGTCTGCTTTGCCTAGACCTAAAAATACCAATAAGCCGTGTTGAATTTCGCCAGTGGTTTGCCCTTCAACCACAACTTTGGCTTCGAGGACACGTTGAATTAATGCGCGCATAAAAATGAAGATCGGTATTGAATCAGCGCAACAGTCTAACAGATTTGGTTGTTCTACACCGACCCCAGCAAGATGCTTGGCTGGTCTCAATCTTATTTTTCGATTTATTTTATTAAAATTATCTTTTTTATCTATTGTTGAAATCTTTGTATAGTCCCAGTGCAGGAAAGGTATTTTGATTTTGGATTTAATAGCATGTTTAAGCGAACTTTTTTATTTACAATTATTGCAGCAACGCTCGGCACCGCGTATGCAGCACCTTTAACAAAAGACAACGGTGCACCTGTAGGTGACAATCAAAATTCTATGACAGCAGGCGCGAATGGCGCAACGCTACTCCAAGATGTACAGCTGATTCAAAAATTACAACGTTTTGGCCGTGAACGTATTCCTGAGCGTGTAGTACATGCACGTGGTACAGGTGTATACGGTGATTTCGTCGCAACAAAAGATTTGTCTGATTTAACTGTCGCGTCCATGTTTAAAGCAGGTACTACAACCCCTGTTTTTGTTCGCTTTTCAACGGTGATTCATCCTAAAGGTTCTCCAGAAACCGCACGTGATCCACATGGTTTCGCAGTGAAATTCTATACCCAACAAGGTAACTGGGATTTGGTCGGCAATAACCTACCTGTGTTCTTTATTCGTGATGCAATCAAGTTTCCAGATTTTGTTCATGCGATGAAGCCTGATCCAGTGACTAATGTCCAAGATCCGAACCGTATTTTTGATTTCTTAAAAAGCCAGCCTTGGTCAATCAATATGTTGACCTATGTCTATTCCAATTTAGGTACACCAGAAAGCTACCGCACGCTAGATGGTTTTGGCGTGCATGCCTTTAAACTCTATAACGACAAAGGCGAATATAAGTACGTTAAGTTCAACTGGCGTTCTAAACAAGGTGTGAAAGGGCTGAATCTGGATCAGGTGCGTGAAGTTCAAGGTCGTGACTGGAATCATTTGACCAATGATATGTACAAAAATGTCTATGCTGGAAACTATCCAAAATGGGATTTGTATATTCAGGTGCTTGATCCAAAAGATTTGGGCAAATTTGATTTCAATCCATTAGATGCAACCAAAATCTGGCCAAATGATCTGGTCCCTGAAGTGAAAGTAGGGACGTTGACGCTGAATCGTATGCCGAAAAACTTCTTCCAGGAGACAGAACAATCGGCATTTGCTCCAGGTAACTTAATTCCTGGGATTGAGCCATCGGAAGACCGTTTACTGCAAGGACGTATCTTCTCTTATTCGGATACACAGTTATACCGTTTAGGTGCGAACCATCAGCAGATTCCAGTGAATCGTCCTCGGGTTACGGTGAATAACAACAACCAAGAAGGTTTTATGAACATGGGGCAGACTGAATCCCATGTGAATTATGAGCCAAGTACGGTTGAGCCTAAACCATCTACTGAGATTGCCAGAGCTGTACAAACGCCTTTGCAAGGTACGGTATTGCAGCAGGCAATTCAGAAACAGCAGCCCTTTAAACAAGCGGGTGAGTTATACCGTAGTTATTCAGTCGTTGAAAAAAATGACTTGATTCGTAACCTTGCTGCGGATTTAGGTGCAGTAAAAGATATCGAAACCAAGACCATTATGCTGTCTTACTTCTACAAGGCCGATGCCGATTATGGAGCGCGTCTTGCCAAAGCGCTAAATGTAAATCTAAAAAATGTACAGACCAAAGCGTCGCAGCTAAAAGACGAATAAACGTTTTCAAGATGTGGTAACAGGTGCCTGAATGTTACCCCCAGAAAGTCCTGTAACCTCAATAGCCTTTCCTGCACCTAGGGCGAGTGTTACAGGCATTCCTTTTTAGACTATTAATTGGGTGTGAATAATGGTTCATTTTCGGTCTTTATGATTTGCGATCAGCTTAGTTTGTGGCAGTTTCTCGATTTCTGGCTATGTAGGCACGCCATCTGTCACAGTCAAAGGATCAGAGGAAGTGGTTGAGCTATTTTTCTCTGCAGCCAAAGTCGGCAATATCGAGGTCTTGCAAGAGTTTTTAAAGCATGGTTTCCCAGTTGATATTCAAGATCATTCTGGTTATAGCGCATTGATGATGGCGAGTTATTATGGACAGAAAGATGCAGTAAAAACATTGTTGCAATACAATGCTAATCGTTGCCTACGAGACAAACGTGGACATACGGCTTTAATGGGGGCGATTGTCAAAGCTGAATGGAGCATTGCCAAACAATTGCGTCAGGTCGATTGTGATGCGAATGCAGAGAAAACAGGACAGCTCACTGCTGAACAATTCGCGATTCAATTTGGACAACAGCAACGTTTAAAGCAGATTCAACCTTCAGTATCGAACTAAGTTTGCTTTTCGCTTTAAATATTTGAATTTAAAAATACTTTGTTGGGTATGGTTTTTGAAAAAATATCCATCGTCGTAGACAGTCTCATTTTCGGATAAAAGTATGCTTTAATGCTTGAAATAGAATAGATCCTAAGTCAGTCATGTCTACACCAATTATTCAATCTTTACTGGATACCGACTTATATAAATTCACCATGTTACAGGTGGTGTTACATCAGTTTCCGCAAACACATAGTGTTTATTTATTTCGTTGCCGCAATTTAGAAGATACGGTTTATCCCCTAGTTGATATTTTGGATGATTTGAATCAGCAGCTAGATCTACTCTGTGAACTGCGTTTTGCAGAAGATGAATTGCAATATCTGCGTTCATTGCGTTTTATTAAAAGTGATTTTGTTGATTATCTCGAATTATTCCAACTGAAACGTCGCTTTATTCAAGCCAGTATTGATGATACGGGGCGTTTAGATATTCGTATTGAAGGCCCTATGGTTCAGGCGATGATGTTTGAGATTTTTGTCTTGGCCATCGTAAATGAACTGTATTTCCGACGTATTCGGAGTGATGACGTGCTGGCGGAAGGTGAACGACGCTTACAACAGAAATTGCTGCAATTACAGCACTATGCCCAAGAACAACAAGATAAAGAACCACCATTTTTAGTGTCTGATTTTGGTACGCGTCGTCGTTATAGTTTTGAATGGCAAAAACATGTGGTGCAAGCTTTTCAGACCGCAGCACCCAAAGTATTCCGAGGCACCAGCAATGTACTGTTGGCAAAGCAATTGGGGATTAGCCCGATTGGTACCATGGCGCATGAATTTTTACAGGCTTTTCAGGCACTTGATGTGCGGTTACGTAATTTTCAAAAAGCAGCTTTGGAAGCATGGGTACAAGAGTATCGTGGTGATCTAGGCATTGCCTTGACTGATGTGGTAGGAATGGATGCTTTCCTGCGTGACTTTGATTTGTATTTTGCCAAGTTGTTTGATGGTTTACGTCACGACAGTGGTGATCCGTATGAGTGGGGTGATAAGGCTTATGCGCATTATCGGAAACTCAAGATTGATACCAAAACCAAGATGCTAACCTTTAGCGATGGCCTGAATTTAGAGAAAGCATGGTTATTGCATCAGTATTTTAAAGACCGTTTCCAAGTAAGTTTTGGGATTGGCACCAATTTGACCAATGATATGGGGCAGAAACCATTGAATATTGTGTTGAAATTGGTGGAGTGTAATCGTCAGTCAGTAGCGAAGATTTCGGATAGCCCAGGTAAGACCATGACGGATAATGATACGTTCTTGGCGTATTTACGTCAGGTGTTTGAGATTGAAGAGAACGAAGTTAGCGTTTAAGCAAACAAGTTTAGAGGATGGTGATGGCGGTATCTTACTGGGCATTTTTTAAATATTAAGTTCAACCTTCGGTTCGACCTACTTTTCTTTCGGGAAAAGTAGGCAAAACCATTGTCATCCACAAAACCTGTTCATTTCCTTCTTCTATTTTATATTTCGCAGAAACAATACCTTGTAGATATTTCGCAGGTTGTGGATGACGTTTTCGAGTATCTAATTTCATGTGATAGCTTATATTAAATCTCAAAAGCATTATGGATATTCGTCAGACGGTATATCTACTTTTCTGCTAAATCAATGCAAAAAATCAGACAAAGATAAAAAGTCGGCTATGTTAATATCATCCCCAATGCGGATGATAAAACAGCATAACCATGACTGACGTAGATTTTAAACTGGGTTTACTGATTGAGCCTGAACAACTGGTGTCTTATTTGGGCAGCGAGTTGATTCGTATTGTCGATTTAAGCCGAGCTTCGGTGTATGAGCAACTGCATATTCCTCATGCCATACATTTACAACCTAAATACTTGGTTGCACAACAAGAACAGGCCAACGGGGTGTTGCCAGATTTAGCAGGCTTACAAGCCTTAATCGAAAAATTAAATATTTCACCTCAGCATCATGTCGTAGTCTATGACGATGAAGGTGGGGCTTGGGCAGGGCGTTTGATCTGGAATTTACATTGCCTTGGTTTTAACCGTACCAGTTTGATTAATGGTGGTATTCATGGCTGGTTGGGAGCTGGTTTGCCGACTACTGCTGAAGTCGATCCCGTAAAATCCGTTGCTGATCTGTTTCAGATCGATTTAGACACGGTACAGCAGCATCGAATCGAATATCACGAATTGTTACAACAGGTTGAACAAGATAATATTCAGCTCTGGGATTGCCGTACCAACGAGGAATATACAGGCTTACGCCTCGCTGCGCGACGCGGTGGTCACATCCCAAATGCACTGCATTTTGAATGGAGTACTGCCCTAAACCGTGAAAATCATCTAAAATTACACCCGCTTGAACGCACACAACAACGTTTAGAACAATTAGGCTTTAATTTACAACAACCTGTGGTGGTGTACTGTCAGTCTCATCACCGTTCTGGCTTGGCGTATATTTTGGCAAGATTGCTCAACTGGCAAGTTAGGGCCTACGATGGTGCGTGGAGTGAATGGGGCAATCGCCTCGATAGTCCTATTATTTCAGGGGAGTCACCATCTTGAGTTTTGCAGCAGATTTAAAAAAACAATTATTTATCAAAGCACAGAATCTGGTGCCGCAACATCAACTCAGCCGTGTTGTGGGTAAGGTAGCCGCAAGTGAAAATCTTTTGGTAAAAACTGCTGTTATTCAAGCGTTCAAAGCAAAATACGGAATTGATATGAGCATTGCTGAACAAAGCAATGCGCAACAGTATAAATCTTTCAATGAATTTTTTACCCGTGCGTTAAAAGATGGTGTCCGTGGTATCGATGAGCAAGCGGATAGTATTGTTTGTCCAGCGGATGGTGCGATTTCGCAACTGGGTAAAATCGAAGCAGGTGATATTTTCCAAGCCAAAGGTCAAAGTTTTTCAGTTGAGAAATTAATTGGCGATCCGCAATTGGCTAAACCTTTCCAAGATGGTCAATTTGCAACCGTTTATTTATCACCGAAAGATTATCATCGCGTCCATATGCCTTTGGCGGGGACATTAACCGAAACCTTATATATTCCGGGTGAGTTGTTCTCAGTCAATCAAACCACGGCTGAAAACGTACCGGGCTTGTTTGCACGTAATGAGCGTATGGTGTGCTTATTTGATACCGAGCTGGGGCGTATGGCGGTGGTTTTGGTTGGTGCCATGATTGTGGCTGGTATTGAAACGGTTGCAACGGGCAAAGTAAAACCTTCTGGCAAAGTTGAATTGCAGCATCACCAAATGCAATTGGATAAAGGTGCAGAGTTAGGTCGTTTCTACCTAGGCTCAACTGCTGTGGTTTTATTTGAAAAAGATAAAATGGTCTGGGAAGAGCAGTTTAAAGCCAATTCGACAGTGGTGATGGGTGAGCGCTTAGGTCATTCGGTTTAATTGATAAAATTATAAAAAACCCTTTAAATTTTAAAGGGTTTTTTATAATTTCGCATAAGCTGTATTATGTTAATTTTAGATTCTCTAATTATTTAACCTAGTTTACTCTTGCTGGGACTAGGCATCTCCAAACCATCTTTTAAATGTTTAATAAACTTATTGATACAAGGATAAGAAGAGGAGCCACACGCTTGTCTAAAGTTTTCCAGTAAAAAATGATTATCTTGTGTTGAAACTAAATACTTAAATTGTTCTGTTATCATCTGTTGATCACAAACATGATGAGACCATGCAGATAATACTGTTTCTAAGTTATTTAAATAACTAATTATTTCCCATCTTAGTAATCCTGAAAATTCCTGTTTTAGAGTAAAAAATTGCTGATTGTCTATTTCAATTCCTTCGTGTCCTTGTTTTTCAATATTTGGAAAAATCGTTAAAAAATTGTTTTTATACTTTATGTCAATATTCATGATAGCTTCTTGATTTAATAGCTGTTTGGATTGCTCAAACGTGAAATTTTCAACTAACTTTCTAGCAAGTGTTGAAGACCTCTCTAGTGTTTCATCCCAAAACATTAATAAATCTATAGCTTTCTCCTTCCTTGCTCTCTCATGTTCTTGTTTAAATACCTTTCTACTTAGACAAAACTGACAAATAATTATGCCTGAGAGAATTAGGTTCAAAATAACCACCACCACCATTACCCAATCTGTAACTTTTGGCTCTGCGATTTGTTGTAATGTCGAAATAAGTTGCTGAGAAATAGGAATATCTTTCATAATTAGAAGTACAGAAAAAATTAGTCATACTCTAAAAGAAAATAGTAAAAAATATAAGTATATTCAGCATTTATTAATTCAATTTCCACCTATTTAACATAATAGGCGTTATGCGAAACCGTACTTAAAAAGTTATTTTAAATCAATTTATTACAAATTTTACATAACCCCCAAAAACACCCAAAAGCCGACTTAGAAACAAGTCGGCTGCTTTTTAAGCAAATTTGTCACTTTTAGCCAATAAAATTGGTCAAAAAGCACTCAAAAATTCAAATTTTCCTGATTTCTTAAGGCTTCAATGACCTACTTTTATCCCCATTTCCTGCGGACAAATATCGGGATAATTTGAGGATATGTCCATGTACGTTCTGGCGTACAACAATTCAGGAAAATTGCCAATAGGCACATTTAGCTCAATTTCCTATTATGGATTCATCGAGAACAGGATGTTCCATATAACAACAATAAGATCAGCGACAGGACGCGAGGGATGACAGGAGTTGACCCTAGTACCAAATACGAAAAACCCCGACAGGATGTCGGGGGTTTTTTATTGTCATTCTCAAATATTAACCTTTAAACTGCATTTTTTGAGCTCCACTGCCACTAGCATAAGTCCAATTCAAACCAGTTCCAAATCCTGGTTTTCTAACTTTAGATCCCTCAGCAATCCGATCACTTATATAATCATCAATATTTGTTATTGTTACATCTACATACTCACGATCAATCACTTTAAATCGAATCAATAAGTCTGGATGTAAAATATTTCCTTCGCTTTTTTCAGCACTTAACGTAACACACCAACGAATAAACTGCTCTCTGTATGGTTCCAATAGTTCTGTTAAACGCTGCTTTTGAACATTAGTAAATAACTTAGCACTTTGATCATTTTGATGTTTACGCATTAATTCTTTCAACTCACCATCAGGAATACCAACACCGCGACATATTGTTTCCACATCATATTCTGCAATAGATACTTTAGGTTTACTTGAATGTTTAATATTCAATGGTACTAATCTTTTTGTGCCATCATATAAGTGAATAGTGATACAAGCATCTGTCTTTGGTAATCCACCAGCAATGGTTCGCCCCAGACTACTATCACTACTACTTACATCTGAAATATCTTCAAGATAAATATTTAAGGCTTCTAAAATCCTATTAACTATCGTAGATTCTTGAGGATATACAATAGGGTCACTATAGAAAATCATAGTTTTGAAATCACTAAAAATTTCTAATATGTATCGTTCATATAGTTTACCTAGCCTATCAGAAGTCCTTCCATGCTGTTCTAACGGTAGATTATCTATTCCAAATTCTTCATATAGTTCTGCTAGTAGTTCAGTTCTCATACTCTTACCTAAACCAATGTTTTATATAATTTTGATCTAGTTAAGATAATCATTAATTGACTTATATTGGCGCTGTACGGATAATATGAAAAAATATATCCATCGACCGTAATGAAACCTAAGACACTTAAAGCACTCCGTAACCGTTTACAAATGACACAAAAGCAAATGGCCGATTTGCTAAATGTTTGTTCCAAAACATGGCAAGCTTGGGAAAATGGTACTAATCCTATGCATATTGCTTTTGCTAAATTATTAGAACAAAAAGTGAAAAATGAATTATCTTTACCTAATGCTAAAACTACAGATAAGCTTCTAAAAAATAAGATAATCTTTTCTGAATACAATCAGACTCAAATTACAAAAAGTGCTGAAGATTTAGCAATTATTACGCACAGAGATGTATTTAAAGGTGTTCTTTCTGAAGGATTCACCTTCATTGACCTATTTGCTGGAATAGGTGGAATTCGACAATCATTTGAAAATCATGGAGGAAAATGTATCTTTTCCTCTGAAATTGATCCTTTTGCTAAATTTACCTACTACACAAACTTTGGTGAAGTTCCTTTTGGAGATATTACTAAAATTTCAGTGGATTCTATTCCTAAGCACGATATTTTATGTGCGGGATTCCCATGTCAACCTTTTAGTCATATCGGTAAAAGAGAGGGGTTTGAACATCCAACTCAAGGGACTATGTTTTATGAAATTGTGCGTATCATAAAAGATAAAAAAACACCTGTCCTTTTTCTAGAAAATGTTCCCGGACTAATTAATCATGATGATGGGAATACATTACAGATAATTATTGAAACCCTCCAAACTATGGGATACAAAGTACAACATACTGTTCTTGATGCAAGTCATTTTGGTGTTCCCCAAAAGCGTAAAAGATTTTATTTGGTAGCCTTCTTAGATCAAAAAATTCAATTTGAATTTCCTAAACCTCCAATGATTTCTAAAGATATTGGTGAGGTTTTGGAACAAGATATAACTGGATATAGTATTTCTGAGCATCTCCAAAAAACATACTTATTTAAAGTAGATGACGGAAGACCAACATTAGTTGATAAAAACTCAACTGGGGCCATAAAAACGCTAGTTTCGACTTACCATAAGATTCAGCGTTTAACGGGTACCTTTGTAAAAGATGGTGAAACAGGCATCAGACTATTAACTACAAATGAATGTAAAGCAATTATGGGTTTCCCTGAAAATTTTGTTATCCCTGTATCTAGAACCCAAATGTACCGCCAAATGGGAAATTCTGTTGTAGTTCCTGTTGTTACAAAAATTGCGGAACAAATCTCTTTAGCTTTAAAAAATGCCAAACAAAAATCACCGATAGAAAATTTTGAGTTAGAACTAAGTTAACAATAAAAGTCCCTAAATAAGGGGCTTATTTAACATACAATCTCTTATACGAACTCAAAAATGGAAGCTTATAGCTTCCATTTTTTGTCTATTAGACATTGAATCCTATGTGTTTTCCCGTTGGAAGCTCTACATCAATACGAAGTTTTCCGCCCATTGCTTCACATACTTTTTCATCGTTGAAATTTTCAGATCATTTCTACGATTTTCGATAAATTCCCTTAATGGTTTACCAATAGTCAAAACAATATTTATTCAAGTGCTACTAAGACAGATATTTATACTGTAAAAAACCTGATAAAAACTAAAAAGCCTATCTTAAAAATTGGCTTTATTTTTATTAGATTCTATCAATAAAGTTTTTTGCCTGAGTATTGCCTTGATCGGAAGACTTTTTTAACCACTCAAGAGCCTTATTATGATCTTTTGGTACACCTACACCATAATAATAAAGTATACCTAATCTATATTGTGCTATAGCATTGCCTTGCTCAGCCGACTTTCTATACCATGACCCAGCTTCTAAAAAGTTCTGAGCAACACCATCTCCCATAACGTACATCGAACCAACTTTCAATTGCACCTTAGCATCACCTTTCTGAGCTAAATCCAATGTTTCTTTAAAACTAGCAACATTTTCAGCAAAAGCCGTATTCAAAAACACACATGCAACACCCGCAAGCAACAATTTTTTTATCATTCTGAATCCTGAAAATTTAAATATAAAATAGCAAATTACATTGATAATAATTTTACTTAAAAATGACTGAATTGACAGATTTTAAAGATCATTTTTCATTTCAACTCCGCATAACGCCTATTATGTTAATTTTAGGAAATCTTAAACTTAGACTACAGCTAAAAGGATTAGATTCAGTTCAGAATCTTTCTTCTGACTAGGTCTTTATTTTCATTTGATAAACCTAAGTAGACTTTATAAATCAGATCAACTAAGTCCTTTTCTAAAATACCTTTATCATCTTCTTGCTTAAGAACATTGATCCTAAACAATGAGTTAAGACTTTTACTGTAATCCCAACAATAATCAGATAATTTTACTTTCAACTCTTCATAGCTCTCATCATTCTCATCTAAGGTCTGATACCAATTAGCTAGAACTATCTCAGTTTTTCTCCCATCCAAATAAGAGCGGTTTAATTCAGCATATTGCTTTGCATTCATATTCTGATAACCGATATATTTTGATGGAGCAAATAAATATTTATTTTCCACTTCATCCCAATACGCATACCAAGCTCTGTAATGAGAGATATTTTCTACTAGCAATGTAATTGATTTATCACAATCACCATCTACATAAAGATCCAACTCATGATTAAAATGTTTAATATTTTTAATTACTTCTTCGTTGTTAGTAACTAAACGTGGTTGCTCAGTCATGACTATATTCCCCTTGTTTGTTTAGTTCATTTAGTCCTTGAACTCATTGATTACAATTTAATATAGCACTAATGTTCTGTCAATTGTTTTTCATTCCTCACGTAACATAATGGGCGTTATGAGAAATCAAATTTAAAAATTTAATTTAAATCAAATGCTTAAATTGATTTAACACCCTAAAAAAACAACAAAAAGCCGACTTAGACACAAGTCGGCTTTTTTTGGAGCAGTTTTGATATGTTTTGCCAAGCTCTAACCTTACCTGTACGTTTTTGCTTACACCAATTCAGGGCAATGTCCCATTTTCAGTCAAGGCTGAATTGCCTAATATGAACTCATCAGGAACAGGAAGTTCCAAAACATAAAACAAGAATGATAAGTTTGTGCATCAGGATGTGAGATATGACAGGAGTTGTATCTAGTGAAAGGAATACGAAAAAGCCCGACAGGATGTCGGGCTTTTTTCATTTAAGCTGAAACTCAGTCAGTTGTTTCTCTCATCTATTTGGCACTGTAATAGGCATGAATCGATGCTGCACAACGTTCAACGATTAGATCTTCATCCTTTTTCCAGATGAGTTTCACTTCACTGAGGGTGTTCTCATCCTGAATCGGAATCAGTCTGACATTACTTGGTAAAATCACTTTAAACTCTTCGGGCACAATACACACGCCAAAACCATTGGCGACCAGTTCCAGTTGAGACCTTTTTCGTGAATAGATTCTGGTTCTTTTTGGACTAAAACCATTCACCAAACATAAATTGGCTGCCAAATAACTTAAGCCACCACGGGCTTTATGCGGTACAGAAACAAAATTTAATGGCTCCAATTCACGGATCGATATACTTTCTTTTTCACTTAATAATGGGTCTGCAATATGGGCAGCAACATATAAAGGGGCAGTGTATAAACTGATCGAATTGACATCATTTAAATTGTGATAAATCGGGGGGCGAATAAAACCCAGATCAATTGTCCCATTCAATAAATATTCGAGCTGTAATTCAGAGGATAGCGTATTCATTTCGATATCAATGTTATAGATATCACAGAGCTGCTCAAAGATTTCCAGCTTATTTTGATCCAACACAATACTACTGGAATGGGCAATTTTAATGATTCGACCTTCACCACGGCTGATGCTTTGGGCACTGACAATGGAACTTTTTAAATGATCGATATTGGTTTTTAGACTTTTATACAGGGCTTCCCCAGCAGGTGTGAGTCTAATTTTCTTTTCAGATCGATCAAAAATTTCAAAACCGATTTCTTCTTCTAAATTTTTAATTTGTCTGCTTAGGGCGGATTGAGCAATAAACAGCTTCTCCGAAGCGGCAATAAACCCCCCAGTTTCAACAATCGTGATTAGATAATTAAATTGTTTTAATGTCCACATATCTCAAAATTAGATCAGTGCTTGTTTTTTCTATATTAGATTAGATGAAAGAAATCTTATACCTTTTTTATAGATCCTTGATTCAGGTGGCTGAACATGACAATGAGAAATAAGATTTTGACCTTGATTGCTGCTGTCGTGATTTGTTTACTGGCGCAAAGCTACGATCACTATATGGGGGTGATGACAACAGAGCAGACTATTGATTTATTGGGAGATTGATAGATTCATCCTACTCAGTTTCATATGATTACTGACTTTTTAAGGGTGAGAAAGCTCAGCGATGTACGCTTTTTCTTACACCGATCAGCGGTAATATCCCATTTTCAGCCAAGGCTGAATTGCCTAATATGAACTCATCAGGAACAGGAAGTTCCAGAACATAAAACAAGAATGATAAGTTTGCGCATCAGGACGTGAGATATGACAGGAGTTGTATCTAGTGAAAGGAATACGAAAAAGCCCGACTTGGATGTCGGGCTTTTTTATTTAATATTGATTTGTTTTTCCCATAGCTCAATCAAGAGCTGCATGGATTTGCTCAGTGGTTTATAAGCTGGCCAAATCGCATGAATCGGCATATCCAGTCCATTGGTGGTATCCAGAAAGGCTAAGCGCACCAGACTGTGTTTGGCAAAATGTGTTTGCACTACAGAAAGGGGGAAATTACCCCAACCGAGTCCTTGTTCCACCATATCAATCGCCATGGATAAATTATCGCTGTACCAATATGAATCGGAGACCAATACCCGACTATCAGGTAATGGATAATGCTTGCTTGCAACAATAATCTGTCTGAGTTCAGATAACATAGTGAGTTCATTTTTATTATGCGCTTTGAGCTGTTGCGCATCTTTAGGTGAAACGGCAGCAACAAATTGTTCCATGCCCAGCAAGCGAAAGCGTTCATTATTATCGAGTTGTGATGAGCTATAGGCGATATAGAGATCGATCTCGTTCTGGTGTAGCCGTGTTTTGAGCTCTTGTTGTGGTGCGCTGACTATTTCAATATTTAACAATGGAAAACGTTGAATCAGTTGCTCAATACTTGCTAATAAAAATTTTTGATTCACATCTGCGGCAATGCCAATGCAGAGGCTGGTCTCCAATCCTGTTGAAAGCTCGGTTAGATGCAGGTCGAGTTGACGTAATTTGGTCACAATCAATCGGGCATGCGGTTCAATTGAAAGGGCGACTTCGGTAGGGGCGAGATGATTTTTGCTACGCTCAAACAGTTTTAAGTTTAGCTCTGCTTCAAGATTGGCAATCGCCATGCTGACTGCTGAAGGGACCCGATTTAAGGCGCGCGCTGCCGCAGAAAAATTACCTCGATCAATAATTTCAAGAATCAGTTCAAGCTGTTCACGACTGAGCTTCATAGTCATTCTCTTGTCAGTAAATCTGATGACGATTGACTTTTTTTATCAAATTTAAGGCGTAAAATCCACTCATTATTGATTTTAAGGTGTGGTCATGCAAGGAACCAAGAGAAGAGTCACTTACGTATTTTTCTATGAAGTTTTGAGCTTTTTTATCTGTGCGATGGTGTTGGCGGTGCTTTCAGGCACGACCATTAGCCATACAGGACCTTTGTCGATCTTGATTGCTGTGATCGCAGTGACGGTCAATTTCTTTTATAACTATGTATTTGAGATATGGGAAAAGAAACAGACATCAAAAAAACGTACAGTGCTCAGACGTGTTGTACATGCCATTGGCTTTCAAATTGTCTTGGTGATGATTTTGATTCCGTTAATTGCATGGTGGATGCAGATCAGTCTAGTTAAAGCTTTCTTACTCGATTTTAGTTTGATGGTACTGATTCCATGTTATACCTTTGTTTATAATTACTTTTTTGATCATATTTTTGGTTTACCCAGCCATTTGGTTGAGCCAGCAGCGTTGAGCGCAAAAACCAGCTCCTAATTGACCATTTTATCGTTAAATTCATAAAAAAGAGCGCATAAATTGCACTCTTTTTTATGTGAAAGATAAATTATTTCTGCGACTGAATTTAAATCATTAAAGTCGAATCCAAGTCATATTACGGAAACTGTTATTGCTTGGATTTTTCGCATTAATACTTAGCATTTTGCCAGTTTTGCTTAAACGAGCATTCAGGTTATATTTTTGACCATCATAGGGATTGAGCCAAACACCTTGTCCAAATTCCTCATTTTGATTCAACATCTTTAGACCTGTTAACACTTCCATACCGATAATCTGTTGGTTTTTTAAAGCGCCAGAACATGCTGTACATAAGGTTGGTGCCGATTCCTTGGCAGAAGGATACATTTTGACAATTACCGCACTGTATTGTTCGGTCGCAGAATGTCTGCGAATCACAATATCAGACAAGTAAGAGCCCGTACGCTCATCCACGACTTTCCAAGTGCCAATTAGAGGGTCTGTTGGTGCAGCTTGAATCACCAAAGGGGTGCTGAGTCCAAGTAATAGGACACAAGCGCGAAGAAAAGAAGTATTTAGCATGATAATGGCATCAAAAATATAAATAATGAAATGAAACAAAAGGTTATTATATTATTTTAGTGGAATGATCACAGCATATTTAAGGGAACTTGGCAGTTCCCTTTACGCCTAAATCATGCGGTATAAGCGTTCTTTCGGGAACACAGCGGTAAAGGTCGAGCCTTCATTTTCTTTGGATGTAATTTCTAAATGCGCACCGTGTTGCATTAACACGTGTTTCACAATTGCGAGTCCTAATCCTGTTCCACCTGTTTGACGGCTACGTGCGCTATCAACACGATAGAAACGTTCTGTTAAACGCGGTAAATGTTTTGGGTTAATCCCAATCCCATTATCCTGTACGGTAAAGTAAGCATGATCACCATCTTCATGCCAGCCAATGGTGATGATGCCGCCTGCAGGAGTGTATTTAATCGCATTGGTAATTAAATTGCTGAATGCACTGGCAATTTCGATATCAGAACCAATCAGGTCGCAATGACTATCAATATCCAGATTCAAGGTATGCCCATAATCGAGATTATAGGCACGAGCATCATCAAAGATTTGATTCATCAGATTTGCCATATCAATAATCTGATTTTTCGCGACTTTTTTATTATTTTCTAAATTAGATAACAGTAATAAATCATTAACTAAAGCATTCATACGCTTAGTTTGTGACTGCATTTGTGTGAAAGCGCGTTTCCAGCGTGGCGTAATATCATCTTGATCGATAAAGGTTTCGATATAACCACTGAGTACGGTAAGCGGTGTACGTAATTCATGTGAAATATTATCGACAAAGTCTTTACGCATTTGCTCAAGGTTATGTACTCGCGTGGTGTCATAAGCAACCAATAGACGGCTTTCGCCACCGAAGCGGGTCAGTTTGACTTGTACGTAACGTTCTTCATCCATCTGTGCTTGCAGACGGATACCATCAGGAGATTGCTCACTGTGGTTAAAATATTCAATAAAACTGGGTTGACGCAAAATGGACAATAAATTGCGACCACGATCCAAGGGACTAATCCCTAACAGTTTTTCAGCAGCAGGATTCCACCATTCGATTTGATGTTGATCATCAATTAAGACCACGGCTTCGGCCAATGCCACCAAAGAAGATTGCGCACGATCAATCAAACCCACCATTTCAGCTTGAACAATACGTTCTTGACGCTGCGCACGATAGACATTGAACAGTAATGCGCCCCAGATCCCGTTCAGATTTGGAGGGACGTCATAAGGGCGATTGGAAATCCATTCATTGACCAGATAAAGCGAGCGGAGCTGTAGCATGAAAAACAGCACAAAGGCGACAAAAATACAGCTCCAGAAGTATCCCACCCCGAATCCGACTAAGCTCGCAATCAATAAGAAAAAAAGTAACAGTCTTAAATCTTGTTTTGCAAAGGTCCATAAACTGCTGTAGCGAAAACGTTGGTGTTCACGTGCCAGTTCAGGGACGGGATAAGGTTCATACATAAAGGATTTTTAACCTACTGCTAAATCTGCTCGTGTCGAGAAGCGATAACCTGTGCCACGAACGGTTTGGACAAAACGGTCGACACCAAAAGGCTCTAACACTTTGCGTAAACGACGAATATGCACATCAATGGTACGGTCTTCGATATAGACATTACCACCCCAGACTTGATCTAGGAGTTGAGCACGCGTATAGGCACGCTCTGGGTGCGTCATAAAGAAGGCCAATAAACGATATTCGGTTGGACCCATCTCTAAAATACTGTTGCCAAAACTCACGCGCTGACTGACAGGATCAAGTAATAAGCCATTGGCATCAATCACTTTCTCACCGCTCAATGCATTGGCACGACGTAACACTGCTTTGATACGAGAGACCAGTTCACGGGTTGAAAATGGCTTGGTCATGTAATCATCTGCACCGGCATCCAGACCTTGAACTTTATGGTCTTCTTCGCCACGTGCAGTCAGCATGATCACAGGAATCTCTGCCAAGTTCTCATCACGTTTGAGGCGGCGGCATAAATCTACGCCACTTACACCACCTGGTAGCATCCAATCCAGCAAAATAAGCGCAGGACGCTGATCAACGATAATCTGATGCGCTTGTTTGGCATCCTCTGCTTGTAAACATTGGAAGCCTGCCATATCTAAAGAGGTATGGATCATTTCGCGGATCGGTAGCTCATCATCGACAATTAAAATATAGTCATCTTTCACAGCGCAATACCCTTAAAATCTGTAACGGTTTAACCGTTTTGTTGTTATGACAGGCTTATTACAAAGATTAATTATGACAATATCATTGCAAAAGAATTAATAAAGTCGAATTTAGCAATAAATTGTGACAAGCATGGGGCAGAGTCGTGACGGATTGATGACAATTTGCTTAGCAATAAAGCAAATAAATTCATTTGTTTAACTAAAGTGTAGTTTAACAGCTTTGTTTGTCACAAAACTGTAAAACGATTTTAATTTTTTTGCGAGGTTGTTTCGATAAAAGACAAAAAGACAGCACAGCAGGCTGACAAAACATCTTCCAACGGCTGTTTGAAGCCTTCTGAGACCCAGCGAATAATAATATGGGTGACATAACCATTTAAGCCCGTTGCCATGAGCGAAACTTCTTCAGCACTTTGTGGTGCATTTGGCATGGTGATCATCACAAATCCTTGAATAATACGATCGAACTGGGTCAAAGTCTCTTGAATGGTGGCTTGATTATGTAGATCTTGAACCAGCATTGCATCAATATAAATAATTCGTGCCATACGAGGATCATCTTTAATGGCATTCAGTAATGCAGAGAGGCCAGCGTTCACCATATTCTTCGGTTCTGGCGCAGCCATCAGAACAGCTTGGGTTAAACAGGTTTGCATTTTTTCAATCATTTTTAAGAACACGGTTTGAAACAGTTCTTCGCTTTTCTTAAAAGATTCATAAAAATAGCGTTCAGTCAGCTTGGCTTCATTACAGACATCTTTGACCGTGACCGAGAAAAAGCCTTGTGTGCCGTAGGTTGCAATACCTGCTTCAATTAATTTTTCACGACGTGCTTCTTTGCGCTCGGTTAAAGACAGACCTTTAAATTGTCGTTCTTTCGCTTCTGTATTTTTTTTCTTTCTTGTCGCTTGATCTTGAGTTGCCATTGAGAAAACCGTTCCCTAAAAAGTCTTTAAATCGTGTGTCTAATATTTGCATTTCAACTATGTTGTGCTGACTAGCATAACCAAATTTTGAAAATATGCCTTGTCTCTTTTAAACATCATCAGTCATGAAATGTAAATAGGCCTATTATGACATGTAGGATGTTGGTTGTTGCCATTTGTCTTAAAGCTAGAGTGTACTATATTGACAACACGTATTGTCAAAATTATATTGGTTACAGGTTAAACAGCACATGGTCTGAGCGAATATGTGCGTATCATTCGCAGTACAAAGGATAGGCAATGAAAAATTTTAAAAATAAAGTCGCAGCGATCACCGGTGCAGGTTCTGGGATTGGACAACAATTGGCAGTTTTATTGGCGAAACAAGGTTGCCATTTGTCATTGAGTGATATCAATGACAAAGGCCTGACGCAAACTGTTGAATTGGTGAAACAGTATCCTGTAACAGTGACCACCAAAGTACTTGATGTTTCAAACCGTGATGCGGTGAAACAGTGGGCGCAAGAGACTGTACAGGATCATGGCTCAGTCAATTTGATCTTCAATAACGCAGGTGTAGCACTTGGCTCGACAGTGGAAGGCGCAAGTTATGAAGATTTAGAATGGATCGTTGGGATTAATTTCTGGGGTGTGGTCTATGGCACCAAAGAATTCCTGCCATTCATCAAACAGACCAAAGATGGTCATATCATCAATATCTCCAGTATTTTTGGTTTAACCTCGCAACCAACCCAATCGGCATATAACGCAACCAAATTTGCGGTGCGTGGTTTCACTGAATCATTACGTCAGGAATTGGATATTGAGAAGGGCGGTGTCAGTTCACTTTGCGTACATCCGGGCGGGATTCGTACCAATATCGCCAAAGCAGCAAAAATGAATGACAGCTTGAAGAGCTTGGGTATGGACCCAAACAAATCAATCAAGCAATTTGACAAGTTCCTACGTACTCCACCAGAAGAAGCAGCTCGTCAGATTTTAAATGCAGTATTAAAAGATAAACGCCGTTTATTGATTGGTACGGATGCACGTATTGTGGATTCGTTCCAACGTTTATTCCCGACGGGTTATCAACGTATTGCAGCGCTTGCAACCAAGATGATGTAAGTTGTCAGTATGAAAAAAGCCATTCTCTGTGAATGGCTTTTTTATATCCGTCATAAGGTGGTTTTAGATCAGTACCTTAATCTTGGTCTTTTTCCAAAAGAATTGATAATAAAAGGCTTGGAATAGACATAGACAGACAAAGGACAGTGCATAGGCAATCCAAATGCCTGTTAAGCCCCACAATGAGCTAAACCAATACGCGCATGGCACTTCGATCAGAACAATTGTGAAGATATTGATGAGCATTGGGATATTAACTGCACCGCTGGCACGCATGATCGATGCAAAAATAGCACTGGCACCAAAGAACAGAATCGACCACAACACAATAAATAATAATTGTTGCCCCAGCTCAATTACACTGTGATCGGTAATAAACAGTGCCATCAGATATTTTGAGAACAAATAAGCCAAGGCAATCAAACTACCAGTAAATAAGAAATTCATGCCTAAAGCGGTACGGGTGACTTTGGCCAATAAATCAGGCTTACCTGCGCCAATCGCTTGTGCAGCAAAAATCGAAGCGGCAATCGAAATCGACAAGGCTGGAAATTGAATGTAGTTCAGTACCTGATTGACTGCACCGTAGGCAGCAGTGGCATGTGCACCATAATGGTTAATCAAGCCAATAATCACCAAACCAGCTAAGGAGGTGGTGACCATTTGAATCCCTGTTGGAATACCGAGCTTTAAAATTAATTTACTCAGCTCAGCATCATGGCGAATATGTTGCAGCAATAGACCATCAATTTTCAGTGGATGATTTTTATAGTTTAGATAAATTGCTAAGAAAATTAGTACAGCGGCATAACCGATAATGGTTGCAATTGCAGGGGCGACAATACCCAAAGCCGGAAAACCAAAATAACCTTTCAGTAAAACGGGGGTTACGCCCAAACCAATCAAGCTAGTGAGACTGAGTGCAATCAATGGCGTCACACTATCACCGACACCCCGCAAAATCGAGGTATAAATAATATAGACGAACAGTAAAGGGCTACCGACCAACATCCATTGCACATAAGGCAAGGACAGGTGCATCACTTTAGGGTCGGTACCCAGCAACTCCAAAATATGTTTGGCGAAGATCAGACCCAAGACCGCAATAATGCTGCCGCCGATCAAGGTCATAAAGACGGTTGAGCCAATCACGGAACGGACTTTTTCTAGATTCTGCGCACCCCATGCTTGCCCAATCAGTACCGTGGAGCCTGCGGAAATCCCAATCACAAAAGCCAGTAAAAAGAACAGGATGGGGAAGAATACCGATACAGCGGCAATTGCATTTACCCCCATCATTTGACCGACAAAGATGGTATTAATGGTTCCCGACAGGTTTTGTAAAATATTGGTGGCAATCAGCGGCACCAGAAACACAAAAAAGGTTTTCCAGAGATTCGGTTGCATGACCAAGGGTTGGCGTGGTGTCATTCAGTTTCCTTCACGCTTCATCCTGAAACGATTGTATTTTTTTCAACATAACACTATCAGTTGTGTTGAAGATGAGGGTTCAGTTTCTATTTGTTGATCAACATTGTACGAGGATTTCACCTGCGCGTTGTAGTGTTTGATCGCTTTTCGCGAAGCAGAAGCGGATTAAGCGTAATGATTCAGGTGCTTGCTGATAGAACACTGAAATTGGAATTGCCACAATTTTATGTTGCTCCGCAAGAAATTGGCACATCTCGATATCATTAAGATCAGGGCGAATATTGCTGTAATTCAGATTTTGGAAATAGGTGCCTTGAGATGGGATGAAGTCGAAACGTGAATTTTGAATTTGGGTGTTGAACAGATCACGTTTCGCCTGATAAAAACTTGGCAATTCTTGAATATGCTCAGGGTGTTGTTGCATATAGTTGGCAAGTGCAATCTGGCATGGAGTGGTGCCACAGAAATTGGCAAATTGATAGATCTGGCGGAACAGGTGCATGAGTTGTGGCGCAGCAACACAATAGCCGGTTTTCCAACCTGTGACATGGTAGCTTTTGCCGAAAGAACCAATCACGAAACTGCGTTCACGTAATTCTGGAAATTGCAGTGCGCTATGGTGTTTTTGCCCATCAAAAATCAGATGTTCATAGACTTCATCGGAGAGCACCACGATATTTTTATCTTGAATCAGCTCAATTAACTGTCGCCAATCCTGTTCTGACCAAATTGCACCTGTTGGATTGTGTGGGGTGTTGACAATAATCATGCGAGTATTGGCATTGATACTGTCTTTGACCTTTTGCCAATTCACCTGAAAGCTTGGAGCATCTAAATGGATATGCACTGATTTTCCACCTGCTAACTGAACCGCAGGGGCATAGCTGTCATAGCTTGGATCGAAAATAATCACTTCATCGCCAGCATGGATGCAGGCTTGAATTGCGCAGAAAATCGCAATGGTTGCACCAGGGGTAATGGTGATTTCAGTGACTGGATCGAGTTGCAATTGATCGCGTGCTAAGAATTGTATCGCCAGTTGTTGTCTTAATGCGAGTACGCCATCGCCAGCAGGATATTGGTTATAGCCTGAAAGTGTTGCTTGGCTTAGTGCTTCGAGCAGGGCTGGTGGCGCAGGAAAATCGGGGAAGCCTTGGGACAGGTTCAGGGCATTGAGGCGGTGTGCGAGTTCAGTCATGACACTAAAAATGGTAACGCCTTGGCTTGGGAGTTTTGACTGAAGTTGCAACATCGGATGTCCTTTTTAATATCTAATTTCTTTTTTACGATGACTCTGCACAGCCTCGTATGCTGTGAGAAATTATATGTAATTTGCATAGGCATGTTTTACTTTTCAAGGATGAAAAGTAACAAAAATCCTTTGTAGTGCTGACGGCTCATCCCTGAGGTCGCAGCACTACGGGCGGCATCCATGCCGCCGTCACGATAGCTAATCCCAACTTAAATTGAGCTAGAGGATTTTAGGATTTGATTTATTTACAAAACATTTTCAACAATGGCACGAATTACACCAAGTGCTAAACCAATAAACGCACCGACGATCACACCATTGACGCGGATCATATGCAAATCACCGCCAACTTCACTTTCGATTTTGGCAATCATTTCACGCGAATCCCATTCGTGGATACGCTCACTGATGTAACGAATGATTTTGTCGCTGTATTGCTCACTGAAATTGGTGGCCAAACCGACCATTTTTTCATTCAGCACCTGACGCACTTTTTCATTTTGAATCAGACTTTCACCGAGTTGTTGTATCGCAGCCTGTAAATTGGTGGCAATGCCTGAATCTTCCCGCATTAAATCGGTTTTAATCGCATCACATAAAATCGCTACAGCACCACTGATAAAGTTCAGTACTTGTGGGCTATCGAGCAAGGCATCTTTGCCACGATTTAAGCGTTGGCTGGCGTCACTGTCTGTTTCTGCCAATTCCAGCATCAAGTTATGCGTGGTGGCTTCAATATCCTGACGCCAAGGGTGGTCAGGATTAGCTAGCATCGATTCAACTTTTTCAATGAGTGAATCAATGGTGCGTTGCTGTACATCAATGCCGATCCAGCTTGCGCCTTTAGCCAGTTTCCAAACACCTAATTCTTGGAATAATTTACGTGATAAATCACGTGCTTCTTCAGGGTGGGACACCATCCATTCATGTGCCAGATCTAGTCCACGTTGTAATACATCCTGATGGAAATCATTTTCCAGTACCGCACGCAGCATTTCACTGGCCAGTTTGTTGACCTTGGTACTTCTGACCCATTGCACACTGTTATTTTGGACAAAGTGGGCAATCTGATCTTGGCTGACAAATTCAAAGATTCTCGGTACGGTGTGCTGAATCATTTGCACCACATGCTGATTGTTTTTAGGATTAGCCAACCACTGACCTACCGCCAAACTGATATCGGCATTTTGTAAGCTACGTTCCACAATTTGTGGCGATAAGAAATTTTCCTGTACAAAGCGTCCCATTGATTCGGCAATACGCGCTTTATTCCGTGGAATAATTTCAGTGTGATCACGCAACAGTTTGGGCAGCGGCATTCTGCCGAAAGGGTTGCGGAATAATACTGTGACCGCATACCAATCGGCTAAGCCACCGACCACGCCAGCTTCTGCACCGAGCATAAAAATATGGATAAGCCATTTATATTCAGGGAGAAAATGTGCCGCGACCATTAAAGCGACCCATGACACCACTGCAATAATCAGTGCCATGGTGGCGAAGTATTTACTTCGTTGTAAGCTTGGGACGTGGATTTCTTCGACTGAACTCATTGAGCCATCCTTTTAATTTACTTTTTGTTTTGAGGTGGTGCAGGTGGTTGCAACACGTCTCCTGTTGGACTCAGACCATATTTTGGACCTAAGGACTGTAAAATCAGTTGCGCATCAAAAGCATCAGGTGATTGCTGCTGAGTCTTAAAGCACTCGATAGTATACGATACTTGAATTGGATCAATATTGACCACTTGTGGGGTATCGTAGAATGGATCAGGCCAAAAGGCAGGATGACGACGATAATAACCATAAGGATAATAAGATGGTGTCGGATAAATTACAGCCTGACGAGGTGCTTTATGACGGGCATTACTTGGATCATCCACCACACTAAAATAACGGAACCCATTTTTGACCGTGGTTTGTGCTGCTTTAAGTAGAGTGATTTCCTCAGCCGTACCATAACTCAAATTGTTATCTGCTTGGAAACCAACGCGGTAAGTTTTGTTATTTAACGGATAAGCGGTGAACTGACCGAGTTGGTCAAAGGTTCTAGGTTTGGAGGGAACCGTTGCACATCCTGCAAATGTCAATGCGACAAGGAGCGGGGTGCATATTAATAAAGCTTTCATATGCCATTCCTGTGTACAGTGTCGAGGGAGATCGACTTAAAAACTACTGTTCGGTTGAGTTAAAAATTCCAGTTCTTCAGCGCTTGAGTTGCGGCCTAAAATGGCATTGCGATGTGGATAACGACCAAAACGATCAATGATCACTTTATGCTTTTTCTCAAAGTTTAAATTAATTTCATTGCCTAAACGTTGAAATAATTTTAGGGCAAATTCATGTATGAGTTTGGATTCACTATGCATAAACGGCATATATAAAAATGAACGCTGATCTGGGCTGAGTTGTGCATCCAGTTGTAAGCTAATCGCTTCTTGTGACAGGGTTAATGCCAAGCTGTCGTAAGCAAAGGCCTGTGCTTGATCTCGATATAAGTTTCGTGAGAACTGATCGAGGACAATAATTTCAGCCAAACGACCTTCAGGCGTTTGACGCCACGACCATAGTTCGGCTTGAGCAGCTTGCTGATGAATCTCTGCAAAGGACGCACGAATTTTTGCATCGAAATCATCACTTTTGGCAAACCAAAGTGAACGATGATCAGGGTCAAACCAAAAATTAAGAATGTCTTGCGCTTGCATGGGCGAGTATCCATTGGAAGATTTATTTTTCAATAAAATCACAATTTTTGCGTGTCTTATGTAACAAGATTGTGATAAAAATTGCCAAACTAAATCAGATGACTAGATTGTAATTGTCGTTATAATTGGCTGAGTCGAAGGGATTGGCATTTTTCATTATGTCTGTAGAGTCGACGACGTCGCTACCATGCATGTGGTCGACTGATCTTGAATAAGCGAGCATAGAATATGAATCAACCCAGCCTTACTTCCTCTGTGATACCAACTTGGGTAGATGCCTCGCTATTAAAGGGGATGTTACGTGGGATTGAGCGTGAAAGCCTACGCATGCAAAGCAATGGATTTTTATCACAACAAAATCACCCCATCGCTTTAGGTTCGGCACTCACACATCCGCATATCACCACTGATTATTCAGAAGCGTTGATGGAGTTTATTACCACGCCACAAAGTACCATTGCTGCAGCTTTAAACGAATTGAGTGACATTCATAGCGTGGTGCATCAGCAGCTAGAAGAAGGTGAAAAACTCTGGCCTTTGTCAATGCCATGCATGTTGGATGATAACGAAGAAAATATTAAGCTCGCACAATATGGCCGTTCTAATATTGGCCGCTTTAAAACCTTATACCGTCGTGGTTTAGGCGTGCGTTACGGACGCCGTATGCAAACCATTTCAGGGGTTCATTATAATTTATCTTTTCCAGAACAATTATTTGCTGTTTTGCAGCAGCATGAAAGCAATCCAGAATTAAAACAGCTCAGTCCGCAAGATTATCGTAGTCACCGTTATTTTGGCTTGATCCGTAATTTTATTCGTCTGATTCCTTTAGTGATGTATATGTTGGGCGCAAGTCCATCGGTGTGTCGTTGCTTCCTGACTGGTCGTCAGCATCACTTACAGCCTTTAGTGAAAGGCACACTCTATTTACCTGAAGCGACTGCATTACGGATGGGGCGTTTGGGCTATCAAAACTCAGCACAAAAAGAGCTCGGTATTCATTATAACGACCTGCATGATTATCTCGATGGCTTACAAAAAGCCGTGCATACCCCATATCCAGAATTTACCCAGCTCGGTTTAAATGATGAACAGGGCGAGCCAATTCAAATCAATGATCACGTATTACAGATTGAAAATGAATACTACAGTCTGGTGCGTCCTAAACAGGTGCCACAAGCGGGTGAAACACCTTCGCAAGCGTTAAAAAATCGTGGTGTCGGCTATGTCGAATTACGTGCAGTCGATGTGAATCCGTATAGCGCGATTGGGATTGATGAAATCTCAGCAGCCTTTCTCGAAAGTTTAGCCTTGTATTGTCTATTAAAAGATAGTCCAGATCTCTTTGCAGAAGAACAAGAGCAAATTGATCGTAACCAAACTGAAGTGGTGAATCGCGGTCGTGCGGCAGACGCTAAGATCGAAGAGGGCGGTCACTCCATTCCATTGAAAGACTGGGCACAAACTCATTTAAATGCGATTCAAGCCTGTGCCAATATACTAGATCAAATGGATGATACTCAGTTGTATCGAGATGCGATTCAGGTGATGCAACAACGCTTAGATCATGTTGAAAACACGCCTTCAGCCCATGTAATTGCAGATACTTTACAACATGGTGGCACATGGAATTTTGGTAGTGTCATGGCGCAGCAACATGTTGACCATTATGATCAACATCCACTCAGTGAAGAACGCAAACACTATTTTGAACAATTGGCGCAAACTTCGTTGCAAAAACAGGCGCAACTTGAACAAGATAACGACATGAGTTTTGAACAATATCTTGCACAATACCGTTAAAATTTTAGAGGACTTCCCATGCGATGGAATTACCGCTTAGTTAGTGCATTACTGGTACTGACCAGCATTATTGGTATCTCATTTGCGTTGTATTTAGAACATGTGCAAGGTTTGGATCCTTGTCCACTCTGTATTTTCCAACGCCTTGGCTTAATTGGAATGGGTTTAATCGCACTGGTAGCATTTATCCATAATCCAGTTTCAAATGGCTTCAAACGCTTTTATGCATTCTTGGCAACTTTATCAATTGGCTGGTCTGTTGGTGTTGCTGCACGCCATGTTTGGTTGCAGAGCTTACCACCTGATAAAGTGCCAAGCTGTGGACCTGGTTTAGATTATTTGGTTGATGCGTTACCGATGAAAACGGTACTGCAAGAAGTACTTTCGGGTTCAGGTGAGTGTGCCGCGGTCGATTGGACTTTTCTCGGACAGTCATTGCCAGTATGGTCTCTGGTTTATTTTAGTTTGATTTTATTAATTTGCTTATGGCAGTTATTTAGAAACTATCGCGTTACACAAAAATAAGCGGATCGTTGTTCTAAGTAATTTTAAACCCGAAATATGGATGCATGTTTCGGGTTTATTTTGTCACTTAGTCAAAAAAAGTGTAACTTTTTACTAAAAATGGTCGTTTTTTTGTAGACAGTCAGGTCTGTTTTTTATAAAGTTCAGCCGATTCCCCGTACGATCTGATTATAAAAAATGCTTTTTAATATATTTAATGTATTAGAAAAAATAGGGCTAAATGCACAGAAACGTGCCATCCACGTACAATTTTCTAATAATCTACTGAATAATCAAGTTTTTTTACAACGCATACAAGGCCAGCATCAACTCAATGTGGGTTTGGAAGCAGAGCTGATTTGTCTTTCGACCAATGCCCAGATTCCTCTCAAACAATTTATTGGGACTCAGGTTGCAGTTGATCAGGTCACTGATTCAGGGCAACTATTTCGCACCACGGGGATTGTGACCGAGGCCAGTTATGGACAGAGTGATGGTGCATTAACGCTGTATAAGCTGACTGTACACGATGCAACCCATTTATGGCATAAGCGCCGTAATAGCCGTGTTTTTATGAATAAAACGATTGTGGAAATCACCGAAGTTTTGTTCAAAGAATGGCAGCAAAGAAGTCCACTATTTGCGGCAAGTTTGAGTCTGGATCTGAATGGCTTAAGCCAGAATTATGATATACGCCCATTTGTAATGGGTCATAATGAATCCGACTATTCTTTTCTTACACGCCTATGGCGCAGTGAAGGCATAAACTGGCTGATTGATGAAGCTGAGCTTTTTGTGCCACATTCAAGTACACCTGCCAAAGCGCAGAAGCTGAGATTGATTGATGATAATAGTCAATATCAGGCTTTAGCTCGACGGAGTATTCGCTATCACCGCAGCAGTGCTACTGAATTCCAAGACAGCATGACCAGTTTCGTGGCGGTGCGTAGTTTGCAGCCGACTGCGGTGCATCTGCAACGTTGGCAGCCTGATGCCTTGGCACAAGAAGAAGGTGCAGGTTCAGTGGTCACTAGTCATAACCATTCGGAAAGTTTTGATTCTGCCAGTTTAAGCCTTGAGCAGGCATGGCATATCAGCCCAGCTTGGATGCAGGACTTAAAGGGTGAAGACCAAGCCACAGCTTCAGGCGGTAGTCAGTTAGAAAAACTGAATCAACAATTCAATGACATGTATGCCAGCCAAGCCAAATATTTTAAGGCTTATAGTACTGTGCGCGATAGCCAAGTTGGTTATTGGTTTAATCTCAGGGAACATCCTGAAATTGATCAGCATGCAGGGGCCGATCAGGAGTTCCTGATTATTGCCAAGAATTTCTATAATCAAAATAATTTACCGAAAGATTTACAGCAACAGGTCAGTCAACTGCTCAGCCAAAGCCGCTGGGATCAACGAGGCTATGACGACATCGAGCGCCAAGGCAATGAGCTGACCTTGATTCGCCGTCAGATCAAAATCACCCCTGAATATGATCCAGAATTGCATCGTCCGATCGCCTATCCGCAACGCGCCAAAGTAGTGGGGCCTGAAGGGGAAACCATCTATGTGGATGAGTGGGGACGGATTAAGGTACGTTTTCTGTTTACCCGTAGTGATGATCATGGACATGATGGCGGTGCGGGCAGCAATGACAATGACACCGACTCCGCATGGGTGGATGTCCTGACCCCTTGGGCGGGGGAAGGCTATGGAGCACGCTTCTTGCCGCGTATTGGTGAGGTGGTGGTCATCGACTTCTTTGATGGCAATATCGATCGTCCTTTTGTGACAGGGCGAATCCATGAAGCACAGCGTTCTCCGACCAAATTTGATGTCAAAGGGCAGCTTCCCGACACTAAAAAACTCAGCGGTATCCGCAGTCAGGAAGTGAATGGCAATGGTTTTAACCAGTTACGTTTTGATGATACGACAGGGCAAATTAGTACCCAGTTGCAAAGTAGTCATGCGGCAACACAGTTGAACTTAGGTAATTTGAGTCACCCTAAAGTACAGGAAACCAGTAACGGTCGTGGCGAGGGCTTTGAGCTCAGAACGGATGCTTGGGGCGCTGTACGGGCAGGTAAGGGTATGCTGATTAGTACCTATGCCCAAGAACAGGCCATTGCTGATCATCTGGAAGCTGCGCAAGCGCAATCTTTGCTGTCACAGGGCTATGACAGTATGAAAATGCTCAGTGAGGTGGCTGCGAAGCAACAGACTGATGCGCTAAATGTGATTAACCGTCTACCGAAGTTTATTCAATCATTGGAGCTTAAAACTACCGGTCAAGCACTGGATAGTACTTTAAATTTATTTAAAGAAGGGATGAGTAATGATCCGATCCATGCGCTGAAAGATTGTGGTGGTTTTATTGAGGATATCGGAGCGCTTGGTGGCGACGCCAAAGGTGCGGTAGAAGAGTTTAATGCATTCTTTAGTGATGCCAAAGATGCGGTTGAAAATCTAAAAGAGTTCATTGAAAACATAGAACAGCATGGCGCTGATATTGTCAAAGGCAAACTTGCCAGTATTAAAGATCGGATTCAGCAAAACCCGTTTGAAAGTATTAAAGAAGTCGGCAATGTTTTGGCCAATGTCGATATTAAAGATTTTGAGCTGATGAGTACTTGCGGCACCTTTAGTAAAGGCAGCAAGTTAGAAGTGACCCCGTCCAAAGCATTGAGTTCGTTACAGGGCTTTATGGAGGGCTATACCCAAGGTTTGGAAAGCAGTTCGAATGCCAAACAGCAAGAGCAAGGCAAGATTTTCAGACAGGCGTTGATGTTGTTGGCATCGCCGAATGGGATTGCATTAACCACGCCTGAAAATATTATCTTACAGGCCTCTCAGGATATTGCCGAGAGTGCCAGTGGCTCAATTAACTTGAGCGCACAGAAGAATATTATTGGGCATGCACAGGACAAGATCAGCTTGTTTGCTGCACAAAAGGGCTTTAGGGCTTATGCAGCGAAAGGGAAATTGGAGTTGCAGGCGCAGGATGATCTAATTGAAGTGATTGCTAGGAAGGTCATTAGATTAATTTCGACAGAGGAAAAAATTGAGCTTACGAGTGCGAAAGAAATTGATATTAAAGCTGGAGGTAGTCAACTAATTGTAAATGGAGGTGGAGTGTTTATAAAAACAGGTGGCAAGTTTGAGGTGAAGAGTGGGCAGCATATTTTTTTAAGTGGTGAAAATATTTCTATACCAAAATATGATTTACCTAAAATAGAAAAGAATAAATTTAGCTTGAGATTTGCCCCATTTGGTAATGATATGAACTTTGATCTAATGGGTTTTGTTAACCAACCTTATAAAATTATTAATAAAGAAAGTGGGGAAATACTTTCAAGTGGTGTGATCACTGAAACAAAATTACCACGAATTTTCAGTGATACTGAAGATGAGGTAGAGTTATCGATTGGTAAGGAGTTATGGAAAATTGATGTTCAAGAATTATCTCCTAGTGGCGAAAATGAATCAGGAAATGAAGTCGAAATTCCAGAAAATTTATATTGTGAGTTTGAAGATGAAAATATTGAGCATGATTTTCTTGATTCAGACCTAATAAATTCAATAATAAATAAATAGGAATATAATTATGCCGAAATTTATTAAAGCATCTCATGACAGACCAACATTGACTGTTCAATATCTTGCAGATGATGGGAAAATATTATTAAGAACAGGAGGGACAATTGCTTGGAGATTTAATAACCCTGGAAATATGAGACCAAAAGATAAAGGAATGTATCCAGGACAAATTGGTACTGGAAATACGAAAAGTGGAAACTTTGCTATTTTCGAAAGCTATGAAATAGGAAGGCGAGAAAAAAAGGCCTTACTCAGACGTAAATATAACAATTACTCATTAAAAGATGCCCTATATATTTATGCGCCACCTAATGAGAATGATACTGAAGCATATATTGCTTATTTAATAAAACATACAGGTTTTAATCGCTCAACTGTATTGTCATCGTTAGATGATAAAGGAATTGAGAAATTAATGGATGCTATGGAGCGTAAGGAAGGGTATTATAATACAAATACACAACCTCCGCGTTCTGATAAATGGATTAGTACTACAACTGTAAATGTTAATAATGGTTCTAATCCATTAGCTGATCAAAAAATTATAATTAATCATAATGATAAGAAAAAAGAGTATGTCACGAATAAAAATGGTAATTTGCCACCCATTCCTCATGTAAAACAAGGAGAGAAGATATCTTTTAGTACTATGGTGGATGGCTGTGAAACATTAATTGGAGAAGTGGTCACTTCTGTTGAGTCTCAAGTGGTTAGTTTAGTTAATAATGCAGCCCGTTTTACCAGTAAGTTAATGCCTCAGAACGGGTCTTTTAGTGGAAAAAAAGATGATATACCAAGAATTGACTATGTTGTTGTCAATGGGGATGTACTCTCAAAAATAGCAAAGCGCTTTCGAGTAACTGCTCAACAAATTCAACAGTGGAATAATATAAAAAATGCAAATGAAATTTATGCAGGTCAAATACTTTCGATAGGATATTTTGCAAAAAAAAATAATGAGCAACAAAAAGGTAAAAGTAGAAATAGTTCTACAAATATTTATAGAGTTAAATCTGGAGATACAATTTATAAAATTTGTAAATTAAAAGGTATCTCAATTGATAGTTTTATGAAAGCGAATCCGCAGATTAAAGAAAGAGATACGATTTTAGTTGGTCAAATAGTTACAATACCTTCTTCTGTTTCTAGTCCTCATACTAAACAAAAAAGTGAAACAAAAAAGCAAGAATCAAATGGAGTTGGGACAGCAGCCCTGACTTCAATAACTAAGGCTGTCTCTAGTTTAGGGAATAATATTCAAGAGGTTACAAGAACTAAATCAGGAACAGGTGAGGGATTAGCGATTTTACCTGTGAATAATCGAGAGGCGCCATGGATGCCAATTGTGATTCGGGAGCTAAAACAATGGTATGGCAAAAGAGAGGGTGTCATTACAAAACAAGATAACTACCATATGTTAACGGGTAGTAAAATCAATACCTTGGTTGGTTCAACTCAAGCATGGTGTGCATCATTTGCAAATTATTGCTTACAAGAAGCTAAATATGCAAAATCAGCTGAGCCAGCAAGCGCATTAAGCTTTCGTCGTGATACAAAAAATTTTGTTAAAATAACAAAGCCTATTTTTGGTGCATTGGCAACTATCCCCACATCCTCGGGAGCTAGTCCAGAAGCTAAATCAGGCTTTGGTCATGTTGGTTTTGTTTATTGTTTAGATAAGACCAGTGGTCGATTTCTTATAATAGGTGGGAATCAGGATGATCAAATCACAATTGCAAGTAAATCAATATCAGCTTATAGATTTTATATACCAAAAGCTTATCATGAGTTTTCGAAATCTCAAGTTCTGGAAAAGAAAATGTCGGTTGATGATTTATATGGAGCTTTAGGGCTAAAAACAGTTCGTACAAGCAATGCAACACGGTAGAATCAGGATATATTTATGAAATTTAGTACCATCTGTTTTTTTACTTCCCTATTTTTTTTAAGTGCTTGTTCACAATCAGAAACTCAAAATCAGCACTTAAATGAGAAAACTGAACAAAAACTTGAAACTCATGATCAAAGTACTGATTCGGTTATCTTGTACATGAAGAATGCAGAATCATCTGGTCAAGAAGCGACGACAAAAGAACAGGCAGAATTTTATCGAGTTTTATTAAAGAAGTTAGATGGGCAAAAAATTTTAGTTCAGGATTTCTATATTTCGGGTAAGAAACAAACGGATCCGTATATCTTAACAGATGGTAAATTGGATTATGTTTATAATGAACAAGCTGATACATCATATTATCCGAGAGAAGGCTCTAGAGTTGTATGGTATGAGTCTGGTAGTAAAGCAGCGGAGACAGAATATAATGATCATAAAGAAAATGGTCTATGGCGTGTTTGGTATGAAAATGGAAATTTAAAGGAAGAAACAAATTATAAAGCAGGTAAAATAAATGGTATTAGTAAAAATTGGAATGAAGATGGAAAATTAACAGGTGAGTGCAATTATAAAGATGGTCTAGAAGATGGTAGATGTTATGAAAAATATACAATGAACCCTCAAGTTTTTATCTATGATGGTACATATAAAAAGGGAATGAAAGTGGGTGAATGGAAAGAGTGGGATGAGGAAGGTAAATTAGTAAAAGTAGAGAACCATGATGATTAATCTAAAAGTAAATACTTTGTTTTTTGCTATAGTAGCGAACACCATATTTTTATCGCAAACATATGCGAGTGATAATTTTACAGTCTTGACAGGTCATATATTAAATAAAAAAAGTATAGATGAGCAAAATAAAGCACATCCGTATGATGTTATTTTGTTGCCAACTGCTAGAGATTTTTATTTAAAAGAAGAAGGTGAGGAGTATAAAAAAATAAAAGAAATTCAGTTGAACTATTTAGATGTGAAATATAAGGTTGAGTATAGTAAACCTGCAAAAATAACGTGTAAAGGTTTGTATTCAGCTGATTCTATGTTTCATTATACCAATTTAATTTGTGTGGTTGATAAGATAAGCTATATAAAATGAATTGTAAGTTTTAAATAATACCATTTATGTTTTGTTGAAAACTGATTGAATTTTAAGTCTTTATATTGTCAGTGAGAAGATTATTCTATTGATGATAAATATTATGAAATTAATTTTTCTTCAAAACATAATTTAATGAATGATATGGGGAGTTGTATCACTATTTTAATCCTGACTCAACTATTACCTATACTTTCCACTCTAAAAAGCTAGTTGAAATTTTAATTAAATATGAAAATAAAAGTGTGCATTCATCAAAGGGTGTTAGTAATGGAATGATTGTTGAAAATATAAATAATAATTTTATAGGAATACCCGTTATACACTCTGATAGTGAAGATAAGAGTGAACAAACAGACCTACTTATAGGGATCAGGTAACATATGATGCTAAGAAAGGACAGTATACGTATCTTGCAAATGTTAAAACTTATCAAGATGGAAAAATTTCCCCATTCAAGGTTGTTTTGAATAGTAGCTTAAAATGTATCTCTTCAACCTTAGGTTGTGAAACTACAGGTGTTTTAGCAGCTGAAAAAGATATTAAGTAATTCAATTTAGATTTTGGTTAGGTATTTTATTCTAAAGGGGTTTATTATGCATTCTTCTTGTAAAAAATATATATGTATCCTCGGTTTAGTCAGCCTCAGCATCATAACTGCTTCCTGTAGCACTGCCTCAGAAAAGAAAAATGAGATTTCTCATCAAAACCAAACACAAAAAGCTTCATCACATCCTGCAAAGTTAAAAAATGATGATGGTTTCCTGATCACTTCACTTCCTTATAACTCAAATGCACATCTGAATTGTATTTTATCTGCCCAAAGAATGAATTGTGGTTCAATTAACTTAATTGATAGTGTTGGCTTGATCAAAGTTTATAAATTTATTAACCCAAGCTATGGCGATTCGGTCGTTTTCCCAGAAACAAGAGCGGGTGTTTTATTGATCGCGTCCCCCTCAACAAGTGAATGGGAAACCCCAGAAATAAATCTGACAACGGTAAACCAGTTTGGCTTGGTTAAAAGCATTACCTTAGATGCATCTCAAAATATTGTCATTAATCAGAAGTATGAAGTTTTATATAAAGAAAATGGGAAAGATTTAAAACTGAAGTTAAATGAACAGGGTGACTTTGTTAAATAAAAATATGTATAGCTTATTTGAGCTTGTTGCAGCCTTTGACTAAAAAAAGCTCAGCTAGAACCTAACTGAGCTTTTATCTTTTAGGTCTCAACAATGCCTTCTAAATCATCAAAGGTATAGTTATGGGGTACATTGATCATATGGGTTTGTACACCGGCTTCAACCTTCTCTTTAGCATCTGGATATAACCAGCGGGTAATCTGCTCAGCCACACTGGAATGATACTGAATTTCAAAGTGGTTTAGCCCATAGAAAACCGCTTTATGGGTGTCAGGTAATTTCAGTTGGAAACGCGGGTTTGGATGTTCACCTAAAGCACTTTTCACACTGACCAGATAATCCCCAATCACAGACAGCGCTTTATTACGTAACTTCTCAAATTCTAAAGTCCCTGCAATCAAGAAGGTATTGATATGGGACGGTAGCGGTGCAGGTTTACGATTGTCGTCAGCAAAACCAATGCGGGCATCATTATGTTCCCAGTCATCATCACGGACACTGCCATAACGTAGATCGAGTATGCCGTTACTACGCACATTCACCAACTGACCAAGCAAGTTGATAAACGGGAATCCACCAAGTTTGTCCTGCAAGACGAAACCAAAGCGTTCAAGTACTGCACCATGATGTGGCGAACCGATACAAACCAGATTCTCGACCATATGCACCCATTGATACAGATTCTGTTTGCCATAAAACAGGGCACTACGCGAAACCAAGCCGCCCATACTGTGCCCGATCAGATCGATACTGGTGATGCGTGGATTACGCTGTACCAAATCCTCTAAGGTATTGGCAAAACTACGGCCATTGGCGGAAATTCGGCGTCCAGTGTTGTAATTCAAATACAACATGGTGTTGTTATCACGTTGCGCGAGCAAACGCTCACCAATCCCACCATAGCGATGATTCGACCAAGTCAAATGGTTCATACATAAACCATGGGCCAGAATCACCACACGGCCTGTTAGCTCGCCCTGCTGTAAAGAACCATAGTGATCATAAAGCACCATCGGCAAAGCCATTGGATTATGCTGCTTTAAAAAGAAATCACCAAAAATCCCATTCAACGCACCCACCAAAAAATGTAGAGTTGGGGTTAAGGGCTTGTCATGCAAGACTGGAAATTTTTCAATAATACGACGTAAATTGGGCGCCAGAAAATGACTACCATATTTTTGTAGGGCAACATAAGAAAACTGATAAAACTTTTGCAGTTGCGGGTGCTTTTGTAATTGTTTGGCTTTTTGTGCACTTAAACCGAGCGTTGTCCTTAATACCTCAGTTTGTACGACTTGGATCAGTTCATGTACACCACTGAGGCTAGTACTGACCAGCTGTGCCAAACCCTCCAAAACATCTGCCTGACTCGGGGGCGTACGATCCCACTTACAATAGGTTTCATGCAGAGGTGTTAAACTTGGCATATTGATTTCCCCATCCTTGATATATACCGAAGGTTTGAAGTGATTTTTCTGAATATTGTTTAGATAAACTACAACAAACGCTTACATCTTATGTCTTTCATACGTAATTTTTTTAGAATACTGATGAACGGAGTACAGTATCGTTTTTTGTGTCAGACAATATCCAGCTTAAATGTAATTTATATTGTTATTTGTTTAACTATTAATCAAAATAATGTGATTTATTTCACTTTATGTCAAGTCATTGCCTATTTTGGTGCGTATGCAAATTATCTATCTACATGGTTTTCGAAGCAGTCCGATGTCGATAAAAGGGCAGCAGTTGCAACAATATTGTGCACAGCATGATGCGATACAGGTGCATTTACCTGATTTAAACCAATCCCCAAATCAAGTGCTGCAACAACTCTCTCAGCTTATCGAAAATTTATCGCAGGATAAAGTAGTTTTGGTTGGCAGCAGCCTTGGTGGTTTTTATGCGACATATCTTGTCGCAAAATATGGCTGTGCTGCTGTATTGATTAATCCTGCTATGCGACCATGGCAATTATTCGAAGATTTATTTGGGATTGAACAAATCCCACTCAAAGTCACTGCATCATGGACACTTGATGCCGATCAACTGCAGCAATTACAATCGATTGCTGACACGCAGCTCGTTCATGCTGATAAAATTCTGGTGCTTTTGCAACAAGGCGACGAAGTTTTGGATTATCGTGAAGCTCAACGCTATTATAGTGCAGTTCATCCATCCTCATTGATTTTAACCGACGCAGATGGTAATCATGCAATGGATGATTTTGAAGAAAAATTACCTTTAGTTCTCGAATTTTTATCGGCAGCCATCCAATAAGGAAGTCAGACCAAGTGACACAATACACGGCACAATCCCTTGAAGTTCTTTCTGGTTTAGATCCAGTTCGTCGTCGACCGGGCATGTATACCGATACCTCACGTCCAAACCATTTGGCGCAAGAGGTGATTGATAATGCAGTCGATGAAGCACTTGCAGGTCATGCCAACCAGATTTGTGTCACAGTCTATGAAGATGGCTCATTGTCAGTTGAAGATAATGGCCGCGGAATGCCAGTCGATATTCACCCTGAATATGGACAAAGCGGTATCGAAATCATTTTGACCAAGCTGCATGCAGGCGGTAAATTCAGTACCGATAACTATCAGTTTTCTGGTGGTTTGCATGGCGTCGGAATTTCTGTTGTCAATGCCTTATCGACTCGTGTTGAAGTTGCTGTACAGCGTCAAGGCAATCTGTACCAAATGGCTTTTGAACAAGGTGAACCTGTTGCGCCTTTGTCAGTCTTAGAAGGTAAGGTTGCAAAGCGTGCGACAGGAACCACAGTACGTTTTTGGCCTGAAACTAAATATTTTGATAGCCCTAAATTTGCGCTTAAAGCACTGAAACATAATTTAAAAGCCAAAGCTGTTTTAGCTGCGGGCTTAAAGATTATTTATGACGATAAAATTAATAATGAAAAGATCGAGTGGCAGTTTGAAAATGGTCTAGTCGACTATTTGATGGATGAACTGCAAGATCGTGACATCTTGCCAGATCCTGCTTTTGTTAGCAGCGGCCAAGCAGACCGCGCAGCGTGTGAATTTGCGATTTGTTGGAATGTGGAAGGTGGCGAGCAGATTCAAGAAAGCTACGTCAACTTGATTCCGACTGCGCAAGGCGGAACTCATGTCAATGGTCTACGTTCAGGTGTGACCGAAGCCTTACGTGAATTCTGTGAATTACGTAATTTGTTGCCGCGTAATATGAAACTCTCTGCGGAAGATGTTTGGGATGGAGTGAACTTCATTTTATCGCTGAAATTCCAAGAGCCACAATTTTCTGGTCAAACCAAAGAGCGTTTATCCAGTCGTGAAGCATCAAATATTGTACTGAACATTGCCAAAGATGCGTTTGCCTTATGGCTGAATCAACATGCAGAGATTGCGACACAACTGGCTGAAATGGCGATCGCCAAAGCAGGACGTCGTTTAAAAGCAGCGAAAAAAGTTGAACGTAAGAAGATTGTTGCAGGTCCAGCACTGCCTGGAAAACTGGCAGACTGCGTCGGCTTAACCCGTGAAGACAGTGAGTTGTTTATTGTCGAAGGGGATTCTGCGGGCGGTAGTGCCAAACAGGCACGCGACAAGAATTTTCAAGCCATTATGCCGATTCGCGGAAAAATCCTGAATACTTGGGAAGTCTCATCGGATGAGGTTTTGGCTTCTCAAGAAGTACATGATATTGCCATCGCGATCGGGGTCGATCCGGGCAGTGATGATCTGTCTGAATTGCGTTATGGCAAGATCTGTATCCTTGCCGATGCGGACTCGGATGGTCTGCATATCGCAACCTTATTATGCGCTTTATTCGTAAAACATTTCCCGACCTTGGTTGAAGAAGGTCATCTGTTCGTCGCTATGCCACCGCTCTATCGTATTGATATTGGTAAAGAGGTGTACTATGCCTTGGATGATGATGAACTTGAAAGCATCCTGAAAAAAGTCAAAGGCAATAAGAATCCACAGATCACCCGATTTAAAGGTTTGGGCGAGATGAACGCCAGCCAATTACGTGAAACGACTATGGACCCGAATACGCGTCGTTTGGTGCAGTTGGATTTAGATGATGCACATTTAACCGCAGGTTTATTGGATAAATTACTTGCGAAAAAGCGTTCAGCCGACCGTAAGCACTGGTTAGAACAAAAGGGTAATTTAGCGGATATTACTGTTTAGGTTCTTTGTCTATTGTTAGATTAAAGCCAAGCATTCGCTTGGCTTTTTCTTTTGCTGAACTTTGAATGCCCAAGCTGAACAAGGTTGCATCATTTTAGGTCAGTAGGTGTTTTTTGTATGCAATGTTGTATACAAGATGAAAGAATTAAGACTTAGCTTTTATTTAAATTAAATAAAAACAATAACTTGATGTGTTGGCACAGAAATTGAATAACTCCACCCAGTAAAAATCACAATTATTGATGGGTGGAGAAACAAGATGCAAAACAAATTGATGTCGATGTCAGTGCTCATGGCAGCCATGATGGGGATCGGTCTAGTTGGCTGTTCAAAACCAGCAGAAAAAACAGAACAGACCAAAACAGAAGCCAAAACTGCACCCGCAGCGAGTGGCGATACGATTAAGGTGGGGATTCTACATTCGCTTTCAGGCACCATGGCGATTTCTGAAACTTCACTGAAAGACACCGCTTTGATGACCATTAATGAGATCAATGCCAATGGTGGGGTACTGGGTAAAAAATTAGAACCAGTGATTGTTGACCCTGCATCGGATTGGCCATTATTTGCAGAAAAAGCCCGTCAGTTGATTACCCAAGATAAGGTCGCAGTAATTTTTGGTTGCTGGACTTCGGTTTCACGTAAATCAGTGTTGCCTGTAGTGGAAGAGCTAAATGGTTTATTGTTCTATCCAGTGCAATATGAAGGTCAGGAACAATCTAAAAACATCTTCTATACCGGCGCTGCACCGAATCAACAAGCGATTCCTGCGGTTGAATACTTGATGGGGGATGAAGGCGGTAAAGCCGAACGCTTTGTGTTACTCGGCACAGATTATGTCTATCCACGCACCACCAATAAGATCTTACGTGCTTTCTTGAAGTCGAAAGGTGTCGCTGATGCCGACATCATGGAAGAGTACACACCATTTGGTCACAGCAATTATCAAACCATTGTTTCCAATATTAAGAAGTTCTCTGCGGGTAAAAAGGCTGCAGTGATCTCGACCATCAATGGTGACTCCAATGTGCCGTTCTATCGTGAACTGGGCAACCAAGGCATTAAAGCATCTGATATTCCCGTCATGGCTTTCTCGGTCGGTGAGGAAGAATTACGTGGTATCGATACCAAACCATTGGTAGGTCATTTAGCGGCATGGAACTATTTCATGTCAGTGAAAAATCCTAAAAACACAGAGTTTGTGAATAAATTCAAACAATATGCGGTGGAATACAAACTTCCAAATGCAGACAAAGTGGTGACCAACGATCCAATGGAAGCGACTTATGTGGGTATCAATATGTGGAAGCAAGCAGTTGAAAAAGCGGGTTCTACTGAGGTCGATAAAGTGCGTGATGCGATGGCAGGTCAGACCTTTGCTGCGCCATCAGGCTATACCTTAAAAATGGATGAAACTAATCACCATCTGCATAAACCGGTGATGATTGGACAAATCCGTGGTGACGGTCAATTCGATGTAGTTTATAAAACAGCACAAACGATCAAGGCAGAGCCTTGGAGTCCGTACATCCCTAAATAATTTTTTTCAAGCCTGTTGTCTCCGCAGCAGGCTTTTCTATTCTGATTTTTTTGATCTATTTAAAACCGTAAAATAAGGGGAGTTCTATGGCGAAACACTATGTTTTGGCAATGCTCTGTATCATGGCACAGATGATTTTTAGTCCAGCATGGGCAGAAGCCACATCCGCAACAACCGTGACGTCTACAGCTTCTCAAGATGCCATTCAGACCTTTGTGAAGTCAGATTTTGCGACACGTCGAGCTATGCTCAATCAATGGCCAGCCAGTATTGAACAACTGGATCAACTGGTGGCATATATTGATCAAAATGAGCTGTATACCGATAGCGCTGGCAATACTTATTTGCTGAAAAATGATGACAAACTGTTTAGTTATCCTGAACAGCAAGCCTTGGAACAATGGCCTGCGGATTTATC
Organism: Acinetobacter sp. C26M; assembly: GCF_023702675.1. Lineage (NCBI taxonomy): Bacteria > Pseudomonadati > Pseudomonadota > Gammaproteobacteria > Moraxellales > Moraxellaceae > Acinetobacter > Acinetobacter sp. C26M. The sequence continues at coordinate 130,807 of NZ_CP098478.1, forward strand.
CCAAGTGACTTTGGTCAATACTTTACGCAAGGCTCTGAATTTTGGTCAAGCCAAAGCCAAACTCAATTCAACTGATGCATCGCAACGCTTAGCTGCGGTTGATATTTTAGAAAATAATTTGGCTGAACTTGATTTGGCGACGGTTAAACAACTTTATCTGAATGAAAAGAATGATCAGGTCAAAGCACGTTTAGCGCAGCTCAAAGCACGTTTGGATTTTAATAGTAGCGATGAGTTCACTAAACTTGAAGCAGTGAAAGTCTTGGCAGATTCAAATCGTCCTGACGTATTCGCCTTAATCAGCCAAACTTTAGAACAACCACAAACCAATCCTGCATTGAAAGCAGCTTTACTGGATGCACAAAATAAAATTAAAACCCGTCTGCAAATCAGTGAGTGGTCAGGGCATGTATTTTCAGGCTTAAGTACGGCCAGCATTTTGCTGCTCGCAGCGCTCGGCTTAGCGATTACTTATGGTCTGCTTGGAGTCATTAACATGGCACATGGTGAGCTCATCATGATTGGTGCCTATACCACCTATGTGATCCAGAGTTTTTTTAAAACCCATTTTGCTGGGCTAGTGGATTGGTATCTATTGGCTGCGATTCCTGCGGCATTTCTAGTGAGTGCCTTGATGGGTATGTTGATTGAACGCACCGTGATTCGCCCGCTGTATGGTCGTCAATTGGAGACTTTACTTGCGACTTTTGGGGTGAGCCTGATCCTGATGCAATTGGTGCGTATGGTGTTTGGTGCGCAAAATGTCGAAGTCTCCAATGTCAGCTGGTTGAGTGGTGGGATCGCAGTTACACCGAGCCTGATGTTGCCTTATAACCGAATTGCCATTATTGGCTTCACCATTGCTGTCCTATTGTTATTGGTATTCCTGCTCAATAAAACCCGCTTTGGTTTATTTGTGCGTGCAGTGACGCAAAACCGTCAAATGGCACGTGCAGTGGGCATCCGTTCTGCGCGAATTGACATGATGGCCTTTGGTCTAGGTTCAGGCTTGGCGGGTTTGGCTGGTTGTGCTTTGGCACAAGTGGGTAATGTCGGGCCTGATCTTGGTCAAAATTATATTATTGATGCCTTCCTTGTCGTCGTGGTTGGTGGTGTGGGTCAAGTGTGGGGTGCAGTGTTGGCAGCACTCGGATTGGGTATCAGTGGAACGGTGCTGGAAATTGGTTTAGGTGCGGTTCTGGCAAAAATTATTCTCTTGGTTCTTGTGATTTTGTTTATCCAAAAGCGTCCACAAGGTTTGTTCGCCATCAAAGGCCGTTTTGTGGAGTAAGCCAATGAAAATCACTTCTTTATTTGCTGATAAACCCTATAGCGCTGCGGCAATTGCAATCTGTTTTGCGGTGCTGTTATTACTCCCTTGGCTGCACCTATTGTCTCCTGACTCGGCATTTTATTTGTCGGCTTATTGGATCACCTTGATTGGCAAGATCATGTGTTTGGCCTTGGTGGCTTTGGCACTGGATTTGGTCTGGGGCTATGCAGGGATTTTGAGTCTAGGGCATGGTTTGTATTTTGCCTTGGGGGGTTATGCCTTTGGCATGTATCTCATGCGCCAATCGGCAGGTGATGGTCTGCCTGATTTTATGCGCTTCTTGAGCTGGACTGAGTTGCCATGGTATTGGGTCGGGACTGAGCATTTCGCTTGGGCATTGGCACTTGTTGTGCTTGTACCTGGTTTGATCGCGTTTATTTTTGGATTCTTTGCCTTTCGTTCCAAGATCAAAGGCGTGTATTTCTCGATCATTACTCAAGCCATGACCTTTGCTGCAGCGCTACTGTTCTTCCGTAATGAAACGGGCTTTGGCGGCAACAATGGTTTCACTGGCTTTAAAACTATTCTCGGCTTTGACATTACCTCTGCACCGATGCGAGCCACGTTGTGCTTTGTGACTGCATTGGTACTCATGCTGTGCTTCCTCGGCTTACGTCAATTGATGAACCGTCCTTATGGACGGGTTTTGGGCGCAATTCGAGACAGTGAAAATCGCTTGCAATATCTCGGCTATCGTACGCTTTGGTACAAGCTATCTGCATGGGTGCTGTCGGCTGTAATTGCAGGGATTGCAGGGGCACTGTATGTACCACAAGCAGGGATTATCAACCCAAGTGAAATGAATCCAGTTAACTCAATTGAAATGGCGGTCTGGGTGGCTGCGGGTGGACGTGGCACCTTGATTGGTCCAATTTTGGGTGCAGGCTTGATTAATGCAGTGAAGACCTATTTCACTGTTGCTGCACCAGAAGCATGGTTATTGATCTTAGGCGCGTTATTCATTGTTGTGACCTTATTCTTGCCTAAGGGTGTGATTGGCGTATTTGACCGTTTTAAAAAGGAGCGTGATTAAATGAGTGATGTATTAATAGACTCTGCTCAACATGGCGGTCAACTTGGCGAGGGCTATGGTCGTGCCAAGCCGCAAGGAGCTGATTTTAGTCACGGGATTGCCTTATATCTGGAAAAAGTCAGTGTCTGGTTTGACTCATTTCGGGCTTTGAATGATTTGTCGCTGTACATTGCCGAGGGTGAGTTACGCTGCATCATCGGGCCGAATGGGGCGGGTAAAACTACCCTGATGGATGTGATTACTGGCAAAACTCGCCCGACCACAGGCACCGCATTTTTTGGGCAAAACTATGATCTTGCCAAAATGAGCACCGAGCAAATTGCTGAAGCGGGGATTGGACGTAAATTCCAAAAACCAACAGTGTTTGAAAATTTTACCGTGATGGAAAATCTACTGCTGGCAGCACCACGAGATAAACGGGTGAAGAAAAGCTTATTTTCGCGTTTAGATCCAGAAGCGCAGTTGGCTTTGGATGAAAGCTTGGAACAAATCCGTTTAAAGGAATTTGTGCAAAAGCCAGCAGGTTTGCTGTCACATGGACAAAAGCAGTGGTTGGAAATTGGCATGCTCTTGATGCAACGACCTAAGTTGATTTTATTGGATGAGCCTGTTGCAGGTATGACCGATGCTGAAACAGAACGAACCGCTGAACTGTGTCTGGAACTGAAAAAAAATCACACCCTTGTGGTGGTCGAACATGACATGAGTTTTATTGACACCATTAGTGAAAAAGTCACGGTATTGGCGCAAGGGGCGATCTTGGCCGAAGGCACATTGGCAGAAGTTCAGGCCAATGAAGATGTGATTGAAAAGTATTTAGGACGTTAGGAGACGCGCATGTTAGAAGTGAAACAAATTAATCAGTTCTATGGTGGTAGTCATATTCTGCGTGACGTGTCTTTTAACGCGCCTGTCGGTGAGTGCAGTGTAGTACTGGGTCGTAATGGCGTGGGTAAAACCACTTTACTGAAATGCTTGATGGGGATTCTGCCGATTAAGTCAGGGCAAATCCTATTAGATGGCAAAGACATTGCCAAGATGTCCCCTGAGCAACGGGTGCGTGCTGGTTTGGCTTATGTGCCGCAAGGTCGCGATATCTTTTCAACTTTAACGGTAGAAGAAAATATTTTAATTGGAATGGCTAAATTTTCAGGTGCCAAGACCCGTAAGGTGCCAAGCCATTTATATGAAATTTTCCCTGTGCTAGACGAAATGAAACATCGCCGTGGCGGCGATTTATCTGGAGGTCAGCAACAGCAGCTTGCGATTGCTCGAGCGTTGGCTTCAGAACCAAGCGTATTAATTCTGGATGAACCAACCGAAGGGATTCAGCCCTCGATTATTAAAGATATTGGACGAGTGATTCGCAAGTTGGCTGATCAAGGTGAGATGGCGATTATTTTGGTCGAGCAGTTTTATGATTTTGCTGAAGAGTTGGCGGATGCGTATACCGTGATGGCGCGTGGGCAGGTGATTGCACAAGGGCGGGGGGAGGATATGCCTGAGAAGGGGATTCGGGAGTTGGTGGCGATATAGTATTTCTTGGCTAATTGTTGCTTTATCAGTGTTTTTAGTAATCTATCTTTATTATGTACCCTACTTTTGAAGGATCAAAAGTAGGCAAAAATCCTTTGTTCGACTAACGGTACGTCCTTGTGACCGTAGCCGAACATGGCGACATCCATGTCGCCTATCACGATAGTGAATGTTGGGAAAATGCAATTTAGAACATTAAATGGTTAGCACTAGATTTATTTGTCTTCAACCTTATAAAACGTTCCACCTGCATAGACATTGTGTCCAAAGCCACATGAGGACTCGCCATTGTGCTGTTCAACCTCAATTTTTTGTCCAAGATTTGCATCATTGGCAAATTGTAGTTTGATCTGACAGTCCTCATAGCGATAGCTGGTTTGTTTTGACTTGATTGGCATGCTGGTTTCAAACTGTCCCATATTGGGTCCATAGATCAAACCGCGTAGGCCAAAGTAATAGCCATCAAATGCAATCGCATATTTATTCTGCTTTTTACTGACCTTGATGTAATCCCATTGCCCAAAACCATTGGCGCGGACATAAGTCCCTTGTAGATCCGAAGATAGTTTTGGTTTAGGGAGCTGCTTTAAATTGTATTGACTGGTTTTTGAGTCTTTATCTCGAAGAAACCAGACTCTAGCCCATTGCGGCTTACCGAGTTTTGCATAACTTAACCCGACATTATTGTTAGCGATTTCGATGTCTCGGTCACTGACCTGAATGCCACTTTCATCTGTATTAAGCTGACAGAAATGTGCCCATGCGGCTTGATCTTCAAATTGTTTGGCAGCTTTGAGATATTGCTTTTGATCGTAAAACTTTTTACCTGCTTGTGCATATTGTTTTACTTTGGCACAGCCCTGTTGCAATTCTTGCTCAAAAGAAAATTCAGCAAAGCTGGTGCTTGAAACGATTGCGACGGAAATACACAGACCGAGTTGAGATGTTTTAATCATTTTGGCTATTTTTGAAATCAAGTATTGCTTTCATTCTAAGCCACAATTCAGTTGTAAGACAGTAGGGTAAAAGTGAGCTTTTTATTGAGATTCTGTGAGTTGCAGTTGCATCCAGACCAAATCCCGCCATGTCCCAAACTTTTGCCCCACTTGTGGCATATAGCCTGTTTGCACGAAGCCCAATTGTTCATGTAGCACAATCGAGCCTTTATTTTCACTATCAATCGCGGCAACCATGATGTGCATGTTTTGCTGTTTGGCAAGATGAATCAGTTGCTGCATCAGGGCTTTGCCTAGCCCTTGGCGAGCATAGCTTGGATCTACAAAAACAGAATGTTCAATGCTTTGGCGATAACCGCTGATGCTTCGAAATGCAGTGTAATAGGCATAACCTGCGACTTGATGGCTATTCAAGTCTTCAACCACGATCATGGGGAAGTGCTGTTGCTGCATGCCGTGAAAACGTTGCTGATAATCTGCTAAGGAAACCGTCTGATCATTCCAGTTGGCTGTGCCATTTAAAATCTCGTGATTATAGATTGCGAGGATGTGTTCTAGGTCTTCTGCTGTGGCAAAGCGAATGTGGAAATGTGTGGCTAAATTAGAAGGGGCAAGTGCAATATTTTCAGACATGGGCAAAGGTCATCGAATCAGACAAAACACAAGATAAGGCATTGGGAAAGCGGCAAATCGTTTCAGGTTTATATTCAGCGATACCAACAAAAACAGCAAGGAATTCCTTGCTGTTTTTTTCACATTCTAAAAGCTTAGAAGTGGTATTTGATCAAAGCACTGACGTTGTTTTCGTCACGGTTTTTTATACCAAATTTGTTATTCCAAACAGAATGCTCAACACCTAAATAGAGGCGAGTGTCTGGTGAAATGTGTTTACCTAAGTTCCACTTGTATTGTGTGGTCCAGTTCAATTCACTAGCGTGATCTTTTTCGCCTGTCGACCAGTCAAGGAAACCATCCACCAAGAAATCTTCGTTTGATACTTTAAATGGCAAAGCATAAGCAATGGTCATTTGATAGTCATCAGCTGTATTTTCATTGTTGGCGCGGTAGAAGTTCACATTCGCATATTGGAAATATGGAATCGCAAGATCGAAACCAACACCATATAAAAAGTTGTCAAAATTATTACCATTAGCGCTGTTACTTTCCCAAGTGGTTGAGATCAACACATCTTTAACTGGACCAAGCGCAAGTTTTTGACCTGAAATTTCACCTAAGCTTAAACGCGGAGAAAGTTCGAAATAAGTACTTTTATTGTCATCGCTGCCACGCATACGGTCCATAAAGAAGAATACATCGGCATATTTTACTTTTGCCGCATATTCAACCGTTACAGTTGTTTGCTTTTCATCAACAACTTCGTAGTTTTCACCATACAAACCGGTCAAGCTGAAATCTTGCCAAATCGGTTTCGCTTGAACGAAAGCTGCTGTAGATACCAATAAACATGTTGCTGCAAGTTGCTTCAATTGCATTTAAAAAATCTCCCCCCAAAAGGCGTGTAAAGGATACAAGGTATTAAGCAAAAATAAAGCCAAATTTGACCAAATGAACAAAAGAATTGTATATGCAGGGACGCGTACAAAAGACGCTACAGTTAGTCATCTTTTTGTTGAAGATTTCATCAAAATGTCAAAAATCAGCTTGCATATTTTGGAGGAAAGTCAGATATTGGAATCATAGAAGATCTTCTTACATACTGAAAAACAACAGATGCAAAGCGAGGAGACAACACGCATTTACACAATCAGAATATACAACTGCACTGAATGACTGCATGCTCAAAGTGTGCAAAGAAAAAAGTTTTGTAGCACCGTCTCACAGAAAAGAGAGGAAGATATTTATGAATATTGAAATCCGTACAGATAAAAACATTCAAGGTAGTGAACGCTTAAACAGTTATGTTCGTGCAGAACTTACACAAGAATTCCAACGTTATAGCGAGCGTATTACACATTTTTCGGTTCATATTAGTGATGAAAATGGGGACAAAACGGGCGATCATGACAAACGATGTATGATTGAAGCTCGCCCAGCAGGAATGAAACCTGTCGCAGTAACGCATAAAGCAGCAAATATTGATAACTCGATTCATGGTGCGATTGATAAATTGAAACGTAGTTTGGAGCATCTTTATGAGAAAAAAGAGCACCATCGTGGTGGTTTACCTGAATATGTCGATGTAGATGACGATGTAAAAGTGGATGATGAAGCATAGCCACAAACGTAAAGAAAAAGCCCAGTTATTGGGCTTTTTTTATGCCTGTATCAAATTTCTACATGATTTTTTAGATGGTTTTATAAAATCCTGTCAGGATATTCGGCATAATAGACGCATTAAAAAATATTGTGAGAACTGGTCATGTTAAATAAGCAGCAGCAGGCCTTGGTGCAAGCCATACAACAACTCGATTTGGACCAAGTGCAATCTTTACTTGCTGAAGGACTCGACCCGAATTTTATTGATCCTGAACAAGGGCCACCTGTGTCTATGATTTGCGATGGTTTGTTCGCATGGTGGGAACGAATTTGTGAAGCTTATGAAGCTGGTAAGCCTTTCACTGAAGAAGAAAAGCAACAACAGCTCAAAGTTTATTTAGATATTTTAGATGCATTGATCCAAGCCAAAGCAAATTTACATTTGTGGGATGCAGAAGAGTTCTATGGTCCGCTGTGGGATGCGGCGAGTTCTGCTTGCGTGCCTGTAGTGCAACGCTTACTGGATGAAAAAGTAGATCCAAATACCCGTGATGAAGAAGGTTTAACGGTTTTATCATCAATCAGCCAATTGTTCTTTGATTGCGAATTTGATGAAATTGATTGGTCGGAGTCATTACCAGAAGAGCGTGCAACACTGGAATTGCTACGTGAACATGGTGCAAAAATGTCAAAAGAGCTCAGCGCATAAGCCAAGCCATTAGAAATAGAATGAGGAATAGAATGAAAACATTGCAAACATTCAGCTTAATTGCTGCATCAATGATAACCACAAGTGCTTTCGCGGCTGATTTTTCCTTTGACCGCCCAGGTGCGGGTATGGGTACAGGGATCACTCCTGTTGGACGGTTGGCATGGGAGCAAAGTTTACCGAGCGTGAGCTATCAAGAAGGCAAGGTTGATGGTGTCAAAGACAAGACTTTAACGCTGAATGGTGACATGTTATTGCGTACTGGTTTGGCAGATGGCTTGGAACTGCAATTAGGTTGGCAAGGTCCAGTGTGGCAGCAATACAAACGTGCAGGCAGCAAAAAAGAGACCAATGGTCTGGGCGATGTCAGCATTGGTTTGAAAAAAGCCATTGATCTAAAAGATGACCGCTTATCAATGGCTTTGTTAGCAGAAGCCATTATTGCAACGGGTAATGATGAATTCACCAATCATGATGATATCTATAGCCTCACTTCAGCTGTTGCATATGAATTTAGCGATCTGATTGGTACATCGATCACCATGCGTTATGAAGCACAGAACAGTGACTGGGCTGTGACCGCAATTCCAACGATTGACTATAAAATTGCAGGTAAATTATCTGGTTATTCAGAATTCGTTTACCGTAAAGCCGAGAGCCAAGACTACGAATATGGTCTCGGTACAGGTCTGATTTATGCCTTGAATAATCGCACGCAATTAGATGCAAGCATTGGCGTTGATCTCAATGGCGATCAGAAAAGTTATAACGGTGGCTTCGGCGTATCGGTTTTATTCTAACAATAATGAATGCTCCTGATTTCTCTTAAATTCACTTCTACATAAGTGGGAGGGAGGTTCAGGAGAGTGATAGTGAGATAATCATGCAAATGTCTGTTCAGGCTGGGAAACCTTTCCCGCTGATGAGTTACTTTCTTGGGACTTTATTGTTGTTATGTGGGTCTTTGACTTACGCTCAAGAGAATTCATCCGCACCATTGCTTAGCCCCGAACAGGCTTTTGCATTTACGGTTGAGTCGACTACACAGAATCAAGCACGATTGCATTGGTCGATTCAGCCGAATTACTACTTATATCAACATAAGTTTGAAGTACAACAGGGTAATCAACCTGTTAGCTTGAGTTTGCCTAAAGCGGTCGAGCAGTACGATGAAAACTATGGTCACAGCCAAGTTTATTATCAACAAGCTGAATTTAGTATTCCCACCCAAGCTTCGCAGCATTATCGTGTCACTTGGCAGGGCTGTGCCAAAGACCGAATTTGTTATCCTCCACAAAATATTGAATTTCAGACCGATGCAGATGGCCTGGTCAGTGTTCAGAATGTCAGTGCAAATTCACAAAAAAGTTTTCTAGATGTGGCGCGCTCATCCAATGCCTTAAATACTCAAACGGTAACAAGTGATGAGGTACAAACTGAGCCTACAGCAAAAACTTCAAATTCAAATAATTCAGATGTGATGGCGCAAGACCAAAAATGGTCAAGTGCGCTAGAACAGCATTCATTGGCTTATAGCATCTTACTCTTCTTAGGTTTAGGGATTTTATTGGCGTTCACGCCGTGTTCCTTACCGATGTTACCCATTCTGACCTCATTGATTGTGCGTGATAATAAAGGCGTCAAGGCATGGTCGATTGCACTGACTTTTGTCGTGAGTATGGCTTTGGTCTATGCGGTGTTAGGTCTAATTGCTTCAGCGGCAGGACTGAATTTTCAACGCTGGTTACAACAGCCTGCCACCTTGATTGCATTTAGCTTATTGTTTGTCGTGTTTGCACTTAATCTATTTGGTTTATTTGAGTTAAAACTGCCACAGAATTGGGTCAATCGACTAGATCAGATGCAATCCAGTCAAAAAGGCGGCACTTTGGTCGGGGCTAGTGTCATGGGCATGATCTCTGCACTGTTGGTTGGACCATGCATGACCGCGCCTTTGGCTGGAGTATTGCTATTCATTTCGCAAACACAGAGTCAGTGGCAAGGTGCACTGCTGCTGTTTACACTCGGTTTTGGAATGGGCATTCCGTTGCTGTTGGCCAGCGTTTTGGGGGCAAAAGCCTTACCCAAAGCAGGCGACTGGATGAACCAAATCAAGGTGATCTTTGCCTTTTTAATGCTGGCATTGAGCATTTACTTTATCCGTCCTTTGCTGCCAGAGTTAGCGATTCAAATTCTCAGCCTGATTCTTGGTTTGGCCTTTATTATTTATGCAGCGTATCGCTTGTTTTGGCAGAAAAGTAAGCTGCAATGGCTCTATGCACTGTTACTGATTTTAGCGATTCCAGCATTGGCCTTTAATCAATATCAGCATTTTCAAAGTCTCAGTTCGGTTCAGGCAGATAAGCTGGCCGAATGGCATGTGGCAAAAACAGCAGATGAATTCCAACAAATCCTCGCCAATGCACCTAAAGACCACGGCATTGTGATTGATGTCTATGCGGATTGGTGTGTGGCTTGTCAGCCGATTGAGCATCGTATTTTAAAAGATGCAGAAGTGCAGCAGGCTTTATCGGGGTATTATTTAATTAAAATGGATTTAAGCCATTATGATGCGTCACACCAAGCATTGTTAGCACAGTGGGATATTTTAGGACCACCGACTTATTTATTCTTAGATCAGCAACAACAAGAAATTCGTTCGCTACGCTTAACAGGTGCTTTTCAAAAAGCTGAGCTATTACAACAACTCGCTTTATTTAAAGGGAAACAATAACAATGTATCAACTCTTTATCGGCAATAAAAATTACTCCACGTGGTCGATGCGTCCGTGGATTTTATTAAAACAAGCAGGTATTCCATTTCAGGAACATTGGATTCAGTTTGATAGCTTTGAGCCTGAAAGTGAATTTAAAAAAGAAATTTTAAAACTCAATCCAACGGGTAAAGTTCCCGCGCTTGTGAATGGTGATCTAGTGGTCTGGGATAGCTTAGCGATTTGTGAGTATATCGCTGAGCAGCATCCTGAACTTGATTTGTGGCCACAAGAGAAAACATTGCGTGCTAGAGCACGTTGTATTAGTGCAGAAATGCACAGCGGCTTTCAAAGCCTACGCAATCTATGCCCGATGAATGTGGAAGCGGATCTCACTCATATTGGCAAACAGCTCTGGGCAGAACATGCACAGCTACGTGCCGATGTTGCCCGAATTGATCAGATTTGGTCAGAACGTCCAAGCGAAGACAGTTTCTTATGTGGTGAGTTTAGTATTGCCGATGCATTCTATGCACCTGTGGTGATGCGTTTTGAATGTTTTAAGCTACCGCTATCAGCATCAGGCCAAGCCTATGCGCAAAAGATCTTGTCTTTGGCATCGGTACAGCAATGGATTACCGAAGCCAAACAAGAGCAGATGTTTGTACCTTTTGATGAGCCTTATCGTCAGCATCGTGAAGAGTTTTTGAGAGACTAATCAACCTTGCAATGAAGGTCTATTAGACCTTCATTCTCTTAGCCAGTTGCCAGATCAGTAAATATTTTAACTTGATTACGTCCTGCGGCTTTGACTGCATACAGGGCTTGATCGGCCTGACTGATGATCAGATGTGGTTCATCAGCACTGAGTGAACTGCTAATCCCAAAGCTGGCACTGACACTAAATTCCTGCTTATATTCTGTAATAAAGCGCAGTTGAGATACCGCATGACGACAGCGCTCAGCCACGTTCTGTGCTTGCATTGTCGGCGTATTGGGTAGTAATAAAATAAACTCCTCTCCACCAAAACGGCCAATGATGTCTTGGTCACGTAGATTACTTGCCAAGCATCGTGCGACTTGGATCAGCACTTGATCGCCCATACTATGTCCATATTGATCATTAATTGTTTTAAAATGGTCGAGATCGAGCAGAATAATGGAATAGAGTGGATGAGGGTGTTGATGCAACTTATTTAAATAACTACTGATACTACGTCGATTGAGTACATTGGTCAGTGGATCGAGGCGACTGAGAATCTGAATGGTCATTTCACGAGTTCGCCATTGTGTCAGTAAAATCTCAAATAAAAATAAACACGCCAATAAAATCGGTAATAAGAAGAACACCATACTGCCGACCCAGAATGGGTGCATCGGTACTTCATTTAAGCGCTGCATATTAAACAGTGGCGCATAAGTCAGCACCCCAATCATGCTCAGGTAGTTGCATAGTAGTAAGGCCAGTGTTGCTGGAATCAAAGCGCAATACACCATCCTGCGATCAAACAGTACTAAACCCACACCGACTACACTGACATAACCGACCATAGTGGCTGGGCTAAAACTGCCTGCTAAATAGCCTTTATGGCATAGCATGGCGGTAAAGATCTGCACACTGAGAATAGGTAAAATATTTTGTGCCCAAGCTTGATCCTTAAACACATGGCAAGGAATAATCAGCAGCAACATTACGGTCAGCGTAATCAGACTGGTGATTAAGTGTGAGCGTATAATTCCAAGATTGACCCATTCAGCATACTGTGGATGTATCAGGACAAAAATATCCCAACTGATCCAGAACAGGCTCATAAATGCTGCAAGTATCAGCAATAAAATACTTTTTTTAAGTATGGTCCAATTGACTACAATATGATGTTCCCAAGAAAGCTTAAAGCCCCATCTATTTGTGTCAGTTGACCGATTAAAACGAATCTTCACCATTGGCATGCATCCTTTTATGCAATGAGATTCCTAGCAACTGTAGATCTGTCGTCAAAATACCGAAGAACGATTATTAAAATAACAATAACATCTTTAGAATGAGAAAAAAGTCTAGCTCTGGGCTTTTTAATGCAAATCAGGACGGGAAAAATTCTTTGATAAATCAGCTCTTATCAGAATATCCAATCAATTTTATTTTATGATGACAAAAGGGAATTAAGAGTGACAATGGTCAGACATAGCTGACCATTTTTTACACGATTTTATTTTAATTAGTCACGATCGAGCGCATGTGCAAATTCTGCGATATCTGCCAAGGCTTGTTTTGCTTCGGGGAACCAAGCATTAAACATCTGGAAGTTATGCCACATGCCCGTGTATAGCTTGAACTGGACTTTGACATCAGCTTGTTCCGCTTTTTCTCTAAAGCGTTTCGAGTCATCCAGTAAAATTTCTTTCGAACCCACCTGCACCAAGGTGGGTGGTAGTCCCTTTAAATCATCAAACAATGGTGAAACACGTGGGTCATCTGCTTGGATATTATCGGTAAGATAATGATTGATACCTGCTTGTAGGGCTTCAATAGACAATAAAGCATCATGTTTTTGGTTAAAGCGTAGCGATTCACTGGTTAAAGTGAGGTCGAGATAAGGTGACATTAGAATTAAGCCACTTGGCATCAGTTCAGGTTGCTGTTTGAGACGTAAACATAGCGCCAAGGCAAGGTTGGCACCACAAGAATCACCTGAGATAATAATATCTTTGGGTTTAATCCCTTGTACTAATAGTGCTTGATAAACATCGAAAATTGCATCAATCGCTTCAGGGTACGGATTTTCAGGTGCAAGTGGATAATCGACATGAATCACTTGCATTTGGGTACGTGCGGCAATATCCGTCATTAAGGCACGATGGGTATTTAAGCTGCCTAGGAAAAATGCACCACCATGAATATGAAAAATGAGTTGTGTGGCAGCAGCTTGAGCCTTAATTTCTTCACCACGGACGCCAGCCAGACGTATTGGGCGAACTTGTACTGTTGAATCTTGTGGAAATAGACGACACAGTTGATCGAGCAAAGGACGTAATGCATTTGGAGCTAAGTTAAACTGACTTGGCGTTCGAATCGTCGCTTTAAGTAAGGATTCAGTAAAATAATATTTCCAAACAGTAGCAAATTTCATAATTTTTCCATATTGTTAGATCAGTATACCAATAAGAAAGTTCTTGAAAATAAGCTATGTCTAAGCACGACGATAAAATCTGAAAAAACTGTGCACTGTGACACTCTTACTCAGGTTATACCAAATAGTCATAATCAAGAATTGCAATATTGATTGAAGTTCTCAATACTTTCAGTTTGAAAGACCCCTTAAGGATATTACAAAAATGAAGAAAATTGCTTTAGCATTTGGATTGCTCGGTTTGACAACTTTTGCCAATGCAGCGGATGCGCTGAATGGCACTGTTTGGCAGACCATTGATGATGAAACAAAACAGCCAAAGGCGATCGTGAAGTTCACGGAGCAAAAGGATGGAACGTTAACCGCATCTATTCAAAAATATTTAGTGGCTGGCCAGGAAAATGCCTGTTCTAAATGTGAAGGAACTTACCATAACAAACCACTTAAAGGCGTGACCATTGTGAATGGCCTGAAAAATGTCGGTGGTGTGAATTACGATGGTGGTTCAATTATCGACCCTAAAAATGGTAAAACCTATAAATTGAAAGCTGAAATTATCGAAGGCGGTAAAAAGCTGAAATTACGTGGTTATATTGGTGTTGCTGCTTTAGGTCGTAACCAAACTTGGATTCGTACTAACTAAGCCAGATTTAAATAACAAAAACCGAGTCCTCAGACTCGGTTTTTTATTGCTGCTGATTTCTAGAATTTAAGCTGATAAATCTTGATAAGTAGCTTCATCAAAGCCGATCACAAAACCTTGAGTCGTTTGCAGTACAGGACGCTTAATCAGGCTTGGCTGCGCAATTAGGGCTTCAATCAGGTTCTGTTCATTGCTGATCGCATGTGCTTGCTCATCCGCGCTTAATTTGCGCCATGTGGTGCCTTTTTTATTCAGGACTTTGTCTGCACCAATCTCTTTTAACCAAATTGCTAAAGTATCTGCATCAATGCCTTGTTTTTTATAATCATGAAATTCGTAATTGATGCCCTTGGCTTGTAAGGCATCAAAGGCTTTTTTCATCGAATTACAATTTTTAATGCCGTAAATTTTAAACATACCGAAAACCATAAAAAGAATAAAAGATATGAGCCAAAGCCTAACGCAAAAGAAGGGTGGTGTACCAGTTGAAATTTTTTATTAAGTTGATCGGTAGAATATGTGAAGTAGCAATTAAATGGCGGAAATGATCATGCAATTTGAGCAAAAGGGCTAAAGACAAAGCTAATAAAGAAAATCTAAGATTTAGAAAAGAGAAAACCCGCATATAATCTTCCTGATTATGCGGGTCTCATTTCAACGTCCAATGTCTCATCCATGCAAATAAACTTAATCTAAGTTTATTTTATCTTCCTACGGCGTCCTATCCCTTTTTGGTCATCCTGACCGCTTCCCTGTGCCGTGAAGCTATAATGCCGATCTAGATGCGAAATAAAAATACACAAAAGCGACAAGTTATGTAAGCTAAAGAAGCGGGCAAAGTGAACAAGTGTTCACTTATTCGTGTATTTTATAGTCGATAATGACGGGTGCATGGTCACTAAACCATTGTTCTTTATAGACCCATGCATTTGTTGTACGTGCTTTCCAGTCTGGAGAGCATGAATGGTAGTCAATACGCCACCCAACATTTTTCGCACGCGCTTGACCGCGATTTGACCACCATGAATACAATTCTGCTTCAGGGCGAACTTCGCGGAAGGTATCCACATAACCTAACTCATCATACATATGATCGAGCCAAGCACGTTCATGTGGTAGTACACCAGAAGACTTCTGGTTACCTGACCAGTTTTTAATATCGATGCGTTTATGCACGATATTGTAATCCCCACAGACAATGATTGATTTATTTTCATCTCGCCACTGTTTTAGTATTTTGGCGTATTCTTGTAAAAACACGTCTTTGCGTGCTTGCGCTTCGTCACCGCTTGATCCTGATGGCAAGTATAACGAGGCAATATGAACAGTTTGTGACAAGCCTAGATCGAATTCAGCCGCGATAAAACGGCCTTGTGAATCAGCCAATTCAAAGCCTAAACCATCTTTTACCGAAACAAATGGCAGACGACTATAAATCGCCGTACCGGCATAGCCTGCACGTTCAGCAGGGAACAGGTGGGTATACCAGCCTTCAGGTTTAAATTTATCGGTCCATTGTTCATGGGTGATGCGGCTTTCCTGCATACACACCACATCTGCGCCCGACTGCTCTAGCCATTCGAGCAGGCCTTTGGTGACTGATGAACGCAAGCCATTTACGTTAATTGAAACGACTCGAAGAATTTTTACATCACTTGGATAGCTATCCTTTGGTATCATACGTCTGTTTAACCTCAATTGAAGAATTTGGAGCACTTTATATGACAACGCCTGTGTCATTTCATCCGCAAGCTTTTATCGAACTCGCATTATCACGTGGAGTGCTTAAATTTGGTGAGTTTACCTTAAAATCAGGCCGTGTCAGTCCTTATTTCTTTAACGCAGGCTTGTTAAACGATGGTGAAGCACTGTCTTTGTTAGCGCAAGGTTA
Organism: Acinetobacter sp. C26M; assembly: GCF_023702675.1. Taxonomy (NCBI): domain Bacteria; kingdom Pseudomonadati; phylum Pseudomonadota; class Gammaproteobacteria; order Moraxellales; family Moraxellaceae; genus Acinetobacter; species Acinetobacter sp. C26M. The sequence goes on from NZ_CP098478.1 coordinate 146,967, forward strand.
TGCCGACAAACTGGTTCAGTGCGATAATGTTGGTGTGATTTTTGGTCCAGCTTACAAAGGTATTCCTTTTGTAGCAGCAACAGCGGTGGCGTTGTCTCAAGTTCATGGTAAAAGTGTACCATGGGGCTTTAACCGTAAAGAAGCCAAAGATCACGGTGAAGGTGGCGTCTTGGTTGGAGCATCGGTTGCAGGGAAAAAAGTCTGGATCATTGATGATGTGATCACTGCGGGGACGGCAATCCGTGAAGTTGTGACCATCTTAAAAAATGCGGGTGCTGAAATTGCAGGTGTATTGGTTGCGTTAGACCGTCAAGAACGTGGTCAAGGTCAGCTTTCTGCGATTCAGGAAGTGCAAAAAGAATTAGAAATCCCTGTGCATGCATTGATTACCATGAAAGATCTGATGGATTATTTGGATGCGAAAGGTGAAAAAGATGCTTTAGCCAATATGCAGGCTTATCGAGAAAAATATGGCATCTAAGTTTTAGATGTAAAAGAAAAGGAAGCGAAGGCTTCCTTTTTTATTCCTTGGTTTTGAGCGGGAAAATACGATTACTTTATTTTGTTTAAAGAGACTGTATTTTGTAGTTGAGCATTATTTTCATGATGTTCAATCGCTAACTCTATTAAACGGGTAATGAGGTCAGAGTAATTTAACCCACTCGCTTCCCATAGTTTTGGAAACATACTTACATTAGTAAAACCCGGTAAAGTATTTATTTCATTAATAAAAACTTCCCCATTTTTTGTTAAAAAAACATCAACCCTTGCGAGTCCAGTGCATTCCAAAACTTCATAAGCTTTAATCGAGATCTCTCTAATTCTTTGGCTGATTTCATCAGATATATTTGCAGGTATCGTTACTGTTGCACCCTTATCATTAATATATTTAGTATCATAAGAATAGAAGCTCTCTTCGAGTTCAATTTCTCCACAAACACTTGCTAAAGGTTCACTGTTGCCGATAACGGCACATTCAATTTCTCTGCCATCAATCCCTTGTTCAATCAATATTTTATTGTCGTAAATGAAAGCTGTGTCTAAAGCTGTTTCAAATTCATCTTGAGTGGTGACTTTACTCACACCTACTGATGAACCCTGATTAGCGGGTTTAACGAATAATGGGCGGCCTAATTGTGAACTAGCAATTTCGAAGCTTATATCTTTTCTATTTTTCTTAGTGAGCTTTATGAACGGTGTAATATTTAAGCCAGCATCTCTTAATAATCTTTTTGTTATATCTTTATCCATACACATGGCAGAACTGAGTACTTGAGAACCAACAAATGGAAGGTTCACCATTCTTAACAATCCTTGCAATGAGCCATCTTCTCCAAGTGTTCCGTGAACGATCGGAAAGATCACATCCAATTGCGATAGCGTTTTGTTTTGAAACTCTATGATTTGTTTTTCATTTTTCCCTGGAATGAACGCAATATTTCGTCCTGATTGATGCAATGAAATGAGAGATGGATTGTCTGAATTTAATAAAAAATGAGTGCTTTCATTCAGATGCCATATTCCATTTTTATCTATACCGATTAATGTCACATCAAATTTTTCTCGATCTATCGCATCAACAATATTTCTTGCGGACTGAAGGGATACTTCATGCTCAGTAGATTTTCCTCCAAATATAATGCCAATATTTTTCTTCTGCATTCCTATATTTCCTTAAATGTTTACTAAATTTTCGACTAAAAAACTAAATCTTAATGTACCTCTGAATGATGTAACATCATGATTAATATTTGTGACACTTAGCTAAACTTATTTGAATGCCCAGGGCGAAGGAAAGTCACTACAGAATGATTGAAGACTATTAGTTACGATTTATTCTTTCCCCGTTTCCAGGTTAGCTAAAGTTCAATAATATTTTGATAAAGAATTAAAATATTTAGCTTGTTGTTGAGATTCAACTTAGCTTGGATATCAAAGATATTTTCATTTTATTCAAATTGATCGTAACCACAGTTAGAGAAAAGAAGAGTGAAAAACAAGATTGAGCAGGCAAATTCTGATTTGAAAATTATAAGAGGATCTTTTACATCCCAAAGTGAGCGCCAACTCATTTCTCAGTGGCTTGATGCTCGATTTTATCATTCTCTTGGGATCACCGTATTTCTTGATCGGACACAAGTGATTGATGCACAGTGGCAATTGTTAAGATTAAATGATTCAAATGAGGCAAAAGCCCTGTTGAGTATTGCTGTGGTCTTGGCTGGCCGCGCTTGCTTTTGGTTGCCAGAGGAGAGCTCCTCGGCTGGATTACTTTGTTCAGAGATGCTTAAACTTCAGCCCTGTCGTGTTGTTACCACCCCCTTTGGAAGGGATATCTTGCGCTCTATGATGGGACATTCAATGAGCTTATTGCGGGAGTATGATCAATGGGTCATGGTCTGTACACGTCTTTTCCCACAGGCGAGTGGTCGTTTAGCCATTACATCAGACATTCCTCGCCTTATTGAATATCAGCATCTATATAATCACGAACGCTCGGTTGATGAGATAGCTGATTGGGAGGTACTCATTCAGCAAGCTAAGATTGCTGTTCATGAAGTTGATGGTCAAATTGTCTCGATCGTTCGATTCGGGCTTGAAACTCATCGTCTGGTCAGTATAGGTGGAACTTACACTTTTCCTGCATACCGTCGGCAAGGTTATGCTGAGCGTGTATTAGGGTTTGCAGTCAATCTAATCGTTGAGAGGGGGCGTACTGCATACCTCGTTGTCGATACAGATAACATCCCTGCAATAGAACTCTATCGCCAAATGGGCTTTGAATGTGTTTGCTCATCTTATGTTGGCTATTTGGCATATTCATAAAGAACTAAACATTTTGATCCAACATTGCAGGCATCAAGATTTCTTTGACGCAGCTTGCCTTACTGGTTGAAATAATAAAATGGATCGCTTGAATCACATCAGCTAGAGGGATGAGCGAATACTTGGTTTGTTCTAAAACGTCTTGAGTCGGTTTATCAATCCCATATTCACTGGCCAGATAGCCCAAGTTCAGTACACTTACCCCAATCAAGTGTTCACGTAAGATTTCTCGTAGTGATTGCACAATGCCCCTTAGAGCAAATTTAGTTGCGGAGAAAACAAGCTCTTTGCCGTTATGATTATCAACACCCCAAGTGGAACCGATCAGAATGATTTTGGCATTATCGGAGAGTTTTAGATTTTCAATTAAAGATTGAATCGACAGGATACAGGTGCTGATATTGGTATTGATGATTTGGTTGATTTCAGCAGCAGAAACGTCTTCAAAATTATAGTTACCGCTAAATGCCTGTTGTTCCCAAATACCCACATTGTAAATCAGCACATCAATTCTTTGCTGTCCAATTACTGTTTTTACTTCGTTTACAGCCTGCTCTGGTTTGGAAAGATCAGCACAAATCCAGTTTACGTTGGGAGTTTTTTGTGGTGAGGTGCGAGATACACCATAGATGGTATCTGTTGGCCTTGGTACAGCTTGAACAATGGCTTTGCCTAGACCTTTACTGACGCCATATATGAGAAATGTTTTATTCAAGTTATTCATCTATCTACCTGTATCTTTTAGATCAAAAGGTAACTATAGAAGCTCAACTGCGCTTGAGGTCAAGAATTAAGTTAGCTATAAGGAAAAAGAAAAATATGTAAAAGTTTGCTTTTAGGTTTATCTAATTTATTATTGGAAATGATGATTAAAAAATAAACGCGACATAGGGAAATTGTCTAAAAGCCATTCCAGGACATTGAATTCTGGAACGGCTTACTATCAGACATTAAATCTCGAGTGTTACTCCAGCTTAAGTGCCCCCAATGAAATTTCTGCTGGTAAATTTCCTTTACTCTTTAGTTCATTCAATATTTTCAAAGCTTCCTTTTTATTTTTAACAAACCCATTGTTACCATGTAAATAATTAATAGCTAACATGAATTTAGCCAAGTCATTTTCATGGGAAGATGCCTGTATTAATAAATTATTCGCCTTCTTAATATTTTTTTCTATACAAATGCCATCTCTATACAAAAGAGATAAGTTATATAGGGCATGCTTATTTTGACCTTGGGCAGCCATTTTAAACATTTCTAATGCAGAGCAATAATTTATAGATGTATGTATTCCATAAAAATAGAAGAAGCCTAAAGTATTTTGGGCATCCGTACTTCCTTTTTTAGCCGCTTTAATATAGTCATTAATAACAGCATTATTCAACTTCGATTGTTTGATATTTTCTTGATTTAAAAAGTAAAGTTGTGTAATTGAATTAACATCATCAATACTCAATCTAATATTAGACAAAGGGATTGGATCATTTAATTTAATAAGTAAAGCTTGGTCCCATTTTTCTCTTTTTTCCCAAGGGAAATTTACTTCATAGAAGTTGATGAAGGTATTTCCAATTCCTAAAGGGCCAAGTAATAATGAAACAAATGCGTAAGAATATATCAGTTTTTTAAAACTCATGAAATTTGATGAAATTAAATTTCTGTCAATATTGTTCATTATTGCTAATGACATAAATATTATAGATAAGTTGAATAAAAATAGTGCAATCCATCTAATATAATCAAAAGCTATTAATGTTAGAACCAGAGGAGATGCTGAAAAAAATAAAATGAGAAGAAAGGTTTTTTTATCTGTACTTTTCTTAATAAACAAAAGAATAGGAGAGCAAAACAGAAATGTAAAAAATATTTTTAAATATGCTTTGGTTTCAAAGAAGGTTTGATAGTTTGTTACGAAATTTTCTTTTAAAGTCAGTAAAGATGTGCTGACAGCATAAGATTGAAAATGCTCGTAATACATAAAGGTTTTAATAATAGAGTTAACTTGAAAAGAAGACATCTTGCCATAGATAACGACTGCTACCAAGAGTAGAGTAGACTCTATCCCAATTAGGAAAATGTGACTTATTTTTCTATATTTTTGATAATATATAAATGCTAAAGTTGGAACGAAAAATATTAGCATTGCTTCATGCGTCAATGCCATTACTGGCAATGATAATAATATAAATGCCAGAACGATAGAGTTTCTGGCGTTTTTTAGTATGAGTAAAATAGAAGTTAGTAGTATAATTTGACCAACATGATCAAAACGAGATAATTCTCTTACCCATTGAGAGGCTAAAAAAGATAAACTAAAAATACATACTGAAAAAATTATAATATCTTTATTATCTAGTTTTAAATTTTTGAGGAAAATATATGTGATTCTAGCAAAAAGGTAAAATAATGAAATTAACAAAAGAATTGATACTAGACGAACATGTCTATAGTTTGGATCAATTCCTAGAATACTGAATATCTCGCCTGGTAGAGCTCTTCTTACAAAACCATAGTCATAGCTAAATACCCATTGTGAGTATAAATAGTCATGCAATCTTATTGTAAAGTCAAAAGAATATATATTGCTATGAATAAATATAATGACAATAAGGGTTAATAAAGAATATAAAATAAATTTAATATGTTCTTTATTACTTTTAATGAACATGTTCATAAATGTGCTACTAAAAATTAATTGTTAAATAACTATTAGTTAACTAATACGGGGTGAAAACTAGACTGGTAACTAAATTAACATTTATAAGCTATATAGCCCCGAGTTAATATTTGGTTTATAGCATGCTAGCTAAATATGCAACCAGACAACCGACCAGTACACCCGCTAAGATCTCAATCTTGGTATGTCCCATGCGTTCTCTTAATTGCTGGTACTCAGGCGTATTTTTAGCTAGTTGATTAATCGCTACAGCATGTTTACCTACAGCACGTCTTAAACTATTTGCATCTAATAGCACAATAAATGAGAGGGTAATCGCAACGCCAAAAGCAGGCGTATCAATCCCTTCCTTAAAGGCAATAAGTGCAGCCATACTGCTTACAATGGCACTATGATTACTTGGTAATCCACCATAGCCAATTAATCCAAAAGCCAATTTCTTGGCTTTAATTGAATTAATAAGAAACTTTAGACAGCCAGCAACTAACCAAGCTAAAAATGGAGTAATAAGGTAAATATAATACGTCACAAAACAATCCAAAATAAAATTAAGCTGGCAATAATGTCCAGATACAACATGAGACCCATAACACAACGGTTAATAATATTTGCCAGTCCTGAGCAATCACATCAGTTGGAGATTCCCCACCTTTTAATGTTTCAACAATAAACCAGTAACGGAATAAGCCGAACATAACAAATGGGATGGTGATAATCAGTTGTGGCTGTACTTCCATCGTATACAAGCTATAAAAAACAATGGCTGTAACAGCGGAAATTCCGGCAAAGCGGTCAATCAGGCTTACTGAATAGTGTTCAAGTACGCCACGTCCTTGAGAGCCACTTTGTATTAGTTCCTGACGACGTTTAATTGAAGCGAGATAGAGTGAAATGCTTAATGTTGTAATAAACATCCAATGAGAAACTGGCACTGCGAGAGCTACAGCGCCTGCATATACTCGTAATACAAAACCAAAGGCGACAATGAAAATTTCAATCACTGGTTCATGCTTTAGCTTAAAGGTATACGCCCAATTCAGCAGTAAATATACCACGATCACGTAGATTACCTTGGGTGCAACTAACCAAGCAAACCCTAAGGCAATATAAATCACCGTTAATAAAATAATTGCACTTTGGGGGCTCACTTGACCCGAAGCTAAAGGTCGTTTCAATGACTTTTCAGGATGTGCCCGATCTTTTTCTATATCTTTTAAGTCATTAACAATATAGACCGCTGAGGCAGCTAGGCAAAATAAAAATGCCGCAAATAATACGGAATAAATAGAGCCTAAATTTAGGAATTCGCCTGCGAAGATCAGAGGTGCGAAAACAAAGCTATTCTTAAGCCATTGCTTGGGTCTTATTAGTTTAATCAGTCCTGAGATTTCTGCTAGAAAAGACCGATTTTCTGCTATATCATACATTTTTTTTTCAGCGCTATTAAATATAAATGATGGACTCGATTAAGCTCGCGCTGCTTTATACAGCATTTGCTATGGTTGCTACGTTTTGCAATATTATAGCACAAGATATTTCCAGTTATATTTATGTTGGAAATTTTTATATTTTTATTTCAATTTTTGTTGGCACAGGTGTCGGTTTAATTGTTAAGTATATCTTAGATAAAAAGTATATTTTTAAATATAAAACACAGAATACCAAACATGATGGAAAGGTTTTTCTGCTGTATACCATTATGGGTATTTTTACTACGATTATTTTCTGGGGTTTTGAGTTTGGCTTTCATGCAGCCTTTGGAACCAAAGAGATGCGTTACGTGGGTGGAATAATCGGTCTAATGATTGGCTATATTTGCAAATATTATTTAGATAAACATTTCGTGTTTCGTAAAGTTGAGGCATAAATGAAAACAATACAGGCCTGGGGTAGGCTTTCTGACGCTGAACATCACGTTATTCCTTTAATAACACCTTCACAAGCATCCAAACAATTAAAAAATGGTACGTTTCCAGGTATCGCTCATGGTATGGGGCGTAGTTATGGTGATGTAGCATTAAACGGTAATGGTCTTTTATGGCTGACCACCGCCATGAATCATTTGATTTCTTTTGATTTAAATACTGGAATTTTGCACTGCGAAGCAGGTGCTACCTTACAAGATATTCACAGAACACTTATCCCACAAGGCTGGATGTTACCTGTAACCCCAGGCACGCAGATGATTACTGTTGGTGGGGCTATTGCAAATGATGTGCATGGCAAAAACCACCATGCTTTTGGCTCTTTTGGTGACCACCTTCTACAGATTAAGCTGATGCGGACTGATGGTGAAATTATTGAGTGTTCAAAGACTGAAAGGGCTGATTGGTTCTATGCAACTGTAGGTGGAATTGGCCTAACAGGTATAATTTTAGAAGCAAAAATACAATTACGTCCGGTTCAAAGTTCGTGGATTGATTCAGAAACTATTCCTTATCACAATCTAGATGAGTTTTTTGCACTATCTGATTCATCTGAGCCTGATTGGGAATATACGGTATCCTGGATTGACTGTATGAATGGTGCTAATGCTAAGGGACTTTTTTCACGGGGTAATCTCGCTGGTCAATCGGCTCAAGTAGAACCTAAAATAAAAGATAAAACATTTCCGATTACTCCGCCGATTTCATTGGTCAATAAACTCAGTTTACCTGTCTTTAATTTTGCCTACTTTCACGGGAACTCACTAAAAAGCCAAGCTCAAAAAGTACATTACGAGCCATTCTTTTATCCATTAGATGCCATGCATGAATGGAACAAAATGTATGGACCGAAAGGTTTTTATCAATATCAAAGTGTGGTGCCGAAAGAGATTGGCAAAGAAGTCACTCAAGACATGTTAAACACTATTAAAAAATCAGGTGAAGGCTCATTTTTAGCAGTATTAAAAACATTTGGCGATCGTGAGTCAGGTGGATTACTGAGTTTTCCAAAATCGGGTGTTACGTTGGCGTTGGATTTCCCAAATCGTGGTGGAAAAACGTTAAAACTGTTAAATGAGTTGGATCATATTGTGCAACAAGCACAAGGTCGTCTTTATTTAGCCAAAGATGCTCGTATGCCAAGATCACTATTTGAAGCGGGCTATCCACGCTTTACTGAATTTTTAAAATATCGGGACCCAGGCATCAGCTCGGAAATGTCTCGTCGTCTATTAGGGGGCTAAATGTCAAATCAACCAAAAATCTTAATTGTAGGTGGAACCTCAGCTATTGCTGAACACTGCGCTAGACTCTGGCTTAAGCAGCAGCCTTGTGAAGTTATTCTGTTAGGTCGAGATCAAGACAAATTACAGCGTGTTGCGAATGATCTTAAAGTCCGCACCCCGCAGGCCAATATCCAACTACAGACTGTTGATTTTTTAAATGCTGCGGCAATTCAAGATTGTATTGATACAATCAATCAACAGGGAAAAATTGATATTGCCCTGATTGCGCATGGCAATTTACCTGACCAAGATCAATGTCAAAATGATCTAGTTGAGTGTCAGCAGGCAATTGAAGTAAATGCGCTGTCACCTGTGTTATTTACTGAAGCTATTGCTAAACATATGATTGAACACAATCATGGAAAATTGGCAGTGATTGGTTCAGTAGCGGGTGACCGTGGTCGTAAATCGAATTATGTATACGGTGCATCAAAAGCGTTGCTTGATAAATATCTACAAGGATTACAACATCGCTTAGCGTTAACAGGTTCACAAGTCACAGCGACTTTAATCAAGCCTGGTCCGACAGCGACCCCTATGACGGCTGGAATGTCTGGTAAAGGCAAGCTTGCATCACCAGAACAAGTTGCGAATGATATTGTGCAAGGAATTGATAAAGGCAAATTAACCATTTACACACCAGGTAAATGGGCAATCATTATGATGATTATTCGAAATTTACCGTTCTTTTTATTTAAGAAAATGGATATATAAGTAATATTTATCAACCAAAAAGCCCAGTCGTATACTGGGCTTTTTGGTTGAAATTTACCTAAAATCTTTATAGGGCTTCAATTTTTTGCTGTCCAATTACATTTTTATATTGCTTATAGCCTACTTTGGTTTGGATGGATCAGCACAAATCTAGTTTAAGTTCTAAATTTGTTGTGGTTGGGTGCGAGATACCCCATAGATGGTATCTGTTGGCTTTATTTGATACAGATTGAACAAGGGTTTTCTCTAGACCTTTACTGGCGCCATATATGAGAAATGTTTTATTCAAGTTATTCATCTATAAATCCGTGTTCTTATATAAAATACAACTGTAAAAGCTCCAGTTGGCTTGAGGTCAAGAGTTATTGGAATATTAGGATGGTGCTATTGATAGTATGAGAAATTTGGTGGATTATCAGAAGGTAATTTGAAAAAGATATAATCAACTAGGTTCTTATGACTGAAGATGAATTATTAGAAAGAGCATTGAATTATAGTGCGACGATTCATCAGCCCCATGCGATAAAATCTTATCAGGCTGCGAAAAATATTTTTACTGTTTTGGGGGATAGCGCTATCTGGGCGCAAACTGATAAATTAATTTTTCAAAGTGAAATATATAATTTGCGCTCGTTTACTCAAGATAGCCATGATACAGAATTTTCATTACCTCGTATCCAAAGCATATTGAATAGAAGTATTTATCCTGTTGCGTATTCAGCGTTATTTCAATGGTATCGCAATTATGGATTTACAAATATTTTTGATCATTATATAAAATCAGCTGCTTCAAATAATGAATATTTATCTCATAATGTAACAATATTGTTATCTTTTAAGGCTTTGCTGCCTAAATTGAGTGCAAAACAGATATATCCTTTTTTAGATCGTTTTACAGAGTTTTTAACCTCCACTTTTGGTAATACAGGCAAACAATTCCTATCTGAATCCTTTGATCAAAATATAACTTTTCAAAGTTTACTTAACGAATGTATACATCAGCCTAGTTTCTTCGGACATAATTTAATTACGCTCACTTGGTTGATGCGGTGTGAAAATCAGATTCCATCTGAATTAATGCAAAAGTTTAAATTTAATCTACACATACAGGCTACTATACCATTAGAAGATCCAAAGGATGAATTGGATGCAGATATTTATAGCCAAAGCTTGGAGGGCGATACAACACAGTTTATGTTGACTTTAGATAATTTAATATTTGGGACCTGTAAAAATTTACATCAGGTGACACTGGCAGATGCTTTACTTTATTTACAGCAGCAATTTCCTATATACACCCCAAAGTTGAACCGTATTGCGGATTATCAAATAAGGTTATTAAAACGATCATATTGAGTATTTTCTTCCCCACACTTCTTACACTCCAACATCATCCCTAATTTTTCATTCCGCCCTTGTTTGGTTAACACCCAAGGGCGATTTTGCCACGGCGGATTATGACGCACATGTTGCTCATGACCACAGGCGAGATCGGCAACGTAATGTCCTTCCTCATCGAGATGAAAACCGACAATCGCTTGCTGCATTTAATTTTCCAGACTCTCGAGTTTAGATTGTTCCAAACCCTTTAAAAAACGATGACATAAGTTATGAATCGCCACGAGATCATTCGGGTCCATTCCCAGCGAACAGGCAAGCTTAAACGGAATCAGGGTAATTTCATCTTTTGCAGTCAGTGCTTTTTCTAGCAAGATTACTTTTTTCATCCGCTCATCTTCTTTGACTGCAACACGCTTTAAAAACTGCTTTTCTTCGAGTTTTTTAATAATCGGTGTCAGCGTTCCAGAATCAAAAAAAGTCTTTTGTCCAATCTCAGACAACATCACATTGTCCTGCTCATACAAAGCCAACAACACAATAAATTGCGGATAGGTCAGATCATATTCCTGCAGCAAAGGGCGATATTGGCGAATCATCGCATTGGTCGCGGAATACATGGCAAAACACACTTGGTTATCCAAAAATGAAACTTCAGCCATGATGGTTTTTCCTCGACGCAGTTGTTGAATATTCAGTATAAATTGGATTACTCAAAAAGTATATTGTGCATAATAAACTTGTGTGCAAGATAATTGTGTGCAATATTAAATAAAGAGCTGCATGATTCAGCAAACTATTTTGATTACATCCACCAATGGATATAAGAGAGAACACCTATGAGCAAGATTTATGATTTTCAGGCTGAACTGTTAGAAGGCGAACAAAAGAACCTCGCTGATTACCAAGGAAAAGTGTTATTGGTGGTGAATACTGCCAGTCAGTGTGGTCTAACACCACAATTTGAAGGTTTGGAAAAGTTATATCAGGACTATCAGCAGCAAGGGTTGGTGATTCTTGGTTTTCCATGCAATCAATTTGCCAACCAAGATCCATCGAGCAATGAAGAAATCGGCAGCTTCTGTCAGCGTAATTATGGCGTATCGTTCCCGATGTTTGCCAAGGTTGATGTAAATGGGCCAACCGCACATCCTTTATATCAATATCTCACTTCTGAAGCCAAAGGCCTGTTAGGCAGCAGCATTAAATGGAACTTCACTAAATTCCTGATCAATCAAAAAGGGGAAGTGGTCAAACGTTATGCTCCAATCACCAAACCTGAAAAAATTGCCAAAGATATTCAAAAGCTTTTGGGATAAATGGGTTGGAAAATGAGGAGGATGGAAGTGACTGGTCTGCCACGTATGCACTGGTGATTTCCTCATCCGAAACAAATTAAATCATAAAGCTGAATATTTTTAATATGTTGTAATTAATTGAACAAAATAGATTTTTTAATCTTTAAGATTTATACAACTTGTTTCACGATTGACCGCAAACTTCGTTATACTTTTTGCCAAGATTAAAAATACGAGCGTCAGATTATGCGTGTACTGGTAGTGATGGACCCGATTGAAACTGTGAATCTTAAAAAAGATTCAACCATGGCGATGTTATGGGCGGCCAGCCGTCGCGGACATGAATTGGGTTATGCATTACAACACGATTTATATATCGACCAAGGTAAAGCCTTTGGCCTGATCTCGCCACTGAAAGTATTTGAAGATTATAACCATTATTATGAGTTGGGCGAAAAACGCAAAGAATCGTTGGCGGATTACGATGTAATTTTGATGCGTAAAGACCCACCATTTGATATGAATTTTGTCTATACCACTTATATTTTGGAACAGGCCGAGCGTGAAGGGGCGTGGATTATCAATAAACCACAATCGCTACGTGACTGTAATGAAAAACTGTTCGCGACTCAATTCCCAGAGCTACAAGTGCCAACTTTGGTGACGTCACAACAAAGCTTGATCCGTGAATTTATCAAAGAACATGGTGATGTGATTGTAAAGCCATTAGATGGTATGGGTGGCATGGGTATTTTCCGTTTATATCAAGATGGCGTGAACATTGGTTCGACTTTGGAAATGCTCACGGAAATGGGTACGCGTCCAATCATGGCACAACGTTATATTCCTGAAATTGTGGAAGGTGACAAACGCATCTTGCTGGTTAATGGTGAACCGATTCCATATTGCTTAGCGCGTATTCCACAAAATGGTGAAGTACGTGGTAACTTGGCAGCAGGTGGTCTAGGTCAAGCCCGTCCACTGACTGAAAATGATAAATTGATTGCGGCAAAAGTGGGTCCATTCCTGCGTGAAAAAGGTCTGGTCTTTGTCGGTTTGGATGTGATTGGTAATTATGTGACCGAAATTAACGTCACCAGTCCAACCTGCATCCGTGAGATTGATGCGCAATTTGGTACCACGATTGCCGATGATCTTTTCAATGTTTTGGAAGCGGGTCGTAAAAACTAAGAAGTTTTATTTTTGACCGAATTGCCCGTTTGTATTGAATGAAAATTTGCATGCAAATGGGCTTTTGTATATGGGCAGAACCTTGTTTTTAACAAAGAATCGAAAAAAGCACAGCTTTCTGTTGTAAACAGGTGAAATTCGCTTTTCGTGAATGAAACTTTAGGATTAAAATAACGCTCGAAAACAATAGACGATAACCTTCTTTTTTGAGTTGAAGAATTAGACCGTGACCAATTCCCCGCAGAACAAACCCAAACATGTCATGATGATGGCCGCAGGTACTGGTGGGCATGTGTTTCCCGCGCTTGCTGTTGCCAAGCAGCTGCAACAGGAAGGCTGCCAAGTTTCTTGGTTAGCGACGCCTACGGGAATGGAAAATCGGTTATTGAAAGATCAAAATATCCCGATTTATCAAATTGATATTCAAGGTGTGCGTGGTAATGGTTTAGTCCGTAAACTCAGTGCACCGTTTAAAATTTTAAAAGCAACTTTAAGTGCAATGCGCTATATGAAACAGCTCAAGATTGATGCTGTAGCAGGTTTTGGCGGCTATGTTGCAGGCCCAGGTGGCTTGGCTGCACGTTTGCTGGGGATTCCTGTGTTGATTCATGAGCAAAATGCGATTGCAGGTTTTACCAACACTCAATTGGCACGTATTGCCAAGACCGTGTGTCAGGCTTTTCCAAATACATTTGCAAACAGTGATAAAGTCGTGACCACAGGTAATCCTGTGCGTGCAGAAATCACTGCGATTTTAAATCCGTCTTGGCGCTATCAAACTCGTGAACAGGAACATTTGCCAATCAGTCTTCTGATCGTCGGTGGTTCACTTGGTGCACAGGCATTGAATGAACGTTTGCCTGAAGCTTTGAAAAAGGTCACTGTGCCGTTGAAAGTGTTCCATCAGTGTGGTCAAAACAAGCAAGATGCCACGCGTGCGCTGTATCAAGGTGCACCTGCGAGTTTGGACATTCAAGTGGAACCCTTTATTCACGATATGGCAAAAGCCTACAGTGAAGCTGATTTGATTATTTGCCGCGCTGGCGCACTCACAGTAACCGAAGTGGCTACCGCAGGTTTGGCGGCGATTTTTGTGCCTTTACCGATTGCGGTGGATGATCACCAAACGGCAAATGCGAAATTCTTGGCCAATGCTGGCGCAGCCAAGATTTGCCAGCAAGCAGACATGACACCTGCTGTTTTAGATGAGTTATTAGCGACCTTATTAAATCGTCAGCTACTGTCTGAAATGGCTGTAAAAGCACGTCAACAAGCACAACCGAATGCAACTCAGCATGTGGTTGATCTGATTAAAAAATTGTAATTCGAGTTTATTTATGTCTCCTACAAATCCAAACCAAGCCAAAAAGCTGATTAAAGTGCCAGAAATGCGCCGTATTAAAAATATCCACTTTGTTGGTATTGGTGGTGCGGGGATGTGTGGTATTGCCGAAGTATTGAGTAACCAAGGTTATAAAATTTCAGGTTCAGACATTAAAGCGTCGAAAACCACGGCTCAACTCGAAGCGAATGGTATTAAAGTATTTATTGGCCATTCGGCTGACAATATTAAAAACGCCAATGTATTGGTGGTATCGACTGCAATTGATCCTGAAAACCCAGAAATTAAAGCAGCCATCGAACAACGTACGCCAATCGTGCGTCGTGCGGAAATGCTCGGTGAGTTGATGCGCTACCGTCATGGTATCGCGGTTGCGGGAACGCATGGTAAAACTACCACCACCAGTTTGTTGACCACCATGTTGGCAGAAGAAAATCTCGACCCGACCTATGTGATTGGTGGTTTGCTGAATAGCACTGGTGTGAATGCAGCATTGGGTGAAAGCCGTTTTATCGTGGCAGAAGCGGATGAATCTGATGCTTCTTTCTTATATTTACAGCCGATGGCTGCGATCGTGACTAATATCGATGCGGATCACATGGATACTTATGAAGGTAGCTTTGATAAGTTAAAAGATACTTTTATTCAGTTCTTACATAACTTGCCATTCTATGGTTTGGCTGTGGTCTGTGGCGATGACGCCAATATCCGTGAGATTCTGCCACGCGTCGGTCGTCCAGTGTTGACCTATGGTTTTGATGAAGATAATGACATCCGTGCGGTAGACGTAGTACAAGAAGGTATGCAGTCACATTTTACCGTATTGCGTAAAGATCGTGAGCCATTACGTGTCACCATCAATCAACCAGGTTTGCATAATGTCTTGAATGCACTTGCTGCGATTGGCGTGGCAACTGATGAAGGTGTTTCTGATGGTGCGATTTGCCGTGCTTTAGAAGGCTTTAGTGGTGTGGGTCGTCGTTTCCAAGTTCAAGGTGAGTACGAAGTTGGTGAAGGCTTGGTGAAATTGGTGGATGACTATGGTCACCATCCGAAAGAAGTTGAAGCCACCATTAAAGCGGCACGTGCCAGCCATCCAGACCGTCGTTTAGTGATGTTGTTCCAGCCGCACCGTTTTAGCCGTACCCGTGATTGTTTTGATGACTTTGTCGATGTGTTGTCGCAAGTAGATCAGTTGTTATTACTGGAAGTTTATCCAGCAGGTGAAAAGCCGATTGTAGGTGCTGATAGTCGTGCTTTAGCGCGTAGTATTCGCCTGCGTGGTGAGGTTGAACCGATTTTGGTTGATCCTGTGGACGGCAATTTACCGAACGTTTTACAAAAAGTGTTACAAGCAAATGACCTGTTATTAACACAAGGCGCGGGTAACGTTGGTGCAATTTCGGTAGAATTGGCTCAGCATCACTTGTATGCCAAATCCCCCTAACTCCCTTTGTTAAAGGGGGAACCCCTCCCTTTGAAAAGGGAGGTGGGGAGGGATTTAATAGAATATATGAAGTTTTTTAAGGATATAAACGTGTCAAATGCTGCAAAATTCGGCAAAGTTGCTGTGTTGTTTGGTGGGAAGTCGGCTGAACGTGCTGTGTCATTGGACAGCGGTCAGGCTGTTTTAGAGGCGTTATTGCGTTCGGGCGTACAGGCAGAAGCATTTGACCCACAAGATCGTAGTGTGACTGAACTGGTTGGCTATGATCGTGCTTTTATTGTATTACACGGTCGTGGCGGTGAAGACGGTCAGATCCAAGGTGTATTGGAGTGGTTAAATCTTCCTTATACCGGTACGGGTGTACAAGGTTCTGCAATTGGTATGGATAAAGTTAAAACCAAGCAAATTTGGCAGGGTAGTGATTTACCAACCGCACCTTACCGTATTATTAGCAAAGACACAGACCTTGACTCAGTGATTGCTGAATTGGGCTTGCCAGTGATTATCAAACCTGTGCATGAAGGCTCAAGTGTCGGCATGAGCAAGGTTGAAAAAGCAGAAGATTTTGCTGCAGCAATTGAAAAAGCCACTCAGCATGATGCGGTAGTAATGGCAGAAAAATGGATCACAGGTCGTGAATTCACGATTTCATTCTTAAATGGTCAACCGTTACCCGTGATTCGTTTGCAGCCACCAGCAGACGTTGCCTTCTATGACTATGAAGCAAAATATCAACGTAATGATGTGGAATATGGTATTCCTTGTGGTCTAAGTGAATCGGAAGAGAAAAGCTTGCAAGCACTGTGTTTACGCGCATTTCAGGCTGTGGGTGCAGAAGGCTGGGGTCGTATTGATGCGATGCAAGATGAGCAAGGGACTTTCTGGTTACTGGAAGTGAATACTGTTCCTGGAATGACTAGCCACTCTTTGGTGCCAAAAGCAGCACAAGCTGTTGGCTATAGTTTTGATCAGCTTTGTGTTGCTATTTTAGAGCAAACCTTAGCAAAGTCGGCTTAACGATCTATGGCTCAGCTTCCTGCCTCGATGCGCCGTAAAACGCGGCCAGCCATTAGCTCGATTCACGAGAAACCGCCTTCACCTAAGCAAAAAATGGTGAATGCGGGTGGTTGGGTCTTGCTGGTGATTGCGTTTGTTGTATTGGCCTTGGGTTTGTTTGGCTTATATAAAGTCATGACTGATGCTCGAGCGGCACAGTTGCAGGTGGTTGGGACCAATTCTGAGGTTGAAAATCAACAGTTAGTTCAATATCTTAGTCCGATGATTAAAGATAACTATTTCACTTCAGATTTAGAACAAATTCGAGATCAAGCATTAAAAGTATCATGGGTTGATCGTGTGGTGGTGTCACGAGCTTGGCCAAATGCAATTCGGGTGCGAGTAATGCCGCGTCATGCAATTGCACGTTGGGGAACAGGGCGTTTGCTTAGTGACAATGGCGATGTATTTAGTGAGGCAGTGCCAACAACACATCCAAACTTGCCGCTTTTACATGGGCCCGCCAGCCAATCCAAAATGATGATGCGTCGCTATAATGAAATTAATCAATTGTTTCATCCAGCGAATTTGAGATTAAAAGAATTGTATTTAACCGAGCGTATGACGTGGTTTATGCAGTTTGATTCGGGCTTACGGATTATTGTAGACCAAGATCAAACCATGAATAAGTTGCAACGCTTAAGCCATTTGGCACAAACGGATTTAAAACCTGTATGGTCAAAAATCACGGCAATTGATTTGCGTTATCGGAATGGCCTTGCTATTCAGTGGAAAAATGCAACTCCGCCAAAGATTGTCAACGGTCAGTTAGTTGTAACGATTGATGACACAAGCCTTGCAGGGGCAATTCAGGCAAAGCCATAATACGTGGCTTAAAATAAAGGGCAATCGTCCTAAACAACATTAAAGATATGGTATTGAAGTAATGAGTGAAGCTGTTCCCTCAGTTGTTGCGATTGATATTGGGACTCATAAAGTCTCAGTTTTGATTGGTAAGATCCATGCACCAGATAAGATCCAAGTCATTGGCATGGCAACTGCTCGCAACCGAGGTATGGTTAAAGGCAAGATTGTTAGCTTAGACAAGGTGATTGCGGCAATCAAGAATGCGGTATCCGAAGCTGAGGATATGGCTGAGTGTCGTATTCATAGTGCATGGGTGTCGATTCCAAGTACTGAATTACAAAGTTTTTATGCGTCAGGCCGTACTCCTGTTGCCAACCACGATCATATTATTACGACAAATGAAGTGGTGCGCGCGTTAGAGTTGGCCAAAGCCAGTCACGTATCGCCAGATTATTATCTTGCCAGTGCTGTGCCATTGGGCTTTGAGTTAGGTGATTCAGCGGAATGGGTACAAAACCCAGTCAATATGTCTGCACATAGTATGACGGGTCATTATCAGTTGATGATGATGCCAATCAGCACCATGCAAAACCTTGATCGTGCCATGAAAGGGGCGAATATCGGGGTGGAAAAAATGGTGGTGTCTTGTTTGGCAACCGCTGAAGCAAGTTTGCTAAAAGACGAAAAAGAATATGGTGTCTGCTTGGTTGATATTGGTGCAGGTATTACCAATATTGCTGTGTATCTCGATGGTCGTTTGGCTTTAGCGCGAACCCTGCCACGTGGTGGTGAGAATGTTACGCGTGATATTGCTGCTGTTTTACAGACCACCACGGAAGAAGCAGAACGCATCAAGATTTTACATGGCTGTGTTGACCTGAGTGTGGTGAAACCTGATCACATGATCCAAGTACAAGGCATTGATGGCACACAAACCATCAGTCGTATAGAGCTTGCAGAAATCATCATTGCGCGTTATGAAGAAATCTTCACATTAATTCGTGAAGAATTGGAGCATAGCGGTGCGATTCATGGTCTCTACCATGGCGTGGTACTCACAGGTGATTCTTGTCAAATTGAAGGTATGGTCAATTTGGCACGTCGTATGTTGGGTGTGTCTGCTCATTTGGGTAATCCGCCATTGCAAGTCTATGCGGATGATCAACATTTAGCTGCATTGCGTCGTTCAATGTATGCAACTGCATCTGGCTTATTGATGTTTAGTCAAAGTGATTTGCAAGATACGGTTGAAGAGCCAGAAGAAGCAAGTGATCGTAGTTTTGTAGATCGTGTTGCCAATGGTTGGAATGCATTAAATAGCAAATTAAAGGCCATCTTTTAAGTTGTAGTTATTTTTGGGAAAATTTGTTAGGAAGTTGTTCTAAATCAGCCACTGTACTTGACAAGCTAGCGATTATTGAACAGCATCCTACACATCAGTTGTTTAAAAATCAGGGCAGTAACGGGCTGAAGTAACTGCCATTAATATTAGGAAATCTAAAGGTCATGGCCTCATTTGAATTTATAGAAGATGAACTAGACAATGGCAACGGTCAAGCCCGTTTCACAGTATTTGGCGTTGGTGGTGGTGGCGGTAATGCTGTGCAGCACATGGCGCAATCTGATATCCAAGGTGTAAAGTTTGTTTGTGCAAATACAGATAAACAAGCATTGGATAGCATGAACGCCCCATTCAAAATTCAATTGGGTGAACAAAGTACACGTGGTTTAGGTGCAGGCGCGAATCCAGAAGTGGGTCAGATCGCAGCGGAAGAAAGCCGTGAAGTGATTCGTCAACATCTTGAAGGCACCGACATGGTGTTTGTCACTGCCGGTATGGGTGGTGGTACAGGTACTGGCGCTGCGCCAGTGGTTGCCGAAGTTGCCAAAGAGATGGGGATCTTGACTGTGGGTGTAGTGACTACACCATTCAACTTTGAAGGTCGTCGTCGTCAAAAGTCTGCTGAAAAGGGTATTGATGCCTTGGAAGCGCATGTTGATTCATTGATCATTATTCCAAACCAGCGCTTACTCAGCGTTTATGGCGATATCTCAATGAAAGATGCCTATAAAAAGGCAGATGATGTGTTGCTGAATGCAGTGCGCAGTATCTTTGATCTTGTGGTAAACCGTGGTCATATTAACCTTGACTTTGCTGACTTGAAAACAGCCATGAGTACACGTGGTTATGCCATGATGGGTGCTGGTTTAGGTCGTGGTGAAGATCGTGCTCGCCAAGCAGCAGAGCAGGCGATTCGTAGCCCATTGCTTGATAATGTAAATATTATCAACGCAAAAGGCGTATTGATTAACATCACGGGTGGTGATGACATTACCCTGCGTGAAACTGAAATCATTACTGATGTGGTTAACCAAATCGTTGACTTGGATGAAGGTGAAATCTTCTACGGTACGGTATTTGATCCAGATGCACGTGATGAATTACGTGTCACTGTTATTGCAACAGGTTTAACCCGTAATGCGAGTGAAGTTGATCAAAAGCGTCGTGCGGTGACTTCACATGCGCCAGTTTCTCAAACTGCGCAACAATCGGTTGACGAAGATGATGTTCCAGCGATCAGCAAACGTACAAATACGGATGCTCCAGTGGGTGCAACCGCAAGTTCTACGCCACGTTCATCGCCAATGAGCATTCAAGACTATCTGAAAAATCAACAGCGTAAATAATAAAATCATATATTTAGAGAAAGGGGGTAAGTAATTACCCCCTTTTTTATTTTTTTAAAATGGCAAAATATGCTAAGTTATATCGGTTTTTGCAAATGAAGTTGGTATGGCATGTTGAAACAACGTACTCTCAAACGTGTGGTGAAAGCGAGCGGTATTGGTCTGCACAGTGGTCAAAAGGTGCTGATTAATTTTGTTCCACATCATATTGATGGAGGTATTGTCTTTCGCCGTATCGACTTAAATCCCCCGATTGATCTTCCCGCTAATGCTTTATTGATTCAAGAAGCCTTTATGTGCTCGAATTTGGTTCGTGAAGATATCAAAGTTGGCACCATTGAGCATGTCATGAGTGCGATTGCAGGACTGGGGATTGATAATCTGATTGTTGAAGTCTCTGCATCCGAAGTTCCGATTATGGATGGTAGTGCAGGACCTTTTATCTATTTACTCATGCAAGGTGAATTGGCGGAGCAAGATGCGCCAAAGAAGTTCATTCGCATTTTAAAGCCTGTGGAGGCTTTAATCGACGACAAGAAAGCGATTTTTTCACCACATTCAGGCTTTCAGCTCAACTTTACCATCGATTTTGATCATCCTGCATTTGCGAAAGAATACCAATCAGCCACGATCGATTTTTCAACTGAAACTTTTGTTTATGAGGTCAGTGAGGCACGCACTTTCGGCTTTATGAAGGACTTAGATTACTTAAAAGCCAATAATTTGGCCTTAGGCGCAAGCTTGGAAAATGCCATAGGTGTGGATGATACAGGTGTAGTTAATGAGGAAGGTTTACGCTTTGCCGATGAGTTTGTGCGGCATAAAATTTTAGATGCTGTCGGTGATTTGTATTTACTAGGTCATCAAGTTATTGCCAAGTTTGATGGCTATAAATCAGGACATGCGTTAAATAATCAGCTATTACGCAATGTTCAAAATGATCCAAGCAGCTATGAAATTGTAACATTTAATAACGAGAGTGATTGTCCAATTCCTTATGTGAGTGTGACATAAGTCATTGTCTTTTATTGTCTATGTTATATTATAACAATTGAATCTGAGATTTTCATCACACAAAACTAGTGTGTATTCCAACACTTAATATATGAAGTTTACTTTTTATTGCTTGCCAAACGTAGCAAAGCTTGGCTAAGCTTAGGGTCGCTCACATATTCAGCGGCGCTGCGCAATTGCTCTTGGGTCTCTGATGTAAGTGCTTTTGTTGGGGGAGAGGGTTCACGAGAGGCAACTGTTTTGTTTCTTAAGCGAACTTGGATTTTTCGTAATTCCTTGAGTCCTTCGAGCTGAGCTAACTGCGCAACATAGTGGCTTTGTAAATAGCTGAGTTGACTAATCATTGCTTGATTTTCACCGGTTATGATCAAAACCCCATGTTGATAACAAACAACCTGCCATTGCTCTGGTTGGGGCAGTAAAGGT
This sequence comes from Acinetobacter sp. C26M, assembly GCF_023702675.1. Taxonomy (NCBI): domain Bacteria; kingdom Pseudomonadati; phylum Pseudomonadota; class Gammaproteobacteria; order Moraxellales; family Moraxellaceae; genus Acinetobacter; species Acinetobacter sp. C26M. The sequence continues at coordinate 169,002 of NZ_CP098478.1, forward strand.
TGAATAATTTTCGTAAGTTGTTTCCATTGTGTGACTTGCGTCGTCAGAAACGTTAAGTTTCCAGTTTTTATGTGTTGTCCTTTCTGTTGGAAAACGTTGCTAGGGTCAGACATATAACTTCCTCGGAGGTAATGTGTCCATCTTAAGCGTTTGCTTCAGCTGTTATCAAGGAAGAGATGATAAAGGAACGTTTGAAGGACGGTTTCAAGAGGTTTTTTATGCATCATACGCGTCGTATTTTACTCGCATTTTCGTTGGCTGCTTCAGCTGCTTCGGTTGCTTTCGCAGATTATCAGAATATTGGTCAAGCTACAGGTGACGACCGCTTAGAGCAATTATCAAAAACCTTAGCTCAAGGTTCTTATACTCATTCTGCTGATATGGATCTGCCAGCTGTATCGAATGTATCCGTTAAATTACGTGAAAAAACCATTGAATTGAACAATGCAACGATCGAGAAGAAATATGGTCGTTCAGCGATTTCATCTCAAGACAACGCACCTTCATTCTCTGCAAATACAGGTTATTCTTGGTTGGTCAGCCATCCATTGCAAGAAGGGCGTGTCAGTTCTTCTTGGGGGAACCGTACCTTATTAGGTTCAACACGTCATCATTCTGGTGTTGATCTTGCTGCACCCTCTGGTACGCCAATCTATTCCACTGGCCCTGGTGTCGTGACCAAGTCAGGTTGGGGTACAGGCTATGGTCAGTATGTTGAAATTGATCATGGCAATGGTTATATCACTCGTTATGCACATGCATCACGTTTAATCGTGAATGCAGGTGATCGCGTGAGTGCTGGTGAGCATATTGCCAATGTTGGTTGTACGGGTCGTTGTACTGGACCACATTTACACTTTGAAGTTGTGAAAGATGGTCAACGGAAAAATCCATCAACTTATTTAGCAATGTTGCCTTAATGTAATTTGTTAACAGTTGTATATAAATATCTCAAAAAATCGCCTTTATTGGCGATTTTTTATGTTTTTTGTTTCATTTCGGTCAATGACTATTTTGTCAGAAAATAATAAGGCATTTTGCATTCATTTAGGGCAATACCTCTATCACCGCAAAACATGATAAAAATAGAGTTGACAAATAACTTAAGGGAAAAGGTGAATTGTATGGCGTTTTATGGCGACTCTGACGCGCAAGAAACCCAGGAATGGCAAGAAGCATTTGATTCAGTATTACAACATATGGGCACGGAGCGTGCTGCCTTCTTACTAGAAAAACTTTATCAACGGGCTATTGCAAAACATGTTCCAATCCAACGCCTAAATACGCCTTATCTCAATACCATTTCAGTTGAAGAACAACCAGCCATGCCTGGTGATCAGGATATGGAACGTCGTATCCGTGCTTTGATTCGCTGGAATGCATTGGCAATGGTGTTGCGTGCCAATAAAACGGGTGACGACCTCGGTGGTCACCTTGCAAGTTTTGCATCGTCTGCAACGCTTTATGATGTTGGTTTTAACCATTTCTTCCGCGCTGCTTCAGATAACTTTGGCGGTGACATGATCTATTATCAAGGTCACTGTGCACCTGGTATTTATGCGCGATCATTCCTTGAAGGTCGCTTAACTGAAGATCAATTGAATAATTTCCGCCGTGAAGTAGGTGGTAATGGTCTTCCAAGTTACCCACATCCGTATTTGATGCCGGATTATTGGCAGTTCCCGACCGTATCGATGGGTTTAGGCCCGATTATGTCGATTTACCAAGCACACATTCAAAAGTACTTGATGAATCGTGGCTTGATCAAAGAAGAAGATCGTAAAGTCTGGGCATATCTAGGCGATGGTGAGATGGATGAGCCTGAAAGTACGGGTGCAATCTCACTGGCTGGTCGTGAAAAATTAGATAACTTGGTTTGGGTAGTGAACTGTAACTTACAGCGTCTGGATGGCCCAGTACGTGGTAATGGTAAGATCATCCAAGAGCTTGAATCATTATTCCGTGGTGCCGGCTGGCGTGTGATTAAAGTGGTTTGGGGCCGTCATTGGGATCCACTACTTGCGCAAGATAGTTCAGGTGCTTTAAAAGCGGTCATGGAAGAAACAGTTGATGGTGAGTATCAGCGCTATCAAGTGAAAGGCGGTGCATATACCCGTGAGAAATTCTTTGGCAAGTACCCAGAAGCTGCGGAACTGGTAAAAGATTTAAGTGATGAAGACATTGATAATCTTAACCGTGGTGGTCATGACCCGTACAAAGTTTTTGCTGCCTATGCAGAAGCAATGAAAGCCAAAGGTCAACCAACTGTTATTCTTGCGAAAACGGTCAAAGGTTATGGTTTGTCTGAAGAAATTGAAGCGGTGAACAAAACTCACCAAATCAAAAAAATGCAGATCGACTCTTTGAAATATGTACGTGACCGTTTTAACCTGCCATTTACAGATGATAAGTTAGAAGAGCTTCCATTCTATCGCCCAAGTGAAAACTCTCCTGAAATGAAGTATATGAAGGCGCGTCGAGAGGCATTAGGTGGCTACCTACCTGCACGTCGTCGTGAGAGTGAAACTTTAGCGATTCCTGAATTATCAGTATTTGATGCTGTATTAAATGGTTCTGGTGGTAAAGAGCAATCGACCACGATGCTAATGGTGCGTTTAATTGCTGCTTTACTGAAAGAAAAAGCAATTAAAGATCGTGTAGTGCCAATCGTTCCAGACGAAGCACGTACTTTTGGTTTAGAAGGGATGTTCCGTCAGCTCGGTATTTATGCCGCTCACGGTCAAAAATATACCCCAGAAGACCAAGAGCAGTTAATGCATTACCGTGAAGCAAGTGACGGTCACATGCTACAAGAAGGTATTAACGAAGCGGGTGCGATGAGTGCATGGGCTGCGTTGGCAACCAGTTATTCAACCAATAACTTGCCGATGATTCCAATGTACATGTACTACTCAATGTTCGGTTTCCAACGTATTGGTGACATTGCATGGGCTGCTGGTGATGCACAGGCACAAGGTTTCTTGTTAGGTGCCACTGCGGGTCGTACTACATTGAACGGTGAAGGTTTACAGCACCAAGATGGTCATTCACATATCTTGGCGAACACGATTCCAAACTGCGTATCTTATGATCCATGTTTTGGTTATGAATTGGCGGTGATCGTACACGATGGTTTACAACGTATGTATGTGAACCAAGAGCGTGTGTTCTACTACTTAACTGTAATGAACGAAAACTACGAGCATCCTGCAATGCCAGAAGGCGCCGAGGAAGGCATTAAACGTGGTATGTACTTGTTCGAAAAAGATGAACAAGCAACGGTTCAATTATTGGGTTCAGGTGTAATCCTTCGTGAAGTGATTAAAGCTGCGAAAATCTTACGTGATGAATATCAAATCCGTTCAAACGTTTGGAGTGTAACAAGCTTCAATGAGTTGTCACGTGATGGTATGGCATGTGAAGAATACAACCGCTTACACCCCCTTACTGAAGAAGTGAAAGAATCTTGGGTATCTAAGCAGTTACGTGGTACAGAAGGTATCGTGGTTTCTGCTACAGACCATATGCGTGCGTATAGCGAACAAATCCGTGCATATCTTCCAGATGGTCGTCCATTTGTTGCATTAGGTACCGATGGTTACGGCCGTTCAGATACACGTGCGAACTTACGTAGTTTCTTTGGTGTTGATGCTGCACATATTGTTGTTGCTACTTTGAAAAAATTAGCGGACGAAGGTGAAGTAGATGCACGTTTAGTGAAAGATGCAATTTCTAACTTTGAGTTAGATACTGATCGTCCAGTGGCATGGGCGCCACAAGCGCATCCAGAAGTTCAGGCAGTTGCTGAATACCATGAAACGCAAACAGGTGAGGGGAAATAATCATGCAAATCCAAGCACCTGATATTGGCGTAGATAAAGCACTGGTTGCAGAAATCTTGGTCAAAGTGGGCGACCATGTTGCAGTTGATGATAGCCTTCTGGTTTTAGAATCAGATAAAGCAACGGTAGAAGTACCAAGCACTGCAGCAGGTATCGTGAAAAGTATTCTGGTTCAACAAGGCGATGAAGTGACTGAAGGCGTCGCATTGATTGAATTAGAGTCGGAGGCTGCTGCTGAAACACCTGCGAATGAAGCACCGAAAGCAGAAGCGCCAAAAGCAGAAGCAAAACCAGTGGAAGCTGAAACAAAAGCGCAACCTGCTGCTCCAGCAGCGACTGCAAGCCAGATTGTGGATGTAAAAGTTCCAGATATTGGTGTAGAAAAAGCCCTGGTTGCAGAAGTGTTGGTCAAAGTCGGTGATCAGATTGAACCTGAACAAAGTATTGTTGTGGTTGAATCGGACAAGGCGACGGTAGAAGTACCAAGCTCGGTTGCGGGGATTGTGGAAGCGATCCAGATCAAAGAAGGTGACAGTATTAAGGAAGGCGTGGTCTTGATTCAGGTCAAGACGACGAGTGCCGGCACGTCATCTGAACCGCAAGCAGCGCCAGTTCAAACAGAAGCGCCAGTGGCAACAACAGAAGCACCAACTACAACTCATACCTCAACAGGTAATGTTGAAATTGAAGTACCTGATCTGGGTGTAGAAAAAGCCTTGGTTTCAGAAATTCTGGTCAATGTTGGTGATCGTGTTGAAGCACAACAAAGCTTATGCGTGGTTGAGTCAGATAAGGCATCGGTTGAAGTGCCAAGCTCGGTAGCAGGCATTGTAAAAGCACTTCATGTGTCTTCGAATCAGGAAGTGCGTCAAGGCGTGGCTTTGGCAACGATTGAGGTCAGTGGTCAGGCCGCTGCACCAGCAGCAGCGCCAAAAGCACAAGTTCCTTCGGCACCAGTAGCAAACACAGCGCCAGAAAAACCACAAGCTCCTGCAACGACAGCAGCAACTGCGCCAGCGCAAGCTGAGAAGTTGACTAAACAGCAAGAAGCAGACAATGCCAAAGTCTACGCAGGTCCAGCCGTGCGTAAACTGGCACGTGAGTTAGGTGTGGTTCTTGGGCAGGTCAAAGCATCAGGCGAGCATGGTCGTGTGATGAAAGACGATGTGTTTGCCTATGTGAAAACACGTCTGACCGCACCACAACCCGCTGCTGCAACGCAAGCCACTCCAGTGGCTTCAGGCTTGCCGAAGTTGCCAGACTTTAGTGCATTTGGTGGCGGTGAAGTGAAAACAATGACGCGTTTACAGCAAGTGTCTGTGCCACAGCTGTCATTGAATAACTTTATTCCGCAAGTGACGCAGTTTGACTTGGCGGATATTACCGAGCTGGAAGCATGGCGTGGTGAACTGAAAGATGGCTTTAAAAAGCAAGGTCTTAGCCTGACGATCTTGGCATTCATTGCCAAAGCGGTTGCACACTTGCTCAAAGAAGAACCTTATTTTGCTGGACATTTGGCTGATGATCAGAAGTCAGTGTTGTTGCGTAACGAAATTCATATGGGTATTGCAGTTGCGACTCCAGATGGCTTAACCGTACCGGTATTGCGTAATCCTGACCAGAAGTCAATTAAGCAAATCGCGACAGAACTGGCTGAACTGAGCCAGAAAGCACGTGACCGCAAATTGTCACCGAAAGATTTACAAGGTGCTAACTTTACCATTACCAGCTTAGGCAGTATTGGTGGTACAGCGTTTACTCCATTGGTGAACTGGCCTCAAGTTGCGATTTTGGGTATTTCACCTGCAACCATGCAACCAGTATGGAATGGCAAAGATTTTGATCCACGTTTGATGTTGCCGTTGTCATTATCGTATGACCATCGTGTGATTAATGGTGCTGACGCCGCACGTTTTACCAATAAGCTGACCAAGCTGTTAAAAGATATTCGTAGCCTATTGCTCTAATTGCTTTTTGAGTTTAGAGAACCTCGCTTTGGCGGGGTTTTCTGTTTTTAGGCTGGAAAAAACATGGCTTTATTTATGCTATGTTGGACATAAAATAAATTCTCATTGTTTGAGGGAGCAGGGATGTTAGGGATCTATCGGGTAATGCTACCTTTATTACTCATTGTTTTTGTGGCGATGGGATTATGGGTTAGTTTTTTACATTTTCCATGGGAGTGGATGATGTATGTGGTAATGGGTTTTGAGGTCCTACTTGCGACGGTCGTCATGGCAATGGAATACCAAGCTCAAAACGTAGGTGGAGCAAGTGGTTGGGGCAGTTTGGGTTTTCTCGGTCTAAGTGTGTATTTTGCTGTTTTTCTCGGTTTATTACGTGTGCTCATTTGGAGTTACCAAAAATTTTGGCTTTAGAGATTTAAAACAATTTTATTGTTTGGTAGAATGAATTCACTTCATTGGGGAGTAGCCGCTATTTACGCAAAGTAAATAGGTGATGATCAACATAATTGCTCAACTGAGCATGGTCATCATAGCAAAGAACCAAGAACAGCTTTTTGGCTGTGCTTTTGTTGGCAAGACCTTTGATTTACCACTCTGCATCAATCTATTTGATTTTGGCTAGCAGGAGGGGTAGGTCATTGGTATATTTTGCTAGCCAGAGCATTCAACAATGTATGAATTCCTCATCTCGACGTCAATCGTTGCCCTTGCTGAAATGGGTGATAAAACACAATTGCTCGCACTCTTGCTCGCAGCACGTTTCCGTAAACCGATTCCGATTTTAATTGCCATTCTATTAGCCACCACCATCAATCATGGTATTTCTGCTGTCTTGGGACAATGGATTACCACCGTACTCAGTCCTGAGATTTTACTGTGGATTCTTGCCCTCGGTTTCATCGGGATGGCGATTTGGATGTTGATTCCAGATGAACTGGGTGATGAAACTGAAAATATCAATAAATGGCAGAAATTTGGGGTTTTCGGTGCCACCTTCATTCTATTTTTCTTGGCTGAAATTGGTGATAAAACCCAAATCGCGACAGTCGCTTTAGCCGCACGTTTTGACAGTGTTTTTTGGGTAATGATTGGAACCACATTCGGGATGATGATCGCGAATGCCCCTGCGGTGTTTATTGGCAATAAATTGGCGGATAAATTACCGATTTCCTTGATCCATAAAATCGGTGCCGCGATCTTCTTGATTGTAGGTGTTTCGAGCTTGGTGCAACACTATTTCTTCTAATCTAATCGAATGTTAAATCAGTACAGACCCATCCAAAAGTGATGGGTTTTTTCTTATAAATTATGATAAAAGTCCAATATCTGATTGAAACATGAGCTAAATCCCATTATTTTATTATGGAATTAAAATATTTCATATTTAAAGAATTTTTCTGGGGTGGTTATGAGTTTTGAGCGAACAACGTCGCAAATACTGTTTGATAATGGCACACATAAATGCATTAGTTTTACCAGTTTGGTTAAAGGGGAAGGTATTCAGGCCAATCAATTTTTAATTATTGATCATGATCGGGCGGCTGTTTTAGATCCGGGTGGCGACCTTACTTATGTGCCTTTAACCATGGAGCTTAATCGCTATACCAAACTGAAAAATTTGGATTATGTGATGGCTTCGCATCAAGACCCTGACATTATTACCTCAATGCCACGCTGGTTGGTCTATACCGATGCCAAAGTTGTGGCATCAAAACTATGGGCACGCTTTTTACCACATCTCAACTCAGCTTTTATGAGTGAGCGAATGAAGGGGAATTGGGAAGAGCGTTTGATCGAACTGTCAGATACAGGACAAATTATTCCTTTGGGTGAGTCCTCAATTGTTGCAGTGCCTGCACATTTCCTGCATTCCGTGGGTAACTTCCAGTTTTATGATCCGACAGCGAAAATTCTATTTTCAGGCGATATGGGTGCTTCAATCGTTGATGATGCGAGTCTACCGATTACGGATTTTGAAACGCATATCAAAAAGATGAAAGGCTTTCATCAACGCTATATGTGCTCCAATAAAGTAATTCGGTTGTGGGTCAATATGGTGCGTCAGATGGATATCGACATGATTGTGCCGCAACATGGCACCGCTTTTGTGGGTAAGGAGATGATCAATCAATTTTTGGATTGGATTGAGCAGCTAGAATGCGGTGTTGATTTGATGAATGAATATGTTTTTAGTTTGCCTACGGAAATGAGTTAAGTCATGGTAAGTGAAATGTAACGTTTTATGCGTGGTAGGGCAGCGACGTCGCTGTTCTATCTGTTAATTTGATATTTTATTTATATATTATTGAAATTTATATAAATAATTGATGCTTTCTTGAACTGAATTTTCAGGATTGAGAGCGAAAAGTTATGGTGTCGAAAATCACCAATAGGATCAATTAAAATTATTTTCATCATAGAAAATGAAATCACATTGAAATTTGTTTATAATAGCTCACGGAAATTACCAGTGAGATTGTTATGCTGACCATCGTTCAAGAAGCGCTAACCTTCGATGATGTCTTATTACTTCCTGCCTACTCAACTGTTCTCCCAAAAGATGTCTCCTTAAAGACACGTTTAACACGCGGAATTCAACTTAATATCCCTCTCGTTTCTGCTGCAATGGATACAGTGACTGAATCACGTATGGCAATTGCGATGGCGCAAAATGGCGGTATTGGTATTTTGCACAAAAACATGGATATTGCAGCGCAAGCCGCTGAAGTCCGCCGTGTGAAAAAATTTGAAGCAGGTATGGTGAAAGACCCAATCATCGTTAGCCCTGAAACGACAGTGCGTGAGCTGATTGCGATTACCCAAGCGAATAACATTAGTGGTGTGCCTGTTGTAAAAGATGGCAAAGTGGTGGGTATCGTCACAGGTCGTGATACACGCTTTGAAACCAATCTTGAACAGCCTGTAAGTAACATCATGACAGGTCAAGATCGTCTCGTGACTGTTCGTGAAGGCGAATCGAAAGAAAATATCCAAGCATTATTGCAAAAACACCGTATTGAAAAAGTATTGGTTGTTGGTGAGAACAATGAGCTTAAAGGCTTAATTACGGTCACTGACTTCCGTAAAGCTGAAAGCTATCCAAACAGTTGTAAAGATGATTTGGGTCGTTTACGTGTTGGTGCTGCGGTCGGTACAGGTGCAGAAACACCAAGCCGTGTCGAAGCCTTGGTTGATGCAGGCGTAGATGCGATTGTGGTGGATACAGCACATGGTCATTCTGCGGGTGTAATTGAACGTGTTCGTTGGGTAAAAGCCAACTACCCACAAGTTCAAGTGATTGGTGGAAATATTGCAACAGGTGATGCAGCCTTGGCATTGCTTGATGCTGGTGCTGATGCCGTAAAAGTAGGTATCGGTCCTGGTTCAATCTGTACCACACGTATCGTTGCTGGTATTGGTATGCCACAGATTTCTGCAATTGACAGTGTTGCAAATGCACTGAAAGATCAAATTCCTTTGATTGCGGATGGTGGTATTCGTTTCTCTGGTGATATGGCGAAAGCGATTGGTGCAGGTGCGAGCACGATTATGGTCGGTTCACTCCTCGCTGGAACAGAAGAAGCACCAGGTGAAGTTGAATTCTTCCAAGGCCGTTATTACAAAGCATACCGTGGCATGGGTTCATTAGGTGCAATGGCGGGCGTATCTGGTTCTGCTGACCGTTATTTCCAAGACGCTAAAGCAGGTGCTGAGAAGTTAGTGCCAGAAGGCATCGAAGGTCGAGTTCCATACAAAGGACCAATGGGTAACATCGTACATCAAATGATGGGTGGTTTGCGTTCATCGATGGGTTATACGGGTTCATCTGTTATTGAAGATCTTCGTCAAAATGCAAAATTTGTGAAGATTACGTCAGCAGGTATGTCTGAATCACATGTTCATGACGTTACGATTACCAAGGAAGCACCAAACTATCGAGTTGGTTGATTTTTGGTAATTTTGTTGACAGAAAAACCGTCAGTCCACTGACGGTTTTTTCGTTTTGGTGTAAAGTGAATAAGATGAAGAAAGATATGGTTCCACACCATATAAAAGATAAGAAAGTGAGTAAAAGATGAGTTATTTTGGTACTGATGGAATTCGCGGAAAATTTGGACAAATGCCTATTACCCCAGAGTTCGCATTAAAACTTGGCTTTGCTGCAGGGAAAGTATTAAAAAGAAATAGTCCTAAAAATAAACCGATTGTAGTGTTGGGGAAAGATACACGTTTGTCGGGTTATATTTTAGAAGCAGCATTGCAAGCAGGTTTGAATGCTGCGGGTGTTTATGTCCATTTATTGGGTCCACTCCCAACACCTGCAATTGCGCATTTAACTCGCGCACTACACGCACACGCTGGGATCGTGATTTCAGCATCACATAACCCTTATTTTGATAACGGTATTAAATTCTTCTCGAGTGAAGGCAAAAAACTTCCAGATGCATTACAAGACCAGATCAATCAGGAACTGGAAAAAGAGTTGCTGATTGATGACACCGCAAATCTAGGTAAGAGTGTGCGTGTTAAAGATGCCAATGGTCGTTATATCGAATTTTGTAAATCGACGTTCCCGTATCATTTTGACTTACGTAATTTAAAAATCGTAGTGGATTGTGCGAATGGTGCAGCCTATAGCGTAGGTCCATCGGTATTCCGTGAGCTTGGTGCTAAAGTCATCCCATTATTTAATGAGCCTGATGGTTTAAACATCAATGAGAACTGTGGTTCAACCCACCCAGAACAATTACAGAAGGCGGTGTTGGAACATCAAGCTGATGTGGGGATTGCCTTCGACGGTGATGCTGACCGTGTGGTGATGGTGGATAGAAATGGTCAATTGATTGATGGTGACCATATCTTGTATATCCTTGCAACTCAGGCAAAACATAAGCCAGAGGGCGTGGTGGGCACAGTCATGAGTAATATGGCACTTGAGTTGGCTTTACAAAAAGCTGAGGTTGGCTTTGTTCGTGCCAAAGTCGGTGACCGTTATGTATTACAAGCCCTAGAAGAAAAGAATTGGGTCACAGGTGGTGAGCCGTCAGGTCATATTCTGACTTTGGATAAGAGTACAACGGGTGATGCAATTATCGCAGCGTTACAAGTGCTTACGGTGATGGTTGAACAAGGCAAAGCCTTACATGAGTTGGTGGACGGCTTTGTATTATTTCCTCAAGTGTTGGTCAATGTTCGTCTACAACACATGATTGACCCTTATTCGATTCCTGCCTTGGTTGCAGAATTTGAAAAAGCGGAACAGCAACTGAAAGGCCGAGGTCGTTTATTGATTCGTAAATCAGGCACAGAACCTGTGATTCGTGTCATGGTGGAAGGTGATCAGCAGCAAGAAGTTGAGGCTTTGGCCAATCATTTGGCGGATGCAGTACGCGCTCAAGCCCAAGCTGCTTAAGGGGGGAGCCATCATGAGTGATGTGATTAAAGATCTCAGTGAGCTGCGTTTGAGCTATGAGCAGGGTGAATTACATGAAGCCCAAATCAGTGCTGAGCCGCATATACAGTTTCTGAATTGGTTTAATCATGCATTAGCTGCCAATTTACATGAACCCTATGCGATGTCATTAGCGACAGCAAATGCTCAAGGACGTCCGCACGTACGTACAGTGTTATTACGTGGTGCGACAGAAGCTGGCTATGATTTCTATACCAATTATGACAGCCAAAAAGGCTTGGACTTAGCAGAAAACCCTTATGCTGAGCTGCTGTTTTACTGGCCAAGTTTAGAGCGTCAGGTGCGTATTGGTGGTAAGGTCATCAAGATTTCTGAACAAGAATCGACAGATTACTACCATAAACGTCCGCGTGATAGTCAGATTGCTGCACATATCAGTACCCCGCAAAGTGGCGCCATAGAAAGCCGTGAGTTATTGCAACAACGCTTTCAAGCACTACAAAGCCAAGCTCGAGCAGAACTGGATAAGCCTGAATTTTGGGGCGGTTATCGCTTAGAAGCTGATTATTATGAGTTCTGGCAGGGGCGACCAAATCGCTTACATGACCGTTTAAGTTATGAAAAGCAAAATGGTCTTTGGACTATCCAACGTTTGATGCCATAAATGATCCAAATTCAAAAAAGACCATTGCTGACACGCCCTGAACAGTTTCAGGGCGTGCCTGCTTTTATTGCTGAAATTCTAGCAAGGCGTGGTGTACAGTCTGAACAAGAGCTGGAGTTAAAACTCAAGCACTTGCTATCTCCAGAACTTAAGGGATTGGAGCAGGCAGTTGCCTTGATTGATCAAGCAATTGATCAGCAAAAACAGATTGTGATTGTCGGTGATTATGATGCCGATGGTGCGACCAGTACCGCTTTAATGGTTCTTGTTCTGCAAGATATGGGAGCCAGAGTTGAATATCTGGTGCCTGATCGTTTTAAGTATGGTTATGGGCTTACTCCTGCTATTGCTGAATTGGCAAAACAAAGTTATCAGCCAGATCTTTTAATCACTGTGGATAATGGTATATCGAGCCATGCAGGTGTGGATACTGCCCAAGCTTTAGGTATGCAGGTGATCATTACCGATCATCATTTAACCACCAAGCCGACACCTAGTGCGGAGGCGGTAGTCAATCCGAATCAACTCGGCTGTGAGTTCTCAAGTAAAGCTTTGGCTGGGGTTGGGGTGGCTTTTTATGTATTGGCGAAATTGGCCAGTTCACGCAGCCAGCAAGGCAAAAGCAGCAGTAAAGTGACCCAGTATCTCGACTTGGTCGCATTGGGCACTTATGCCGATGTCGCCAGTTTGGATTATAACAACCGTATCTTGATTGATGCTGGATTAAAGCGGATTCAGCAACATCAATGTCGTGCGGGTATTTTAGCCTTGTTGGATATTGCAGGACGTGATGCAGCCAGTTTGCGTGCACAAGATTTAGGCTTTGTCGTTGGTCCTCGAATCAATGCGGCTGGTCGAATGGAAAGTATGCGGATCGGAATTGAGTGTTTACTCGCTGCCGATATGCAAACAGCCTATCCAATTGCACAGCAGTTGAATCAGCTAAATACCGAACGTCGTCAAGTTGAAACTGAAATGAAGCAGCAAGCGTTAAGTGCTTTGCAACATATTCAGCTTGAAAAAGAGCATTTACCTGCAGCGCTGGTGATGTTTGACGAACAATGGCATCAAGGTGTGATTGGTATTGTGGCTGGACGTTTAAAGGAGCAATTTCATCGTCCAAGTTTAGTTTTTGCTCCTGATGAAGATGGGATTCATATTAAAGGTTCAGCAAGGTCGATTGATGGAATTCATATCCGAGATACTATTGAGCAGGTTGCAGAGCAGTATCCACATTTGGTCAGTCATTTTGGTGGGCATGCCGCTGCAGCTGGTCTAACCCTGAAAAAAGAAAATTTTGATGCATTCAAAAGCGCTTTCACTCAAGCTATTGCCGAAATGGATGATGATTTATTCACAGCAACTTTATGGACTGATGGCGAGCTCAGCGATGCGGATTTACATTTAGGGACGCTGGATTGGATTGAGCAACTTGGGCCTTGGGGACAGAAGTTTCCACTGCCTCAATTTGAGGGACGATTCAAAGTGATCGATTATCGTTGGCTTAAAGAGCAACATCTAAAACTTAAATTGGCGGTCGGGTCACATTCCATAGATGCGATTGCATTTAATGCGATGGGCCGTTTTGAATTTAATCCAATGCTGGGTTATGTGGATTTAGTCTATACCTTGGAGCGGAATGTGTTTAATGGCAACACCAGTCTACAATTGCAAATCGCTTATTTAAAGCAATAAAAAATCCGCTCTGATGAGCGGATTTTTTTATCTCTGATAAGAGTTGATTAGAAACGAACAGTACCATTAAGGCCAAAAGCATCAGCACCATCTGTTTTGGTGTAACCTACACCTAAAGCAAACTGTGAGGTGAAGAATTTCTGAGCGTGGATATTGAATACACTATCTGAATCATCAGCAGTAGAGTCAGCGAATGAGATACCCACACTGAGGGTTGGGTCGAGATAAAGATCAGCGGCTAAACGATATGTTGTTTCGTCACCAATATAGCTGAGCGCTTCGAAATTGGTATAGTAGCCGCCAATTTGCGAAACATATTTCGCGCGTAAAGAAACGGCGGTATCGTCATTTTCGCCAGACACGATTGCAGCATTTGAAAGGTTATTGATAAAGCCGTACTGTGCAACCTGTATTGGATTTAAACTGTCCGATAAATCTGCCACGCCAACGGCCAGCAATAAGCCATTAACCGGGAGGAAACCTGCTTCTAGGCTATAGCCATCGCCATTTTCAGAATTAGAACCTAAACCATTAATTGTTGCTTTGACATTGGTACGATGTAAGGCACCAGAAAGATAGAATTGTGAGTTAGGGACGTAAAATTCACCTTGCAAACCTAGGATATTGAATTGTAAATCACCGAGATCTTCGTCATCTTCCAGTTTGCTATAGGCATAGCCGCCACCGATATTCGATGCTTTATCTAAGAAAGCGGCTTCTGCCAAAGGCGCATTACGGGTTTGGACTGGATTAAAATAATATTTACCCGTGATTACCGCACTATTGCCTTTCCCATCATCCATATTGATATGTTCATATGCGCCAGTGGTTTCAGTTTGATAAGCATGAGCATTGATAGTAAAACAAGCACTCATGAATGCAGCGATAAGACTTAATTTTTTCATTAGAATTTCCCCCGATTAAAAATAATACATATTTTGTTACATGGAGTAGTGTATTCAAAAATGGATAAGCGTCAATTCTTCATTCGGAATCACGCTAAAAAGATTAGTAGGGCGAGGTTGAGAATGATAAGAAAATGAGATGGGCAATAAAAAACGCCCTGAATGATTCAGGGCGTTTCCGATGTTACTTTCTGTTCAAGTCTTAGAAGCGGTATGCACCACGAAGACCGAATGAAGTGTAGTCATTATCTACATATGATTTGTCGTTACCGAAACCTACACGACCTTCTAAGCTCACTTGTTGATTGAAGAATTTCTTCGCAGAAATACCCCATTCGTTCGAGTTAATAATGGTGTTGTCATAATTAAGTTTTTGATAATCCACACCAACACTTAAAGTTTTGTCGATGAAGTAATCACCTTTTAACTTCACTTCTTTGTTGTCACCAAAAGCACTGTATGCTTCTAGGTTAACATCATTTTGGCCTAGTTTAGTTACGTACTTCGCACGAAGCGTTGGGCTAGTTTCACGGTCACCGTCCTTAACATCAACGGTTTTTGCACCCGCAGCAATTAATAAACCTGGTGCTGGTAAGTAACCAACTTCACCTGCGTAGTGATTAATTTTCACTTTGCTATCAAGATATTTTGAATTTGGTTTGATTTCTTCACGGCCAATATTTCCGCTTAAATAGAAATCGCTATTTGGAACAAAGTATTCAATACCTGCGCCATATTGGTTATTTTTAATCGCATCATCTTTTTCATGAGCGTACTGCGCACTTACATTGCTTGCACGGTCAAGGAAAGCTGCTTCAGCTAAAGGTGCATTACGTGTTTGTACTGGGTTAAAGTAATACTTACCATCTACACTAAAACGATCACTGTCACCAAAACGATCTTGGTCTTTATAGGTATAAGAACCACCTACCTCAGCTTGATAAGCATGAGCAGTTCCTGTTACTGCGATTGCAGATAAAAGTGCTGATGCAATTGCTAATTTTTTCATGGTTGTTTCCTCATTAAGATTTAAACCAAGTGTTAAACACTGATACATGTTTTGTTACAACTTGAGTCTAGAGCAATTTTTATTATCGTCAATCTTGATAAAGTAATCGAACGGTACGAATGTAATTGACTTGTAATTTTGACATTTTATCTATTTGATATTTATTGATAAAAAATCATTGTTTTGATTTATTAAAACTTAGGAGAGATTGTGTGTTTTAGTGCAATTGGTCTGATTTTTGCACAATAGGCTGATCAAAATCAGCACCATGAAATATTTCAAAGATAAAATAAATTTATTCATAAAACTAATTTTAATAAAGCAATGTATTGAAAATGACATGGCTGTGTCGACTAAAGCAGTTATGTTAAAATAGCGGATTAAGTGAAAAAATAGTGTGAGAACAGACGCGTGGAAATTAATCCGTATTTAATCCAATTGAAAGACTTATCTGATCGTAGCCAAACACTACGGGGGTATCTTTGACTACGATCTAAAAGCTGAGCGTTTAGAAGAAGTTTTAAGAGAATTAGAAGACCCTGCGATTTGGAATGATCAAAGCCGTGCTCAGGCCATCGCAAAAGAAAAGGGCAGTTTAGAAAATACATTAGGTGTATTTGATCGTCTTGCTGAACAGTTAGATGATGCAAAAGCCATGCTTGACCTTGCGGTTGAAGCGGATGATGAAAGTTTATTGTTGGATGTTCAAGCCGAATTAGACAGTGCTGAACAGGCCTTAGGCAATCTTGAATTCCGCCGTATGTTCAGTAATCCGATGGATCCAAATCCATGCTTCCTTGAAATTCAATCTGGTTCAGGCGGTACAGAAGCGCAAGACTGGGCTTCGATGTTATTGCGTATGTATCTACGTTGGATCGAACGTCATGGCTTTAAAGCTGAATTGATGGAAGTGTCAGATGGTGATGTCGCTGGAATTAAATCAGCAACCATCCGTGTGGATGGTGAATTTGCCTATGGTTGGTTACGTACCGAAAGTGGTGTACACCGTTTAGTACGTAAGTCTCCATTTGACAGTAATAACAACCGTCATACTTCATTCTCAGCCGTGTTTATCTCGCCTGAGATTGATGACAATATTGAGATTGATATCAATCCATCCGATGTCCGTACCGATACTTACCGTGCTTCGGGTGCGGGTGGTCAGCACATTAACAAAACCGATTCTGCAGTTCGTTTAACTCATGCACCGACAGGTATTGTGGTGGCGTGTCAGAACCAACGTTCACAGCATGCCAACCGTGACCATGCGTGGAAGCAATTACGTGCCAAACTTTATGAACTCGAAATGAGTAAACGTAATGAAGCAGCTCAAGCTTTAGAAGACTCGAAGTCAGATATCGGTTGGGGAAGTCAGATTCGCTCGTATGTACTAGACGATTCACGCATTAAAGACCTGCGTACTGGTGTGGAAAATTCCAATACCAAAGCAGTATTAGATGGTGACTTGGATAAGTTCATCGAAGCAAGTTTGAAACAAGGTTTATAAGTTTTAATCCAATTAAAACGGCAATCTCGTTCAGCATCTGCCAGTTAATCGAAAAAATAAGATATTAATATCGAAAAAAATGGATATTAATATTTAAAAAGTTCGATATACTGGGTTTAGGTGCTGAACAAAGCGTTGCTGCTTGAGAAACGTGGTGAGTCTATGGATATTGATGTTATAAGCAAAGCCTTAGCCAATCCATTACGTCGACAGATTTTGCAATGGCTAAAAAAGCCTGAGCAATTTCTACCCGTTGAGCAATGCGGTGGTAGTTTCGAACGTGGTGTATGTGCAGGGCACATCGAGCGTTTAGGAAAAGTTGCACAATCGACCATGTCGAATCATTTGTCTGTACTACAACAGGCAGGTTTGATTAAGGTTGAGAAATATGGACAGTGGTCTTATTTCACGCGCAATGAAGCTTTGATTCAGCAATATATCGAACATTTAAAACAAGCACTTTAAATCGAAGAAGTGTAAGTTGAGGCGATCATGGCTGAACTAAATTCTACTTTGCAAGTAGGTGATTTCACAATTAAAAACCGCTTGGTTTTAGCTCCTTTAACAAGAGCGCGTAGTGGTGCACAACGTATTCCAAACGATTTGATGGTGGAATATTACCAACAACGTGCCAATGCTGGTCTTATTATTACCGAAGCAACGGTGATTAGTCCAAAAGCAGCGGGATATGCCAATACGCCAGGTTTGTGGTCACAAGAACAAGCGCAGGCATGGCATAAAATTGTTGAAGCCGTACACGCACAAGGTTCAAAAATTGTGGTTCAGCTGTGGCATGTCGGTCGTATTTCACATCCAGACTTATTGGATGGTGATACGCCTGTGGCGCCAAGTGCCATTCAACCTGCGGGTGAAGTGAGCTTACTTCGTCCAAAGCGTCCTTTTGTGACACCACGTGCCTTATCGCATGAAGAAATTCAAGAAATCGTTGCGCAATATAAAAATGCAGCAGAACAGGCAAAAGCTGCTGGTTTTGATGGTGTGGAATTACACGCAGCCAATGGTTACCTGATTGATCAATTCCTGCAAAGTAGCACTAATCATCGCGATGATGAATACGGTGGTGCAATTGAAAACCGTGCGCGTTTATTACTACAAGTTGTAGATACCTTCATCGAAGTATGGGGCGCTGGTCGAGTGGGTGTACATCTTGCTCCACGCGGTGATTCGCATGATATGGGCGATGAAAATCCATTAGCAACTTTTGGTTATGTGGTTGAGCAATTAGATCAACGCAATATTGGTTTTATTTTCACGCGTGAATATGAAGCTGAGGATAGTGTATTACCAAAATTACGCCCGAAATTTAAAGGCGTGTGGATTGCCAATGAAGGTTTAACCGCGGATTCTGCGAAACGTATTTTGGCAACAGGCCAAGCGGATGCAGTCTCATTCGGTAAGCAATATATTGCGAATCCGGATTTATTTGAACGTTTGCAACATGATTTACCTTTAAATCCACTTCAACCACAAACCTTATATGGTGATGGTGCTGAAGGTTATACAGATTATCCTGCCTTTGAGCAGTTAGAAGCTTAATCTGTTTTAAAACTTAAAAAAATGACTCATGTGATTTACCAAAATTGCATGAGTTTTTGTTTTAAATTCCGCATAATGAGCAGGAATCACATTGCAAATTATGGTCTCGGATGGCGCAGAATACAGCAGCACAGCAAACACCGTTTTGGTATAACGTTCTATTGGCCTGTATCAAGCCATTGTACCGCTGGAAAATCAAACAACGGGCTGAAAGTGATGCGCTGTTTCAACAGGAGTGTATTGAGCGTTTTGGACCGTTCCAGTCACCTAAAAACTTGGGGACAATTTGGTTCCATGCAGTATCTGTCGGTGAAACCAACGCAGCTCAACCTTTAATAGAACATTATTTAAAATTAGGTCATCCTGTTTTAGTGACCAATACTACCAAGACGGGGCAAGCGCGTGCCAAATCACTGTTTTTAAAAACCCCTTATCTCGATTTATTTCAGGCGGTATATTTGCCTGTCGATCAAAAAGCATTATTAAAACAATTTTTTAATCTGTATCAACCCAAACTGTTGGCATTGGTTGAAACAGAGATCTGGCCAAATCTTATTGCTCAAGCACAACAGCAACAGATTCCCTGTATTTTATTGAATGCGCGTTTGTCAGAGAAATCAGCCAAAGGCTATGGTAAAGTTCGCCGTTTAACTCAACCCATGCTGCAACAACTCACTTGGCTATTGGCACAAGATGTGGCAACCCAGCAGCGTTATGTTGCTTTAGGTCTTGATCAAGCCAAAAGTCAGGTAGTCGGTAATATTAAATTTGATATTGCTGCACCAGAGCACTTTGTAGTGCAAGCACAGCAACTCAGACAAGCTTGGCACTTGGGGGATCGTCAGATCATCACTTTGGCCAGTACACATGCACCCGAAGAACAAAGTTTACTGAAACAATTGCAGCCGCATTTAAATTCAAATCCGAATTTACTCTGTATTGTGGTACCGCGTCATCCTGAACGTTTTGATGAAGTATACCAAGTCTGTCAAAGTTTAAATTTAAAAACCCAACGCCGTAGTCTGCAACAACCTATTCAAGCGGATACCCAAGTATTTCTTGCTGATAGTATGGGGGAAATGTGGTTATGGTACGCCTTGAGCCAAGCCTGTTTTGTTGGTGGGTCATTGAATGAGCCAGGTGGTGGGCATAATATTTTAGAGCCGATGGTCTTGAATGTGCCCACCGTCATTGGTCCACGTTATTTCAATTTTCAAACCATTGTAGATGAGTTTGTGGCTCAGCAAGGGATTCTGATCGGAGAGGATACAGCACAGGTGGGGCAGCAGTTATTAGCCTGCCTAGGGGATAATGCACAGACTCAGCAATTGGTTCAACAGGCTCAGCGGGTTCTGCAAGCAAATAAAGGCTCATTACAGCAGCATATTCAGTGTCTTGATCACTATTTACAGCAAACAGCATTGTCATGAATATTGTTTTACTTGAAACCGAACAGTGTAGTTCGGTGGATGCATGGCAGATTAGCCAGCCGAGACAATTACAGCATTTAGCTCAGCACTTACAGCTCAATGTTGGTGATACCTTAAAAGTTGGGATTCGTGCAGGTCAGCGATACTTAACTGAGGTGGTCGCTATCAGCGAAGAATGTATTACTGTTCGTCCCATGCAAACAGAAGTAGTTCCTGCAAAGCTTCCCGTACACCTGATTCTGGCATTGCCACGTCCTAAAGTATTGCGTCGTATCATCATGGATGCGGTGACCTTGGGTGTGGAGCGGATTAGCTTGATTCATAGTTATCGGGTCGATAAAAGCTATTGGCAAACCCCGTTTTTACAGCAACTCAATGATTATATAACTTTGGGTTTAGAACAGGCGGGCGATACCATAGCACCTGAAATCCAACTCTATAAACGTTTTAAACCTTTTGTTGAAGATGTTCTACCGACGTTAATCAGCGCAGAACAGCCTGCTTATGTGGCGCATCCTTATGCTGAGCAGCCAATGCCGTATGCAGTTCAACAGCCTTGTAGTGTGATTATTGGGCCAGAAGGAGGATTTATTCCTTATGAGATCGATCTACTCATAAAAAACGGCTGCCAAGCAATGAGCTTAGGCAACCGAATTTTGCGAACTGAAACAGCTGTATCGAATATTTTAGGGCGATTATTTGTCTAAAGCATCGCTCTGTTCAGATTGATCACCACGGTAGACTTTGACTTCCTGTACTGGGTAAGGAATTGAAATGCCTTTCTCATCAAAAGCAGTGACGACCAGTTCTTGAATCTCACTGATAGATGCTGAAGTGGTCGTTTCAGTGGTATTAACCCACCAGCGTACCGTTAAATTAATAGAGAAGTCTGCCAGTGCAGTGACATTAACCGAGAAGCCAGGTTGACTCAGCACATTCAAATTGCGATCCAGAATATCGAGAATAATCTTCTTGGCTTTTTGCATGTCATCTTCATAGCCAATTCCGACCACAAACTCGCAACGACGGCGTTGATAGGCATTATTAACCGTAACAGCACTGGTGTAGACCGTCGCATTGGGAATCACAATACGGCGGCCATCTGGTGAGCGTAAGAAGGTTGCTCGGATTTGAATATCTTCGACGTTTCCTTCTAAGCCATTGACGACAATATCATCACCGATACGGAAAGGTTCACTGATCAAAATCAGAATCCCTGACAGTAAGTTTTGAAAAATATCTTTGAAAGCAAAACCGATCGCAACGGAACCGATACCGAGCGCACCAATCAATTGACTTGGTGTGAAGCCCGGAATAGCGATCACCAGCGCGATCAAGAAGCCAAAGAAGATAATAAAGGTACTACCGACCCGATTGAGCACCAATACTAGGTTTTGGCGGGTATAGCTGCGATTTTCTAAAGTCTTACGAATAAAGAGTTTAAACAACTTAGTGAGTAACCAAAAGATAATGAATACCGTGATCGCGATACCAATATAGGGAATACGCTCCCAAAAGCTGTCCATGATTTTATCAATCGTGGTATAGGCATCGTGGTACTTTTCAGTATGGGCCAAAACCGTTTCAGTGGTCTTGGTGCTGGCTTGATGAATCAGCGCACCTGTATCTTTTGCCACTTCAGTCAATGTTGTTTGTTCATTTGCCACAGCAAGATCTCTATTTCGCAAAGGAAGGAATAAATAAGGGTAGCAATCATAATGAATTTATTGCCAACACGCATGCAAAATTCAGTTTTTGCTTCCCATGATGATCAAATCAATTCGCTGAATGCGGTCGATTAAAAATATTCGGTCGTATTTTGAATGATCTGAGTTGGTGCATCCCATACATCTGGGCTGGCAAAATAATATGCAAAAACAAAGACACCAAACATCATGAATAGACTAAACAGAATCATGATCCAAGCGAGTATTTTTTCCCATGTGCTGGATGGACGAACATCACCATAATCATTGCGATGCGGTGTTCCAGGTGCCAATAAGGCATATAAAGTAAATAAAAATTGCAGCACAGGAACCAAGAGCAGTAAACATAGCCAACCTGTTTTATTCAGGTCATGCAGGCGACGAATGAGAAATACGATTTGGAAATAAAATGCGACTAACCACAGTGCGATCAGAGCAAAGATGGTAATACCTGAAAATGTAGAAAAGAAAGTCTCATCGACATGACTGAGACTAAAAAGACCAGCGAAGGCAAAAATACCGAAAAAAGCAGCCATACATATGAAGCTGAGTAAACCATACCAAGCGATGTAGCTGAGGCGGTTGAAGCGACCAGTTGGGGAGAGCGGATAGTCATTGATTGGTTGTACTTGGGTCGTTATTACAGGGTCAAACATAGTGCATTCCTATTTCTTTGATTATTAAATCTTTTAAGCTTTTGGCAATGATCAAAATAATCACTTATTTTAAGAACAAAAAGCATAGACAAGCAGTTCAAATTTAAATTATTTTGAGTAAATTTTTGAAAATAAATTGATCGTAAAAGCGTCGGCTTTGCTATTTTAGCCTATAACTTAGTCAAGGTCGAAAGATTAAAAGCCCTGACATTTCTACGACCAAAGCCGCATTGTTTGCGCTTGTAAATGGTGTCAATACTGCAAGTGAGAACAAAACATACCCGTGTAATAGATGAGAACATCTAAGGTATGAGATAAAAAACCAAGGAAGTGAGCTATGAAAGAAATCTACCCAGTGCCTGATAAATTCAAAGAAACGGCAAGAATCTCTGAAGCAGACTATTTCAAACGTTACCAGCATTCGATTGAGCAACCAGAAGCATTTTGGGCAGAGGAAGCCAACAAGATTGAATGGATCAAACCATTTACACAGGTCAAAAATACCAGTTTTAATCAAGACAATTTCAAAATCGAATGGTTTGCCGATGGTGAGCTGAATGTCTCAGCCAATTGCTTAGATCGTCATCTTAAAGATAATCCATTAAAGCCTGCCATTATTTGGGAAGGTGACCACCCTTCGCGTCATAAAATCATCTCATTTTCTGAACTGCATGACGAAGTCTGTCGTTTTGCCAATGTGTTAAAGAAGCAAGGTATTGGCAAAGGCGATCGTGTCGTACTGTATATGCCTATGGTGCCTGAAGCAGCGATTGCCATGTTGGCCTGCGCACGTATTGGTGCAGTGCATTGTGTGGTGTTTGGTGGCTTCTCGCCAGACTCCTTGGCCAGTCGTATTGAAGACTGTCAAGCAAAGCTAGTGATTACTGCAGATGCTGGAATGCGCGGTGGAAAGTTATTGCCACTGAAAGAAAACGTCGATGCAGCTTTAGAAATTGATGGCACCGGTAGCGTTGAAAACGTCATCGTGGTGCATCGCACGGGTAATCCAATTCAGTTTAATGCACCACGCGATGTTTGGTATCACCTTGCCATCATGGAGGTAGACGAACACTGCCCACCAGAACCAATGAAAGCAGAAGACCCTTTATTCATTCTGTACACCTCGGGTTCAACAGGGAAACCGAAAGGTGTATTGCATACAACAGGCGGTTATCTGGTTTATGTCAACACCACTTTTAGAGAAGTCTTCGATCTACGTGAAGATGATGTGTATTGGTGTACCGCAGATGTCGGCTGGATTACAGGCCATAGTTATTTACTCTATGGTCCACTCAGTAATGCCACCACCACGGTGATGTTTGAGGGGATTCCACAATATCCAACATGGGCGCGTATTGGTCATGTGATTGATAAGCATAACGTCACCATTCTATATACGGCACCGACTGCGATTCGCGCCATGATGCGTGAAGGTGATGCCTATGTACGTGAAAGTAACCGCAGTAGCTTACGATTACTCGGTTCGGTGGGTGAGCCGATCAATCCAGAAGCGTGGAATTGGTATCATGAAGTGGTCGGTGAAGGCCGTTGTCCAATTGTCGATACATGGTGGCAAACAGAAACAGGTGGCATTTTAATTTCACCATTGCCGGGTGCAACTGCCTTAAAACCAGGGTCTGCGACACGTCCATTCTTTGGAGTTCAACCTGCACTGGTCGATGGAGAGGGCAATGAGCTAGAGGGAGCAACCGAAGGTAATCTGGTGATTAAGGATTCCTGGCCAGGTCAAATGCGAACCATTTGGGGTGATCCACAACGTTTTATCGAGGCTTATTTCTCGACCTTTAAAAACTACTATTTCACAGGTGATGGCGCACGTCGTGATGCGGATGGCTACTATTGGATCACGGGACGTGTCGATGATGTACTCAACGTATCGGGGCATCGCTTAGGTACGGCCGAGATTGAAAGCGCCTTAGTCTCGCATGTAGCAGTTGCAGAGGCTGCTGTGGTGGGTATGCCGCATGATATTAAAGGACAGGGGATTTGTACTTTTGTCACTTTACAAGCCGATGTGGCTGAATCTGAGGAGCTACGTAAAGAGCTGGTGAATTGGGTACGTAAAGTACTTGGTCCTGTGGCAACCCCAGATGCACTGCATTGGGCACCTGCTTTGCCCAAAACCCGTTCAGGTAAAATCATGCGCCGTATCTTGAGAAAGATTGCTGCCAATGAACTTGATACGCTTGGTGATACTTCAACACTGGCAGAACCCGCTGTAGTTGATCATTTGATTGCGACGGTTTATCCAAACCGATAAACCCGATGCAAATGTGAAAAGAGCGTTCAATTGAACGCTCTTTTTTATCAGCATTATTTAATGGTTTCCTAAAAAATCTGCAGTGTTTTGTACAGTGGCGAAGAAACCCAGTGCAGATAAGAACGCCGTTTGAACATCTGCTGCTTTGACGCTTTTACCTTCATGTTCGAGATCACGAGTTGCAGTGGCATCCGCGATCACGATGGATTGGTAGCCAAGCTCTTTGGCTGCACGTGTCCCTGAGTCAATACAGACATGGGTCATCATACCAGTGATCACTAACTGTTCAACTTGATGCTGTTCAAGGATGGCTTGAAGATTGGTTTCTAGAAAGCTATTGGGGAAATGCTTTTCGACAATCAATGATTGATCGGTGATTTTCAGTTGTGGGTGTAATTCAACACCGATGGTATTTTCCTGAAAAAAACTGGCTGAGGCAGGATTAATATGCTGAATATAAATAATCGGTAAATTATTTTGAATAAAATGAGCTTCTAATTGGTTGGTTTTCGCCAAAGCGAGGTCTGGATTGACCAATTCCATTTTGCCATTTTTAAAATAATCATTTTGCACATCAATAATCAGTAAGGCTTGTTTCATTGTTTTACGTCCAGCATTAAGATAAAACAAGAGTAGGGTGAAACTGAGAAATCGGCTATATTCAAATGAAAGCATTGTTGCTGGTTTTCTTTCGTAATGAAAAATGAATATTGAACTTGATCCCATCGACTTAAAAATTATTAAACTGCTGAAACAAGACTCACGTTTAAGCCATAAAGAAATTGGACAGCGAGTGCATCGTACTGGGCAGGCGGTTGGTGCTCGTATTGCACAGTTAATGGATGCAGGCATTATCAAAAATTACACCATCGCGATAAAATATGAACATAAACAATTCATCCAATTGTTTATGAATGATCAGCAAGCTTTTATTGAGGTTGAGCGTTTGGTCAAACAATATGAGCAAGTGGATGAGTGTTTTAAAATTCTCGGCAACGCCTGCTATATGATTGTTAGTCACTTTAATCCGCCACAATTAAATGAATTCATTGAGCAGCTGTCGCAGTGGTGCCGTTATTCGGTTGAAACTGTCATGCGAGAAATTGAGACCCGTTAAAATAAAAAAGCCCCAAGCCGAGCCTTGGGGAGTATTTGCCATTCCTTTTGTTTTTCTTCTTATTTAATGCTGAAAACTACGCTGATTTTGCTGCGAGAAGCTGCTCCTGTTGTTGTTCAAGTTGACGGACGAGGGGTAGAACTTTTTCTCCAAAATATTCAACTTCCTCAATAAAATGCAGAAAGCCTGAAAGCACCAGATCAACCCCCACATTTTTTAGGGCTACAATACGTTCCGCAATTTGCTGTGGTGTGCCAATCAGATTGGTTTTAAAGCCATCGTTATATTGCACCAAATCATCAAAGGTCGATTTTGCCCAGTTGCCTTCACGCTCAGGGGCTGCTGCACCTGCTTCACGAGTCGCATCACCGAAGGCATTCACTGCTTCGACGTTGGCTTGAGCAATGATTTCATTCAATACGGCTTTGGCTTCTTCCTCAGTATCACGTGCGATAATAAAAGCATTGACTCCAATCTTGACTTGTCGGTTGGCTAACTTTGCTTTGCTGCGGACATCATCGACCTGCTTTTTGATTTCTTCAACGCTATTGCCGTTAGTGAAATACCAGTCCGATACACGCGCGGCCATATCACGTGCTGCACGGGAACTGCCGCCTTGAAACACTTCAATATAAGGTTTTTGCAGTGGTTTAGGTTTTAGTGTGTAATTCTGGAATTGGTAATATTTCCCATCAAAACTGTAATTATCAGTCGTCCAGATACCTTTGAGGGTACGAATAAATTCTTCTGAGCGAACATAACGTTCATCATGCTCAGGCCAAGGTTCGCCAATCGCATCAAATTCACCACGGAACCAGCCGCTCACCACATTAATCGCAATACGCCCTTGGGTGAGGTAGTCAATGGTTGCTAGCTGTTTAGCCGCAAGTACAGGCTTCCAAGGGCCAGGTAGGATCGCTGCAATCACTTTAAGTTTTTCGGTCTTTGCCAATAAAGCATGGCTGAAACTCACTGATTCATGTTGGTTTTCTGCGCCATAGCCAGCGGTAAAACGGATTTGTGTGAGGGCATATTCAAAGCCGCTTCGTTCCGCTGCTTGTGCTAAGCGCACATTGTAGTCATAGCTCCAGTCAGTACGTTGTTCAATGTTGCTTACAACGAGACCGCCACTCACATTGGGAACCCAGTAGGCAAATTTAATTGCGGATGCTGTTGTTGTCATCGTTGTATCCTCCATAACAGATATGGTTTATGCGACGTGGGTTAAATTCTTGGTTGACTTCGGGTGCAAGCGAGATTCAGCTGCATCCAGATTCGGTACAGCCGCAGATGGTAAGACTTCTGCCTGTTCGATTTGTTTGTTGATGCCGAGATTCTGATTGGCTTGCTCAGTTTTAGTCTTGATGGCCGCTGCACGTTGGCCTTTGGCTGGTGCCCATTCTAAAATTGGTAAGGCGCGTGCCACAGCGAGGGTGACGCGATCAGACAATTGTTCGCTTTTAACCGTATATTCAGGGGTGAAATCACGATCAGTGGCATAGACCCCAATCGGTAATGTTTGTGCTTGGAAGAAACTGAATAAAGGGCGTAATTGATGTTCTAACACCAGTGCATGACGGTCACTGCCACCTGAAGCGGCAAGTAGGACCGGTACATCAACCAAAGCTGTTTGCTCAACAAAGTCGAAGAAATGCTTAAATAAACCTGTAAACGAAGCACGATAAACAGGGGTGCCCACAATCAATGCATCTGCGGCTTCAACTGCAGCCAAATCATCTTGTACGCGTTGAGGCAGTTGATTACGATAAATTGCACCACCCAATAAAGGTCCAATTTCGCTGAGTTTGACGAAATGTACTTTAATATTAATTGCTTCTGAAAGTTCATCCAGAATCGCCTGCACCAAACTTTCTGTTTTTGATGGGCTATTTAAACCACCAGATACTGCAACAATATTAAGGGGAGTTGAGAGGGTATTGTGATTGGACATAATAACGGCCTAAAAGATCATTTCGAATTGCTATTTATTTATCTACACCGCATGCCAAGCTGTAAAATAAGGAAATGCTGCAAGCTTATCTTTTTTAAAGATATGTCGATAAATCACAATAAATATCAAATTTTAGGTTGTTAATTTTCTGTTTCTATTCAATATTTTTTAATCTGTTTGATGCAAAGATGGTTTTAATCAAGTTATATCAATATTTGATTTATTTTGCGGGAAAAGGAAATAAATCATGTCTTGTGCTTGACCTAGCCTTGAATTGAAAATAGGCTTAAGCGGATTGAATTTAAATAAACATCGTACAGTGACGTACTTGCAGATAGCTTAAGCGCTTATGAATATTTTAATTGTAGACGACCATCCTTTATTTAGACATGCTTTGATTCAAGCGGTTCGTTATAGTTTGCCTCAGGCGCAGATCCAAGAGACTGCAGATGTAGATGAATTCTATGCACGTTTAGAGCATGGTGCAGAGCCTGATCTAGTCTTACTGGATTTAAATCTTCCTGGTGCATCGGGTTTCTCCGCCTTGGTGTATGTCCGTGCACAATATCCCGCGATCCCGATTATTGTGGTTTCGGCACATGAAGAAGTTTCGATTATTCAGCGTGCGATTGCGCATGGTGCAATGGGCTATATTCCGAAATCTTCCCATCCAAGTCATATTGGGGAAGCCATTAAGCATGTTTTAGAAGGTGAGATTTGGTTACCACCAAACTTACCCACCCATGCGGGCTTTGATCCTCGTGCGGCAGATGAAACTGCTTTAGCTGAACGCTTACAATCACTCACGCCACAGCAGTTCCGTGTATTGATGATGGTAGCGGAAGGTTTATTGAATAAACAAATTGCTTATGAACTAGAAGTCTCTGAGGCCACGATCAAAGCGCATGTCACGGCAATTTTCCGCAAGTTGGGCGTACAAAATCGTACCCAAGCGGTATTGGCAATTAGTGCTTTAAATATTGAAGATAAAAAGATGTAAGAGATTGAATGACAAATTCGATTTTTAATTTTATTGAAGATCAGAAAACAAAAAACCAGTTCATAGGAACTGGTTTTTTGTTATGAATGAGATGTTCTATGTAGAACCCAAATTCAATATTAGAAACGGAACTTCGCGTTTAAGCCGATAGTTTGCGTATCTAAGTCAGCATTAACTGCATTTGCGTTAACGTAGCTAGCACCTACAGCAACAGCTGGAGTGATGAAGTAATTTACGTTTGCGCCCCAAGCTGAATCAGGAGTGTTAGCATAGCTAGATTCAGCGTAAGAAGCACCAACGCTTAATTTTGGAGTTAAATAAAGGTCAGTTTTTAATTCGTAAGCAGTGTCATCACCGTAAACAAGACCAGCTTCGAAGCCTACAGCCATGTTTGTACCATCGATGTTACCTACGTATTTAGTACGTGCAGTTACTGCATCCTGATCTTCACCGATAGTTTTTGCTTCAACTACAGATTTTGCAATACCGCGTGCAAGAACACTGTTTGCATCTAAAGCAAATTGATCAGCAATGTTAGTATAACCAACAGCAACTAAGAAGTTAGGAGTAAGCATAGTACCGACTTCTAATGCGAAACGGTCACCGTTGTCTTTTTTGCCATCAGTTTTAGTTTGAGAATGGCTATAAGAAGCGCTTGTGTATACTGGTAGGTAAGGTGTTGGAAGGTAAGCTTCACCTTTAGCACCAATAGATTCATTCTTTTTAGTGATGGTTTCGTCACCACTTTCTTTAGCGAAGCTATAAGCAACAGATACATTAGATGCTTGGTTTAAGAATGCAGCTTCAGCTAAAGGACCTTTAGAAGAATCTACATTTTTAAAGTAGTAAGTACCTTGAGCAGCACCAGTAAAATCTTTGTCATTCTGTTTAGTATCTAAAAATTCAGATTGACCTTGAACTTCTACTTGGTATGCGTGAGCACCGGTCATGGCTAAAACTAAAGCAGTGGCTAAACCGAGTTTTTTCATAATGATTTCCAGCTTTAAAACAATAAAGAGTAAAGTTGGAGCCATTGTATTGTAACAAAGTATGAAGTCAATGTAATAAATTTGGGCTTCCGATAAACGAACAAATGCTGAACAGACTGTGTGTGAAAAGTGAGCGATTGGAAAAAATATTGTCAACCTTTTATAAAATATATATCTAACAAATAGATATGTTTATTTTTTAACGAGATAAGGGGGCTTGTAGCGATCACATCAATAAATATTTTAATTGGTTTGTTCGATCGTTTTGATCGTTTTTTTCGTTTATTGAGTTCTTATTTCTGTCATAAATCCGCGTTCAAAAGTGTGAGTTAAAATAATATTCCGTAATTTTTCTGCGATAGACTTTGCAAAATTATGATATTCATTCTCAGTTAATATAAACTAAAAATCATGTAAAAATTGCATCTTTAATGAGCAATTAGCAAAATCGATTGTAACGATAAACCCGATCTATTTAATCAACTTTACTTTTTGAGAGCTAATTCACATAATACAAAGCAAGGGATATCTAATTTGCATTTAAATATCTCATAACATTTTCTTTGACGTATTTTGATGTTTTTACATCACTGTTTTACTAGCTCGGCTTTCCCCAAGGTCGAGCTTTTTTTTATCTTTTTTCTCAGTTTTAGATCAAATAACACTACAGAAGACATGTAATAAAAGCCTTATAGTGGCTGTTTATTCTACTTTTCCACCTTTTATGCTCATGTCGAAAAAACTAAAAATGCTCACTTTATCTATTTCAATGATGCTGGGCTTACCCTTGATGGCTTGTCAGAATTTTAGTCAACAAAAGCAGCAAACCACGACACAAAAAAGTGAACAGCAGCAGATCGCGAGCCTATTCCAAAATGCTCAAACCAGTGGTGTTTTGGTGATATATGATGGAAAGAAAATTCAAAAATATGGCAATGATGTACATCGTGCAGATCAGCGCTATATCCCAGCTTCGACCTTTAAAATACTCAATGCATTAATTGGCATACAACATCATAAAACTATGCCAAATGAAGTCTTTAAATGGGATGGACAGAAACGCGCATTCAGTAGTTGGGAAAAAGACCTCACATTAGCTGAGGCGATGCAGGCATCGGCTGTACCTGTTTATCAAGAACTGGCACGACGTATTGGTCTCGAGCTGATGACTCGTGAAGTGAAGCGAGTGGGCTATGGTAATAAAAATATAGGAACTCAAGTCGATAACTTCTGGTTAGTAGGTCCACTAAAAATTACTCCTGTAGAAGAAGTACGCTTTGCCTATGCATTGGCAAAGCAAAAGCTACCATTTGATCAGTCAACTCAGCAACAAGTGAAAGACATGTTATTGGTGGATGAAGTTCATGGAACCAAGCTCTATGCTAAAAGTGGTTGGGGAATGGATGTTAGTCCGCAAGTGGGGTGGTGGACAGGTTGGGTTGAACAGCCGAATGGCAAGATCACCGCATTTTCACTGAATATGCAAATGAGCCAACCTCAACATGCCGATGCACGTAAAGCGATTGTGTATCAAGCTTTACAACAATTGGGAATACTAAGTTAATAACTGAGTATAAAAAAGGCCCAGCTTTAGGGAAAGCTGGGCTGAGAAAGGATGTTTAACTTGGGGGAGAAAACATCCTAGAGGGTTACTGGTTTAAATTCTGCAATCTGTCTATGCTTGAATTATGTTCTCTGGAGCGTAATTTGTGAAATTGATAATTTTTATTCTTAGGATAGGGTTATTCGATTAATAGCTAGATGGAATATTCAAAAAAAACTTTATCTGAAAAGTAGATGATATTGATTTTAATGGAAAAGGTATGTTTTAACGACTTCCTCATGCTAATTCATATTTTCATATGAATCATTAGCTCGACTTGTATCTATATCTGAGGAATCAGGATAATGAATGTCTCAGATGAATGTTTCTTAGTTTATTTATCAATGATGAGTCGAGATGATTAAACTAAATGATAAGGTTGAAAAATATAAAGAAAAATAAACTAACGAAGAGTGCTTAGCTTGTTAAAAATTATGAATCAAAACGTAGGGAATGAATCGAATTATATATGGAGGCAACCGATTTGAAAGATATTTGTTATTCATAAATCGTATAAGGATAATATTATTATGAATATTAGTTCTAAGGTGATTGAAACTAAATCTATTCAAAAAATATCTTAATTTCAGTTTTTTACAGGGGTTGTTGTTTTTTAAAAATCTATATTATTCAGTGTATTACATAGAAATATGAGTATTTTTAAATAAAAATCATTCTCGATAAATGTATTAAATGATGAATTCTCCGTCCCATAATGACAATAAAGATTAATGTAACCAAAAACTTAGTTAATGCATGGTCGTGCTATTTGGAATTCGGGTAAAATTAAGTTCTGTTTAAAAATCAATTGAGATCATTTTTGAAAAGTACAAGGTGCCTGAATGGAGCGTGAATTAAAAAGCTCGAAATTACGTTCTGAGCAGATTAGCCGTCGCCTCTTTTTCTGTATGATAGTCATTATCTTTTCGATTTTTTATCTCTCCATCCCTTTAATTATTAATAGTTATCAAGAATATATAAAATCAGAGCAAACACTTACTGAAATTACCTGTCTTCGTACATTAGTCAAAACAGCCAATAAAATCTCCAGAGAACGGGCACCTTCCAATAAAGTAATGTCGAGTCAACCAGATGTGTTATTGGAAAATCAAAAAGAATTATTCGAGTATCGAAAGATTGTTGATGCAGAAATTGATAACACCATTGAAGTTTTAAAACAAAACGGTTTTAGGCTGATTGCTTATGAATTGGAAACAGATTTAAAAGTTAAACTGGCTGCAGCACGGGCCATTGTTGATGCATATGCCAGCACACCACATGCTGAGCGAACGTCGAAGCAATATGATCATGCGATTTTATCAATGTTTAGTGTTTGGGATGAAAGCCGAGAGTTCTTAACTTGGTTATTGGTTCGTTCTAATAGTAAGAACAGCAAGATGTCGAACTACTTTACCTCGATTCTGGTGCTCACAGATATGCGTGATCAGGCGGGTAGAGTCGCATCTAATGTTATGGCACCTGTGACATTTGGTGAAAAAATATCAGATGAAAATCGGGCACGATCATTACAGACACAGCATCAAGCGATCTATCTTTGGGAGTTAATTGATACGATTCAACCTGAACAGTCGAAGACGCTCGAATATGTAGATTTATATCGTCGTGTTAAAACAGAATTTTTAGATAAAGGATTACCTATCATTGCGCGCCTATTAGATGAAAGTAAAAATAATAAAGCGTATTTCCTGTCTGGGACACAATTGACAGAACGAATGGTGGGGAAATTTACTCCAGTAATGGATTTGCAAAACTATATTCTGGATTACAGCATTCGGGTTGCAGTGAATGAAAATAAATTCGCAAAGCGACAGTTTATTTTTACTTTACTTATTTCCAGCCTATCTTTACTGATTGCAATTTTCACCATGATTTATGCCAAGCGTAAGGTGTTCAGTCCCCTGATTCATGCCCGAGATATGATTTTACGTTTATCGGGAACTTCGGATGAATTTCCTTCTGGTAAAAATAATAAAGAAGAGTTTATCTCGCTGTTTGAAGCAATTGATAAATTAAAGGGAATGTTAAAGCAGCGTGACACCATGGAGTTGCAACTCAAGCAGATTGCAAATTCTGATGCGTTAACAGGAGTAGCAAACCGTTTAGCTCTAGATGAATATGTTCAGGTTCTTGAGTCAAAGCCCGAGGGACTGGCTCAGACTTGTGTGATTGCGATTGATATTGATAATTTTAAGTTTGTAAATGATAAGTATGGACATATTGTCGGTGATCAGGTGATTACCATGATTGCTGATCAGCTTAAGAATAATGTTCGTGCATCTGATTTGATTGTGCGTTATGGCGGTGATGAGTTCTTGGTGGTGATTGAGAATATTCAGATGACCGCTGCAAAAGTGGTGGCTGAGAGTATTCGTTCGGCAATTTTAAAAGAAAAAATCGTTATTCCGAATGCCATTGAACCGATTCAGGTTTCAGTCAGCATTGGTGTTGCGATTGGGGCGAATAGCTGGTTAGAGTTGTTAGAAAAAGCGGATCAGTCATTGTTAAAAGCGAAGGTGAAAGGGAAGAATATTGTAGAGACTTAAAGCTTGTGCGGAAGGTGCGATGCTTATTTTTCTTCAGGTATCTTTGATCATTGAATCAAAAACAGGATTAAGTTTCTGTACTTAATCCTGCTAGAAAACTTTAATCTTTTATGCGGAGTATCATTTCAACAAAGGTTTTAAGAACTTCGCTGTATGTGAAATTTTAGATTTCACCACTTGCTCAGGTGTTCCTTCGGCAATGATTTGACCACCACCCGAACCACCTTCAGGACCTAGATCAATCACCCAATCGGCAGTCTTGATCACATCCAGATTATGCTCAATCACCACGATGGTATTACCCTTATTGCGTAGCTCGTACAAAATGTCGAGTAACTTGGCAATATCATGGAAATGCAGACCTGTAGTCGGTTCATCCAAGATATATAAGGTTCGACCTGTATCGCGTTTTGCCAACTCACGTGCCAGTTTTACTCGTTGCGCTTCACCACCTGAAAGGGTGGTTGCTGCTTGTCCTAAACGGATATAGCCAAGCCCGACTTGGGTCAAAGTATCTAAACGACGATGAATCACAGGAATAGCACTAAAGAACTCAGCGGCATCTTCAACCGTCATTTCCAATACATCAGAAATGTTTTTGCCTTTATAACCGACTTCTAAGGTTTCGCGGTTATAACGCTTGCCATGACAGGCATCGCATGGCACATACATATCAGGTAGGAAGTGCATCGCGACCTTGATCATGCCATCGCCTTCACAGGCTTCACAACGTCCACCTTTCACGTTAAACGAGAAACGGCCAGCACTATAACCACGCGCTTTGGCTTCAGGTGTTTGCGCAAACAATTCACGAATCGGTGTGAATAAACCTGTATAAGTTGCAGGGTTTGAACGTGGTGTACGGCCAATAGGACTTTGGTCAATATCAACCACTTTATCCAAATGCTGTAAGCCATCGATTGAATCAAACTTTTCCGCAGTCAGCGTGGTTGCACCATTTAGTTGAGTCGCAGCTAAAGGCAATAAGGTACGGTTAATCAGTGTTGATTTACCTGAACCTGAAACCCCTGTCACACAGGTCATAATGCCCAATGGAATAGTCAAATCCACATTCTGTAAGTTATGTCCGCTTGCACCAGACAATTTGATGACTTCATCTGGACGTGGCGATTGAGTACGCTGTTTCGGTACTTCAATCTTCAATTTACCTGACAGATATTGACCTGTGAGTGAGTCAGGATGATTGGCTAACTCATCATAAGTACCTTCAGCAATCACGGCACCGCCATGAATCCCAGCGCCTGGTCCGATATCAATAATATGGTCAGCAGCACGAATTGCATCTTCATCATGCTCAACTACCAGTACAGTATTGCCCAGATCACGTAAACGAATCAGGGTTTGCAATAGGCGATCATTATCACGTTGATGTAGACCGATTGATGGCTCATCCAGTACATACATCACGCCCATCAAGCCTGCACCGATTTGTGACGCCAGACGGATACGTTGTGCTTCACCCCCTGAAAGGGTTTCTGCGGAACGTGCCAAGCTGAGATAGTTCAGGCCAACGCTGACCAAGAAATGTAAACGTTCACGAATCTCTTTAAAGATTTTATCAGCGATTTCACCTTTAGCGCCTTCAAGATTCAGGTCTTGATAATAATTTTCCGCATCACCAATCGACATTTTAGTGATTTGGGCAATGGTCTTGTCTTTAACTCGCACATGACGAGAAATCTCATTCAGACGCGAACCACCACAAGCATCACAAGCTGCGTTAGACAGGTATTGGGCTAAATCATCACGTACATAATTGGATTCAGTCTCGCGGTAGCGACGTTCTAAATGCGGCAAAATCCCTTCAAAAGCTTGCACGCGGCTGTGTTTACGACCACGTTCATCAATATAACTCAGATCGATTTTCTCTTTGCCTGAGCCTTGTAAGAATTTTTTCTGGGTGTCTTTATCTAGTGTGTTCCACGGTTGATCGAGATCAATACTGAAATGATCAGCCACTTTTTGCAGCATGGTGTAGTAATACGGGCGCTGTCTGTCCCAACCACGAATTGCACCTTGGCTGATTGAAACTTCAGGATTTGGAATCAGTTTATCAGCACTGAAATGGCTGCGTGTCCCCAAGCCATCGCAGACAGGGCAGGCACCGAAGGGATTATTGAATGAGAATAGACGTGGTTCAAGTTCAGCTACGGCACGGTCACATTCAGGGCATGAGTGTTTTGCTGAAAAGACACGTTCAGGATGCTCACCGTTCATCCAAGATAATACTGCGATATCACCGCCTAAACGTAATGCGGTCTCAAATGATTCTGCGATACGGTTACCGAGATCGTCACGTACTTTAAAGCGATCGACCACCACTTCAATGGTGTGTTTTTTCTTTTTGTCCAGTTCAGGTGGGGTATCGATATCAATGATTTCACCATCGACACGGGCACGCACAAAACCTTGGCCTTGGAGTTGTTCAAACAACTGGGTGTATTCACCTTTACGCTCACGCACCACAGGTGCAAGCAACATCAGCGCTGTACCTTCTTCAAGCCCTTTTACCGCATCAACCATCTCTGAAATGGTTTGTGCCACCATCGGCAGATCATGTTCAGGGCAGTAAGGTGTACCCACGCGCGCGTAGAGCAAACGCAAATAGTCGTAAATTTCAGTAATGGTACCGACAGTTGAACGTGGGTTATGGCTGGTGGACTTTTGCTCAATTGCAATTGCAGGGGATAGACCTTCAATCGAATCGACTTCTGGTTTTTCCATTTGTGAAAGGAATTGACGTGCATAAGCCGAAAGCGATTCGACATAACGACGTTGACCTTCGGCATACAAGGTATCAAAAGCCAATGATGATTTACCTGAGCCAGAAAGTCCCGTAATCACCACAAACTTGTCACGTGGAATATCGAGTGACACATTTTTTAAATTATGGGTACGTGCGCCTCGAATACGGATATGACTTTGACTCATAAATACATCTCAATAAGCTGAATATGAAAACGTGTATATGATAGCGATTTAAAATCGTTCAAGTGGTATAAAAATAATTAAAACGACAAATTGTGACGGTTAATGAACTGGTTCACATTTATCTCACGCCAAGCGCCTAGTATTTTTAGCATTCAATGCCTCAGATTACCATGTAAAAATTGATCACTTATTAAAATACATAATTAACTAGACGACTGGTCTAATATTGATTTATAGTATGGCTATGAAACGATCAAATAAAAGTGAAGCCACTCGACAACATATTCTTGATACCAGCTTTGAGCTGGTATTGCGTAAAGGTTTTGTCGGTGTTGGCTTACAAGAGATTCTCAAGGCCTGTGATGTCCCGAAAGGGTCGTTCTACCATTATTTTGCTTCTAAAGAGGCATTTGGTTGTGCCTTACTGGAACAGTATATGGCGGATTATAAAATCCGTGTCGAGCAACTCTGGCAGCAGACTGAACAGAATGCTTATGCGCGGTTGATGGCGTTATGGCAGGCGTGGATCGATGATCCTGTTCATGGTAGCTGGGCCGAGAACTGTCTCATTGTGAAATTAGCAGCAGAGGTTTCAGATTTATCGGAAGACATGCGCCAAATTCTCAACCTTGGTGTGCATCGGTTGACACAACGCGTGTCTTTGTTATTGCAAGAAGGGCAACAACAAGGCTCGATTCCTGCCCATCTTGACCCATTAAAAACGGCCCAAGTGATGTATCAACTGTGGCTGGGTGCCGCCTTGATGACCAAACTGGCCCAAGACAAAGCACCGCTACATTTAGCTTTAGAAACCACTCAACAGCTGCTCCAACCGATTAAGGAATAAAACATGCAAAGTATTATCCATCACAGTTTTGGT
The DNA here is from genome assembly GCF_023702675.1 of Acinetobacter sp. C26M. NCBI lineage: Bacteria > Pseudomonadati > Pseudomonadota > Gammaproteobacteria > Moraxellales > Moraxellaceae > Acinetobacter > Acinetobacter sp. C26M. The sequence continues at coordinate 206,690 of NZ_CP098478.1, forward strand.
GAACCCGTCGATGTGTTGCAGTTGGGTGAGATGCCGCAGCCTGAGCCGAAAGTAGGTGAAGTTCGTATCAAGATGATTATGTCTCCAATCCATAATCATGATGTTTGGACCGTACGTGGTAGCTATGGTTATAAGCCAAGCTTGCCTGCGATTGGTGGTAGCGAAGCGGTGGGTATTGTCGATGCAGTGGGTGAAGGGGTTGATGCAAGTAAATTAGGGCAGCGCGTTGCGGTCGCCGGGGTACATGGTAGTTGGGCAGAATACTTCATCGCGCCAGCAGCAAGTATCATTCCGTTAAATGATGCGATTGATGATCAGACAGCAGCACAACTAATTGGGATGCCGATCAGCGCTTTGATGTTACTCGATTTTGTAAATGTACAAGCTGGTCAATGGCTGATTCAAAATACGGCAAATGGCGCGGTAGGGAAAACGGTTGCCATGATTGCCCAAGCGCGTGGTCTACAAGTGATTAATTTGGTTCGGCGTAGTGATGCGATTGCGGAAATGCAGGCATTGGGGATTCAGCATGTGGTTGCGACAGATCAGCCAGACTGGAAACAACAGGTAAAAGCCATACATGCGGATCAGCCACTAATTGCTGGGGTGGATTCAATTGGCGGCAGTGCTAGCGGCGAAATGTTGAATCTACTCAGTGAAAATAGTCTATTGGTTTCGTTTGGTAGTATGACTGGTGAGACTATGCAGATCTCATCGGGGGATCTGATTTTTAAACAAGCCACGGTTAAAGGTTTCTGGGCCAGTGTGGTCAATAAGGAAATGCCAGTAGAGCGTAAAAAGGCTTTGTTTGTGGAATTACTAACACTTGCGACGCAGAAAAAACTGATTCTACCTGTTGAAGGGGTTTTTAGTTTCGATCAGATCGAAGCGGCTGCATTGAAAGCAACTCAAGGTGTACGTCAAGGTAAAGTATTGTTAACACCATCACTGTAAAATACTGGGTCAGTTTTGTGACTGATCCAATCAATTTCAAACACAATAAAAAGGAAAAATCGCATGTTGGGACAAGTACTGATCGGGTTAATTGCAGTATTGCATGTTTATATTTTGGTGCTGGAAATGTTTTTATGGGACAAACCCTATGGGTTAAAGGCCTTTGGCAATAGTCTGGAAAAAGCACAACTGACCAAAGTGTTGGCACAAAATCAGGGGCTGTATAATGGTTTTCTTGCCGCAGGCCTATTCTGGTCATTACTCGCACCTGCAACATATGCCATTGCGATTGCCAATTTCTTTTTGGGCTGTGTATTGATTGCAGGGATTTACGGTGGACTCACTGCGAGTAAAAAGATTATCTATATTCAGGCTGTACCTGCATTGATTGCTTTAATTGTGGTGAATGTTTTTTAAGCGAGCAATAAAAGTAGGCATTTAATCTGATTTATGCTTTAATGCGCTCAGTTTGAGATGAGCCTCATACAGTATATCGGACGATACGATATACGACTAAGCCCCTATATGGGGCTTTTTTATGTCTCAAGGAAAACCTACTGTGCTGCCTATATCTTGATAAAGAGCAAGACTGGGAATTATGGATAAAGGAGTGCCACAAGTTGCCATTTTTGGTCATCATGTGTGAATAAAATCAAAAAACATCTTCTGAAATTTAAAATAAATAGATTAAAATTAATAAGATAAAGAAAATGAGCAATAATAATGTTAAGAAAAATCGTGTTATTCGGATGTGGATTGTTTTTTTGTCTTGGGGTGGCAGCACAAGAGACAAAAATTCTTGGATTTGATCAGGTTTTTAATTTAAATCATGATGAGCTTTATGAAGTAGAGCTGCAAAAGCTAAATCCAAGCTCTCAATTGTGGACTGCTTTTTATTTAATTGGTGTTCCAAAATCTGCAGCAATGAATACAAAAGCTGATTTTGTGATCAGTGGTGAGGGTGTCATTAATAAAGATCATCCGGCGAATCCAACAGAAGTTGTCAGTTTAGTCGCCAATAATTTACCAGCACGGCAAAACTATTCTTTTAAAGAGTTTGATGATTTGGTTGAAGAAATCGAAGATCAAACGGGAAAGCAAGTACAAGACCCAGTATTGGGTGACGCGAGTAATGTCCGTGTTTATGGTCAAGTTATTGATTGGATTCCTGAATATAATTTACAAAAGCCCGCTAAAATTAGCTTTGGTATAGCAAACCCCCAAGATTTTGAAATCAAGGCCGCTTATTTGTTGATAGGGGAAGGGGAAAAAACACCACAAATAATAGCACTGAATATTCATCAAAAAATGGATGCTGAACAAGTGCAGAATTCTTTCCAAGATAAAAGTCGTAGTCATGAATTAAGTTTTGCCCGTTTCGAGGCTAAATTTCTTATTTTTTTAGTGATTATCGCGGCAACCATTTTTCTCAATTGGGGTAAATGGCGCAGGAATTAAATATTTCAATCAGTTTTATATGTGATGTAAAAGGAGGGCCTTCCCCTCCTTTTACAAGCGAGTGGATCAGGATTATTTAATCCAAACCTAACCATTGGCGTTGCTGATAAGCACTATCCCAGAATAACCATTCCAGTTTTGCGCCCATGGTATAAGCCGCATGCATTTTGGCTAAAGTATCTTCATCACAACGTGCAGCGACTTTATCAACCGTCGCAATCACGTTACGAACTGCGGTATTGAACTCTTCACCTGCATAGGTATCGATCCATGCTTGGTAAGGATTGTTGGCAACGGACTGACTGACGATATCTTTACCCACTTCGGCATAAATCCAGAAACATGGCAATAATGCTGCCAGAATGACAGGATAGCTTTCAGACCAAGCTGTGGCTGTCAGAAAAGAGGTGTAATGATGACAGGCAAGCGTGAGCGGTGTGCTTTCAAACTCAGTTTTGCTGATCTCAAATTCCTGCATAAAGTCACTGTGTAAACTGCGTTCCACAATAATGGCGATTTTAGCCGCCTCAGAAAATTGAATCACATCGTCAGCTTCATAAGCTTTTGCCGCAGCCACAGCAAGGGCGCGACCATAAGCCAATAAGTAATGTGCATCTTGAATCACATAATGACAAAAGGCTTCACGGTCTAATGAACCTGCTGCAAGTTCTTGATTAAACGGGAGTGCTAATATTTTTTGATATAAATTTTGATTACGTTGCCAAACATCTTGAGAAAACGTCATGGATTGAACCTATTAAAGCAAGCCGAAAAGAAATCTGTCAGCACTATAACAGAGTCTTACGGTGATAATTTTTTCTTCAAAATAAGTGCAACAATCTTTTGTCTATTTCAGCTAAAACTCGCCTACAATAGACGCATTTTATAACCCTACGATTTGAATAAAAGGTTGCTCATGAAGCATTTCCGTTTCTCAATATTTTTTACGGTAGTGTGCTTAGCACTATCTGCCTACTGGGGCTATACGCATGGTCCTGAAGCAGGCGTAGCAACCATGCTTAAAGCATTGACGATTACAGCAATTTTAGCAGTGATGGAAGTCTCTTTATCATTTGATAATGCGGTTGTAAATGCGTCGGTACTCCGTGGTTGGGATCATTTCTGGAAGATGATCTTCTTAACGGTTGGTATCTTAATTGCCGTATTTGGTATGCGTTTAATCTTCCCTGTTGTGATTGTCGCAGTAACTGCTGATATGGGCATGATTGAAGTGGCTAAATTGGCGCTGAATGATCCAAAAACCTATTCAGAGCGGTTAATGGCACATCATGCTGAAATTGCAGCATTTGGTGGTACCTTCTTATTATTGGTATTCCTGAACTTCTTCTTTGATGATGGTAAAGAAACCCATTGGTTTAAGTGGTTAGAAGCGAAACTGGCGCACTTGGCTAGCGTGCCTGCAATGTCGGTTTTCCTTGCATTAATTGCGATGATTATCATGGCTGCAAACGTGGAAGAATCGGCACGTTTGGCGGTGACCATGGCGGGTATCTGGGGCATCGTGGTGTATATCGGTGTACAAGTGCTGAGTCATTTATTGGGTGGTGAACCTGAGATTGATGAGAATGGCAATGCAGTGACTCATGACTCGAATGGTGCAGCTACAGGTGTGGTGAAAGCTGGTTTTGGTGGTTTCCTTTATCTTGAAGTACTTGATGCATCGTTCAGTTTTGACGGTGTGATTGGTGCCTTTGCAATTACCAGTGATGTGGTCATTATCATGCTAGGTTTGGCAATTGGTGCGATCTTCGTTCGTTCGATGACCATTTATTTGGTTGAGAAAGGCACTTTGGATGCCTATATCTTCTTGGAACATGGTGCGCATTATGCGATAGGTGCCTTAGCATTCATCATGATTGCCAGCGGTACTGGTTTACATGTACCTGAAATTGTGACGGGTCTGATCGGTGTGGCCTTTATTGTTTGGGCGGTGATTGCCTCGATCCAATATAGCAAGCGCGAACAACAAGCCTCTTAAGCTTGTTTTCAGCTTGGTCAGCTATTGTAAATAAAGGAGCGAACATCGCTCCTTTATTTTTTTCTCTGAAGAAAGATTGTGTTTTTCATAATCTACTTACAACCTTTGTAGGCGAATGGCTTATAATTCGCTGAGCCAGTTATAGTGTCTTATCAACAATGAATGCTTTAGAACGCCGTTCAACCTTTGCCTTAAGTAGCATTTTTGCCTTACGCATGTTGGGCTTGTTCATGATTATTCCTGTGTTTTCAGTCGCAGGGCAATCCTATCAATACGCCACGCCAGCCTTAATTGGTCTAGCGGTTGGGGTATATGGCTTAACCCAAGCAATTTTACAGATTCCATTTAGTTTATTGGCCGACCGGTTTAGTCGTAAGCCTTTGGTGGTTTTGGGTTTATTGTTATTTGCAATTGGCGGTGCAATCGCAGGTTTATCCGACACAATTTATGGCGTGATTATTGGTCGTGCGATTGCTGGTGCTGGTGCGGTTTCTGCGGTAGTAATGGCATTGCTGGCAGATGTCACGCGTGAAGAACAACGGACCAAAGCCATGGCCGTAATGGGCATGAGTATTGGCTTATCTTTTGTGGTGGCATTTAGTCTAGGGCCATGGCTCACCAGTTTAGTCGGCATTTCAGGCTTATTTTTTGTGACAACGATTATGGGCTTGGCTGCGATTGCAATGCTATTGCTTGTACCTAAAGTCACGCGACACCATCGAAATTATAAGCAAGGTTATTTGAATCAGCTCAAGCAAGTTATTCAAATGGGCGAGTTGAATCGTCTGCATGTCTCTGTCTTTGCACTGCATTTATTGCTCACTGCGATGTTCATTTATGTGCCTTCACAGCTGATCGAATATGCACAAATTCCTTTAGCAAAACATGGCTTAGTCTATTTGCCTTTGTTAGTTATTAGTCTGTTCTTTGCTTTTCCAAGCATTATCATCGCGGAAAAATATCGTAAAATGCGCGGTATTTTTCTCACTGCAATTGCAGGGATTATCAGTGGTTTATTGATCCTGATTTTTGGCTATGAATCGAAATATGTTTTATTGGCTGGATTAGGCTTGTTCTTTATTGCTTTTAACGTGATGGAAGCATTATTGCCATCTTGGTTATCAAAAGCAGCTCCGATTCAATCGAAAGCCACAGCAATGGGTGTCAATGCAAGTAGCCAGTTTTTGGGTGCCTTCTTTGGCGGAACCTTGGGCGGGCAGCTTTTGATGTTACAGAATACTGCGCTCGGGTGGAGTGTGCTGACGGGGATTGCTATAATATGGCTGCTGATTAGTTTTGGTCTGGCCCAGCCGAAATATTTATCTTCGATTGTGTTACCTTTACCTCAGGCGATACAAACAGATGAATGGACTTCAAAATTGTTGGCGATTCGTGGTATTGAAGAAGTCGTGGTGATGCCAGAACAGCAAGTTGCATATATTAAAGTCGATAAACAGAGCATTGATGATGCCGGGCGACAAGATTTAACGCACTTGATTGGCAAAGAGGTAGCCATTTAATCATAACTCTTATAAAGTAAAACGTAGAAATATATAGGATGAAGACAGCTAATGCGTGGTGTGAATAAAGTTATTTTAGTAGGTACTTTAGGTAAAGATCCGGAAACAAAAACTTTTCCAAATGGTGGATCATTGACTCAATTCTCGATTGCGACAAGTGAATCGTGGATGGACAAAAGTACAGGTGAACGTAAAGAGCAAACAGAATGGCACCGTATCGTGTTACATAACCGTTTAGGTGAGATTGCACAGCAATATCTGCGTAAAGGTTCAAAAGTGTATATCGAAGGTTCATTGCGTACCCGCCAATGGACAGACCAAAATGGTCAAGAGCGTTACAGCACGGAAATTCGTGGTGACCAAATGCAAATGCTCGATAGCCGTCAACAAGGCGAGCAGAGCGGTGGTGACTTTAATCAACCTCGTTTTAACAACAATAATAACCAAGGTGGCAGTTACCAAAATACCGGTTATAACAATAACAACAATCAAAGTGGTTATGGTCAAGGCGGTGGTTTTAATGGTGGCAACCAGCAAGGTAATTATGCAGGTAGTCCACAAGCAGGCAACGGTTTTAATACACCAAAAGCAGCGCCGCAACCTGCTGCTGCACCTGCTGACTTAGATGATGATTTACCGTTCTAGTACACCCTAGAGACATAGTTTGTTAAATTTATAAAATTAATTTTAATAAACAATATGTTATGAAAAAGTTTACAGCAATTATAAGTAATTCTGTAAACTTTTTTTCTGCTCAAATAAACATATTTGATACCTAGAGTGAATCACTTTACTCAATACGGCATTTTCTAAACTATGGTTACTGCATAAATATTATTTCAACTCTGCAGCGGAGTGGAAGTAGCTGCCTAGGGAGATGCGTGCCCCTGAAAAGAGGGATACGTTGATGGCTTTCAGAAATAGCTATAGAAATACACAGCATCGCACTATAGAGCTGCAATCACTCAACACATAGATGACGATTTGAACCATATAAGCGACAACAAAGCGAACTAGTACAATACAGCATCTGGCCAAAACAGAGCAGTTAAGATTGACAGACGCTGTACAGGCAGCTAACAGCCAAGCGGGAGAACAGGCCATAAAATGAATTGAGACAAGGGCATCCGCAGCCATTCAGGGTTTAGGAAGAATGAAATGAACACACTACTGCTATGCAATGGTGTCATCTACATGTTACGTTTGGGATTTTTTCTCCAAAAATAAGTTCTATCTGTCCATTTTCGAAATTAGAAATATAACTATTTTTAAGAACTATTTCATCAGAGGTTGGTAAACCTAAACAACTGGAATCTGCACCAATATTTTTATAGCTGTTGAAAATGATTCCCTTAACAAGATATGCACCTGTATTCTGGCCCCAAAAAATAGCTTTGTCAGGGCCAAAATATTGTACTCGACCACGTTTTGAGGTTGAGGCTAATTCTCTAGATGAAGGTGTGCCGAACATTCTATCTGCGCCTAAGGATAGCCATTTTTGACAGATAGCACCATATATATCGTATGTAGGACGACCATTTATAAAAAATTGATGGTTACACTCCCCAGGAGGAAATTGAAAAGCATTAGTTAACCATTGATAAGGTGTATTACCATGTTGAATGGATGGAACTGCTACAAAGCCTTCTGTATAGCCATTCCAAGTATTGAAGACAATCCCTTTGATTTTGTTGTTTCTTAATTGATTCATCCAATTACGCCAATTATCATATATGCCGTCATGATTATCTCCCCAATAAGCAGTTCCTTTTTCCTTCCAGACTATCCGACCATCAAAGCCATTAGAAATATCTAGAAAAATGGGTAATCCAGTTTTTGCCCAATCTGATATATATTTATTTTTCCAGTCAAAAATATTCTCTACAGCATATTTAGTGCGATTAGATGGCGAAGTTATTAATATATTGTTATTGATTGCTTCTTGATTTGGAGAGCTCCATTTTATGGATGGGCTTCCGTATACTTCGGAAATAAATCCTTGTATAGCAATGATGGATGAGGAGCCCTTTAAGTTGTTGCTATCATCTAAGTTTAAAGGATCAAGTGAAAATGGTTGATTGCCAATAGCATCTAAAGTAAAACCAACTTTAATTCCATGTTTGATATATATTTCTTCGGCCACTAGGTCAAAAGATTGGATGAATTTTTTACTATATTCTTTTCTGCTTAGGCCTTGGGTATTGTTTGAGGCTACGTGAAGAAGCTGTATTATATAACGTGAGTTTCCATCTTTATCATACAGTTTAAGCCACTTATTCATATCGGCTTCAAAAAAGTTTTTTAATATTCCGACATAATTTACTAATTTAGGAGCTATGAGGGTTGGGTTAGAGGCTGTTGGGTTAAAGTCTTGTGAAAATGACCATTGATTTGCTCTTTCTGCCAGCCATTTAGGGTCATATCCACTCTCTATTGCAGGCATCAATAGTAAAGGCTTACTTTTGGCTGCTTCTACTACATCCTTAAAGCTATCTTCCTTTACTTTCATAGGAGACCAATAGACCATTTTCCCCCAATAGCTTACGATGAGTGTGTTTGCATTCGTGGCAACAATTTGATCTAAGATCCAACTGCGGGTATTCGCATCACTATCCCAGAGTAAGTGCCTTTGGTCTAAAGGGTTTATAGTGTAGTATTTTAAATTGTCTTGCTTACCGTTACCAGGAAAGAAAAAGACGCCTTTAATCGGTTGGTTATTGAATGCAGTGGATGCGATTAATCCTCTTTTATCCGCTGCATATAAGTTTGAATATCCAGAACTTAAAATTATTAGAATAATAATTTGAAAGAACTTATTCCAAAGTTTACTAGTCATTTTTCACTCATAATATTGTGTACGGGGAAATATTGATTTTATCCCCGAGGTTGGCACACTTTGATTTAATAAATTCGACTAATTTGTAAATGATAAATATTTACTCTGTGTCAGTTTATCCTACCGTGCTTTATTATGTTCGTCTAGTCAGCTTTAATGTCTGTTTATCTGCTCTTTAGTGCTTATTATGATTAGGTGTAATCATATTAAGGAGTAATTTCTCCAATGATTTTTTATAATTATAATGTGCTCTGTTGCACAAATATTTAACCGCCCTAAGCAGCTCATTTCTTTGTGGTAAATGAATCCTTGTATTCTTCCAAGACTTCACATTCTTTCTCGGCGGAATGACAGCATTTGCATGGCCATCTGAGATCATCTATCGACAGTGTTTTGTATCATAAGCTCCATCCGTATAGACGAAATCAATTTCTTGATCTTTTGTCTTCTACAAATCGTCATGTAGTCTGGAGTAGTCCAATTCAAACTACATCGATTAATTAGACCTTGTACGAAGTCCGTGAGCATACGTAGAGACAAACAAAAGAGAGATTTGATCATTAAAAAGCGTTGAATAGCTGTATCAGAATAAATTTAGTTTTGTCCTTGTTTAGCTTTGGGTAGTGCATACCATTGAATAGCAGGATCAAGCCAAGTAGTGATGTTTCCTCGATCGATTAAGGTTCAATTATACAAAGGCCAATTACTTGGATTGATGGTGAAAAAACAGCAGAACTCAGTTTTATACTAAAAAGTGCACTATAAAGAATAGCCACTGTCAGTTTTTGCCAATTCTCGCAGGCCTTCCATCAGGGTTTCGATCAGCTTTTCCACCACCAAGCGTTGACCTTTACGCGAGGCATAGACCAACTGAACTGTACCCCGATTGGATTTCCATTCCGGCAGTATATGAATCAGTTTGCCTTTCTGAATATCAGCTTGAACGGTCAGATAAGGCAGATCCGCAATGCCCAAACCATCATTGACCGCATAATAGACCCCAGCCAAATCATTACTTTTCACTCGTGGCTGATAAGGTACATCGACGCTTTCATCACTATCAACGTGACATAAGTGCCAGTAGTACTGATGCTTTTGAATGCCCAAGGCCACACTCGGATAGTGCTGTAAGTCTGAGTAATGATTAATGCTTTTACCTTGCAGTAATTCGGGTGCAGCGACCAGACAATGCTCGGTTCGAATCACATCGCGGACGATTAAACTCGAATCCTGATTGGGTTCAAAACTGGTTCGGATCGCAATATCAATATCATCGTGAAGTACATCGACACGACGGCTGGTCAATTCTAAAGAAATTTCAACTTTGGGATAGGCTTTTAAAAACTGATTGAGTAATTTTCGAATCTGGAAATGCATCATCAAAGGTGGGCAACTGATTTTGACCGTACCTTGCGGTTCATTTTTTTGCTTGAGTAAAACATTCTCGGCACACTCAACTTGTGCAATCACTTTGCAGCATTCTTCATAAAATTCTTGGCCTAAATCCGTGACTTTAAAATGGCGGGTAGTGCGTTGAATCAGGCTGACATTAAATTTATGCTCAAGTTCAATGATACGACGGCTGAGCTTGGATTTGCTGATGTTCTCAGCTTCGCTGGCTGCGCTAAATCCGCCGTGTTTCACCACCAAATAGAAATAATGGAAGTCATCAAATGAGTTGATCAAGGCAAAGCGAATCCGATAAATACGACAAGATTAGAATAGCATTAACTAGGGGCCGTTGACATTTCACCTTACGAGCTATAGCTCTCATTGCGACAGAAAATGTCTCTGTCTTTGAGCTTCGCCTTGCGCTGCAATCAAAGCAGTGCTTTGCTCTTGCTCAGGGTTATAGCTAAAACTTCCCTAAACTGCGTTATGAAACTTGGTAAGGGGATGACCATTACCTGTATTTCATGCCTTGTTTATGTCGTTTTAGCTGATAACGCAAGACATGGCTGAAATGTCAACAGACCCTCTACTAATCTTGATATTACGGTTTATTTTTCTGAGGTATTGGTGGAATAACTGGTCATCAAGTTGCGATAATCAGGAATATGATTCGAGAATAAAGCGCCTAAGCCTTCGATGTCATTGCGCCAATCACGGTGCAGTTCGCAGACCATTCCAAACCATGTCATGAGTTGTGCGCCTGCTTGTGACATACGATCCCATGCTGCATCACGAGTTAAGGCGTTGAATGTTCCTGAAGCATCAGTAATGACGAATACATCAAAGTCTTCCGCCAATGCAGACAAGGCTGGGAATGCGACACAGACTTCCGTTACCACACCCGCAATAATCAGTTGTTTTTTACCAGTTGCTTTGACTGCTTTAACAAAGTCTTCATTGTCCCAAGCATTAATTTGACCTGGACGAGCGATATATGGCGCATCAGGGAATAGCGCTTTAAGTTCAGGGACCAGTGGACCATTTGGGCCATTTTCAAAGCTGGTGGTGAGAATTGTTGGTAAGTTGAAGTATTTTGCGGCATCAGCCAATGCCAAGACATTGTTTTTAAATTTATCTGGATCAATATCCCGAACCAATGAAAGTAGGCCCGCTTGGTGGTCGACCAAAAGTACGGCTGCGTTGTCTTTGTCTAGGCGAATATAGTCTTTAGCCATTGTTGTATCCTCATGTTTTTGTAAAAAGAACACGGAAAAGAAAGTGAATTTCCGTACTGCTTGAAATTATGCTAGTTAAATTTTTAAGTCAGATGAAGCGCAAAAAATGAGATAAACAATATCAAAAATGGGATGATTGATAAGGTTTAAGCGCTGATTCACTTTTTAATTTTAAATTGTCCTATTTGTAGAATAATGTGTTGCCAATCTGAGGCTATAAGCCCAGCTGCTCGAAGCGTAAAATAGAGACCAAGAACAGAACTTCTACGCTATAGGAGAAACCAAATGAAAAAAATTCTTGGTGTGTATCAAAACAAACACATGCACTGGGTGGGTGATGGTTTCCCAGTCTATAACTTGTTTTCTTACGACCGTTTAGGCCAAAGCCTCAGTCCATTCCTGTTATTGGACTATGCGGCACCGTATCGTTTTGATCCAACCACAGCGCAGCATGGCGTAGGTTCACATCCTCATCGTGGCTTTGAGACGGTCACCATTGCCTATAAAGGTGAAGTGACGCATAAAGACTCAAGTGGTGGTGGTGGAACGATTAAAGCAGGCGATGTGCAATGGATGACTGCAGGTGGTGGTATCTTGCATCAAGAGTTCCATTCTCCTGAATTTGCTCATCAAGGTGGTTTGTTTGAAATGGTGCAGTTGTGGGTCAATTTGCCAGCGCATTCCAAAATGACGCCAGCAAAATATCAAGCCATTGAAGCCGATCAAATTCAGCACATTAAATTGGATGATGCGGGTAGTGAGATGCGAGTGATTGCAGGTCAATACCAAGATACTGCTGGTGCTGCGACGACGTTTAGCCCAGTCAATGTCTGGGATGGTACGATTGTACAAGGTCAAGAACATACCTTTTATGCAACTGAAGGTCATACTGCATTATTGGTATTGCTTTCAGGACAGGTGATCTTAAATGAAAGCCAAAGCATAGAGGCACCGAGTTTGGTGGTGCTGAGCCGTGAAGAAATTGACTTTAGTATCAAGGCAGAACAAGACAGTAAATTCTTGATTTTGACTGGTCAGCCACTGAATGAACCGATTGAAGGTTATGGACCTTTTGTCATGAATAGCAAAGCAGAAATCGTTGAAGCAGTTCGTGATTTCAATAGTGGTAAATTTGGCTCGATGGAAGCTTAATTATAAATTAAATCAGTTGCTTATATAAGAAAGCCTATCACTCCGTTAGAGTGATAGGCTTTCGCTGTAAGGGTCCTCTATTGATTTTTTTAATATTATGTCACTTATAATTATTCAGCTTGTTATGTGACTTTGTTCTCGTTGTTGTTTAATAAACATACCACCGATTTTAGAGCTTGCAAAGCGTATAAGCTGCTGAAAATGAAAAAATATAGAATGTTCTGTATATTTTTGTGTCCTAAAATATAATAAGTTTAATTTTTTCATCATGTTAAGATGAAAATGCAATTTGTGATAAAATGTAACAAGAATCCAACAACGATATTACGACAAAAGTCTGGCAGAAGCCTTCAATCTGGTATTTTTTAATACCGTGTTTCGCTTAACTATCGGTCATAATCAAGAAAAATCATCAACTGATGGGACATAATTTTGGATATTGCAATTATTGGCAGTGGAATGGCAGGACTTGCCTCAGCCAGAATCCTACATGATGCAGGGCATAAGGTCACGATATTCGAAGCACTCGCAGGGCGAGGCATGGATAGTCATAGTATTGATTTTGATGGGGGCATTATTGATGCTCCGCTACGGGTAATGAATCCAAAGCTTTGGAAAAACACCCTAAGCTTGGCAAGTTACTTGGGCATAGAAACGTTCCCTGTCCGTACCTTTATGGCTTGCAGTTGGTTGTTCGAAGATAAGACTGATACATGGTTGACGACGTCACGCAGCCGAATCGGCAATTTCCCAATTATTAATAATCGCAAAGGGATTCAGCAATATGGTTGGCGCTTGGTCAAAGGCATGTTGCAGCTGAAAACAGCGGTGCATCAATTTTTTAAATCGGATAATCAAGACATCACCTTAGCTGAATTCATGAATCAATATCATATTGAGGAAGTGTTCTGGCATGGCACGGTGATGCCGGTGCTGTATACCATTTGTACTTGTCATCCTAAAACCATTGGGGAATGGCCAGCCAAACCTTTACTGGAATTTATTCGTCAGTTGACTGAGGGTGAAGCCTTATTGCGAATGAAAGGCGGAACACCTGCCTTGGTCAATCGTTTGATTGAAGGCATCGAAATTCATAGTGGTTCGCCTGTTCAAAAAGTTGAAGAACAGGGCGATAAGGTCTTGGTAGAAAATGCGCAAGGTGAGAGCCAGTTATTTGATCGTGTGGTGATTGCGACACCAACGCCAGTGATTGAAGATTTTCTCAAGCAACCACAATTTGCCGATGATATTGCCTTACTGAAAAAATTCCGCTTCGAACAGGGCGATTTGGTTATTCATACAGATCCAATTGTGATGCCGCAACGCCGTAAAGATTGGGCGGTGTTGAGCTATATGATGGATCGTAAATTTACCCGTCAGCAATTTACTGTGTGGATTAATGCAATTGAGCCAAGCTTAGTCGGTAAAAATGCCGTGTTCCAAACCTGGTGTCCTGTGATTGATATCGATCCGAAGAAAATCATTTCCAAGGTAAAACTCACCCGTGCAGTAGTCGATTCAGAAACGGTCGCCCTGAATAAACAAATTCAGCAACGTCATTTGGATTTAAATCGCAAAGTGTTTTATTGCGGTTCATGGTCGTGCGATGGTTTGCCAATCTTAGAATCGGCTGTGACCTCTGCGATGCATATTTCTGAAATCTTAGGTGCAGCCGTTCCATTTGTTGGATTAAAACCAAAAGTTAAAGTTGCGCCTGAACTCGGTTATTAAGCATGGCAACCTTCAAGCAAGCATTGATTGAAAAAGTCATTGGGCATAAATATGCGATTGATGCCAAACGACTCGGTGATGATGCATTGCTTGCTTGGAGTAATTTAGGTTTTTGGCGAGATCAACATGAAAATTATCCACAGGCCTGCCGAAGTCTAGCCGATCAAATTGCGCAATCGATTCAACTGAAATCCACAGATCGTGTTTTAGATCTAGGCTGTGGACAAGGTGCCAGTTTGTTGCACTGGACCCAGCATTATCACATTCAACAACTCAGTGCAGTTGAGTTACAGCCTGATTGTGTCAAACGAATTCAAACACAATTACCGCAGATTCAAATTCATTGTGGATCTTTTTTGAATTTAAAAGCACTGCAACTTTTGAATTCATTTGATGTGGTGCTGTGTATAGATGCGGCTTATCACAGTGATTTGAATTCATTTCTCAATTCAGCATCTTCAGTTTTGAATTCAAAAGGTCGGATCGCGTTTCACACCCTGATGTGGTCGGATAATTGGCAGCAGTGTTCTGCGCTACAACAACAAAAATATCGCTATCTGTTGAAAAGTGCCGATGTGAATTGGCAACAATTGATGGATCAGCAGCAGCTGGGGCAGACTTTAGCGCAGCATGGTTTTACTGATATTCAAATTCAGGATTTTTCCGAACCCGTATTGAATGGTTTTGCGGAATATATCGAAACACGGAAAATTGAAAAATCAGCATTTGATTTGGCTCAACTCAAAATAAACATGACTGCCAAGTTGTGCCGAAAACTCTACCATGATGGATTAGTACGTTATATTCAAATCAGTGCAGTAAAAAAGTGAGAACAAGATGCCAAATGAATATAAAGGTTCATGCCTGTGTGGGGCAGTGAGCTATCAGGCGGAGGTTGCGCCACGTTATCGTTTTAATTGTCATTGTCGTGATTGTCAGAAAGCTACAGGCAGTGCTTATGCACCGATTGCCTTCTTTCATCAATCAGAACTGAAAATTAATGGCGAATTAAAATATTTTGAGTCTTTGGGATTATCTGGCAAGCCGATCCGCCGTGCATTTTGCCCAAACTGTGGTTCACAAATGTTTGGCCTACCAGAACTCGTACCTGAGATGATTTCAATCCGTGCAGGAACATTGGATGATCCAAATTTGTATCAACCGCAAGCAGAATGTTTTGTGAGTCATGCCAATGAATGGGATTTATTAAATCCGAATATTTCGCATTTTGAGAAAATGATGGGGAAGAAACGAGAGTAAAGCGAGAAATGGTGCCGGCACACGGATTCGAACTGTGGACCTACTGATTACAAGTCAGTTGCTCTACCAACTGAGCTATGCCGGCAACGTGGCGAGAATTCTACAGAATCTGTTTAAAAAAACAAGCGAAAAAATGAGCAATCAGATAAATTTAATTCGTTTGTCGAATTTTCGCCGATTTCAGCTTAGCTATTGAGTGCATAGACAAAGGAATCAATCACTTCACCTGTGCTTAAATGCGCTTTAACAGGGACGCGTTGATAGCCTGCACCTTCGAATTCATCCAATGCTTGCCAGTGTTGTTCTAGATTGTCTGAAAAAAAGACAAAGCCAGAGACTTTATGCTCGCTTTGATCGAGCACAATACCTGGAAAGCCCAATTCAGCTCCCCAGCCTTGTTGTTTGAGTGTGCCAAATACATGTGCTTCTGCCCATGTACCACCAATATTTTCCATGATATGGGCATTAGGACGGTTTGGTCCTAGAGTCCCGTAAACAAATAAACTGAGCATAGTGAAAGCGAGGAAAGTAAAAGAAATAGAGTAGCAAAATTCTGATAAAAAGAGCATGTGTTTATAGATACGTTATCAAAGTTAGAATTAATTCTTCCTAAATTTTGAATATTAAATAAAAGATGATTTTTCTTTTCTGCTATAGATGTCGATAGTCGAATTTATACCAATCTTTATTTGCAATCAGAGACAATGCAGTAGGTTTGAATGTAGTTTTCCCAATCGGACTTTAGAAGATTCTTGAATTAATTCGAATTGATCTTTGGTTTAAATTTTAGAGAATTTTGCTTAAGCTAAAAATGATATAAACAAAAAAGCTTAAATCATCAGATTTAAGCTTTCTCATTTCATGCAATCACATGAATAAAAATTCTGGCGGTGAGAGAGGGATTCGAACCCTCGATACGCGCAAACGTATACACACTTTCCAGGCGTGCTCCTTCAGCCACTCGGACACCTCACCAAGGTGTGCGATAGTACCCAAAAAAATGCACGCTGCCAAGTTGTAGTCGAACAGATTTGCAGAAAAACTTTTTGGCTAGTGATAATATTGCGCCATATAACGTTCAACTTTGAAGACAACATCATATGCAAAGTACTGCAAAAAAAGCCGCATTGCCCGCGATGACGCTGGCAGCATTAGGGGTGGTATTTGGAGACATTGGAACCAGTCCACTCTATGCAATACGGCAATGCTTTGTCACAGGGCATGTTGATATCAGTGAAGGTTCTATTTTAGGTATTCTTTCGCTGATCTTCTGGTGTATGAACCTAACCATCAGTTTTAAGTACGTCTCAATGATCATGCGTGCGGACAACAATGGCGAAGGCGGGATCATGTCATTGCTCGCACTGAATCTGCGTTCCTCCGTTTTTAGCAATAAAAATAAAATCTTTTTGATCGCATTGGGCTTTATCGGGGCATCCCTGTTCTTTGGTGATGGGATCATTACCCCGGCAATTTCAGTACTGTCTGCGATTGAAGGTTTAAGTCTGGTGACGCCTGCTTTAGATCGTTGGCTGGTTCCGATTGCTTTAGGTATCCTCACTGCGCTGTTTATGGTGCAGCGGCATGGTACTGCCACTATGGGGAAATTCTTTGGCCCGATTACACTGTTATGGTTTGCATCTATTGGTCTGATTGGTCTCTGGAGCATTATCCAGACCCCGTATGTATTGATGATGGTCAATCCGTATTGGGCGTTCCATTTTGTTTTTGATCAACCGACAGTTGCCTTTATCACCATGGGTGCAGTGATTCTGACCATGACCGGTGGTGAGGCGTTGTATGCCGACATGGGGCATTTTGGACGCGTGCCAATTAAACTGGCGTGGTTCTTGGTGGTACTGCCTTGTTTGCTTTTAAACTATGCAGGGCAAGGGGCGCTGCTGTTACGTGATGCCAAAGCCATTGAAAACCCGTTCTATTTACTGGTTCCAGATTGGGCCTTATTCCCGATGATTGGCTTGGCGACAGCCGCAGCCGTGATTGCTTCCCAAGCGGTGATCACAGGCGTATTTTCAATGGCGAACCAAGCCATCCAATTACGCTATTTACCGCGCTTAACCGTGCACCATACTTCGGATGTAGAACAAGGTCAGATCTATCTGCCTTTCATTAACTGGGTGTTGTTTATCTCGGTGGTGATCCTGATTTTATTGTTTGAAAGCAGTGCAGAATTGGCGAGTGCTTATGGTGTAGCGGTAACCATGACCATGCTGTGCGGTACGATTTTGATCTCGACCTTAGCCTATGGCGTATGGCGTTGGCCGTTATGGAAAGTGGCGTTATTTGCGGTGCCATTCCTGATTATTGATTTAATTTTTGTTGGTTCAACTTCATTGAAAATCCTATCAGGTGGTTGGGTGCCGATCCTGATTGGTGTGGTGGTATATACCATTTTGATGACGTGGAAACGTGGTCGCGAAATTGTCTATAACCGTATGGAAACCAATGCTTTGCCAATTGAGTTATTTATCAAGAGTATTGGCATGAGTAAAGAAACCCATTTTGTACCAGGTGAAGCGATTTTCTTAACAGGTACACCAAACATTGTGCCGCATGCGATGTTACACAACATCAAGCACAATAAAGTGCTGCATGAACGTAATGTGATGGTCACGGTATATACCCAAGATATTCCGTATGTGGCTGAAGCAGATCGCTTAAAAGTTGAAAAACTGGATGAGCATTTTTATCGAATCTATATGTACTACGGATTTAAAGATCAGCCGAATGTACCGAATGCATTAGAGCAAGCTTATAAGGAACTTGGTTTTGAATTCGATATGATGCAAATGAGTTTCTTCATTTCACGTGATCGTATCGTGCATACCGTGGGGGATGGCATGTCACCGTGGCGTGAAAAGTTGTTCATCTCGATGCAGCGTAATACCAGCCCTGTCAGTGACTTCTATCAGATTCCAACCAACCGCGTGGTGGAGTTAGGCAGTCAGATCGAAATTTAAGAAAAACGTATAAAAAAGGCACCTGAGCGTGCCTTTTTTATTGTCTGTAGATCAAGTGTACAGATTTGCGACATAAAGTGTCGCTCTGGGCTGAAACTCAATATACACAGGGCTTTTGAGTTGTTAAGCTGCGCGTTCGTATTGATTTTGATGTAGTTATGGCAAAGAGACCAACTCGAAAGAGTAAAACACCATTTGCTTTTTTGAGCCAAAATATTGGAAAGATGGTGTTGGCTTTGGTCGCGACAGGAAGTTTTGCGATCGCATTTGGTAGTGAAAAAATTTCGAAGTTGATGCCATTTCAATCCAGTAATGCTGCTTGTCTAAAACAATTTTATCGTGATGTTCCACCGTTATTAAGCAAAGACAGTCTGAAAAAAGACAGCTATGCCTTGTGCTTTAATGATTTTAATGTGATGTATTCAGGTGTATCTAAGACCCCATTGTGGACGGCAGAACATCTGACACCAGAACGCTTAAGCGTCAAAATTAAACGGGAAGATAATTTCCACGAAGAAACACGGGTCAAACTTGCACATCGTGCGTTGTTATCTGACTATCGTGGCTCGGGCTATGACCGTGGGCATATGGCACCAAATGGCGATATGAATAATACTGCGGCACAGTATGACAGCTTTTCTTTAGCCAATATGGTTCCGCAAGCACCTAAAAATAATCAGGAAGTTTGGCGTAAGTTAGAAGAAGCGGTACGTTCAGTCGTGACCAAACAGCATAAAGATGCCTATGTACTGACAGGGCCAGTATTTGAAGGTAAACGCCTGAAAACTATTGGTAAGGGCGTGATTGTGCCGACTGCGGTATATAAAGCGGTGTATTTACCCAAGCAAGGGATTATTGGTGCTTACTATGCGCCAAATAATAATTCTCAGCAGGTCAAAGTGGTCAGTGTTTGCTATTTGGAAGAGAAACTTGGCATCAACTTGTTCCCTCAATTGACGGAACAACAGAAGCGTAATGTTTATCAATTGCCACTTTCTGCAGTACAAGTAAAGCCGAATAAAGACATCAGTTATTCGCATTGGGATGGACAGAGTCAGTGTGCAGAAGAAGTTAAAACCGATGCCATTCAAGTGCAGCAACGTGAATTTACTTCACAGCAAACCGAGGCCGCAGAAAGCAAATTCCCACAAATTGATGAAGAGACCAAACAAGCCTTGATCAATCAATTGGTAAATGCATTGCTGCAGTATTTCTTACAAATGTTGAGATAATGTAGAACATCTTGCAAAGTCATTCTGCATGGCTCATGTTGTGGAATAGACAACAACAATGAGAGGGAAACGATGTTTAAACCTTTTGAACAGGGTGATGAATCCTCAGCAATTTATGATCTGACCTTGGAAAATCAGGTCGATTGCGTGAGTTTATATGGCAATTTACAGATTACCAAAGATCAGGCAGGGCTGAAAACGGCAAAGGCATTGCAAAGCTTTATTAATGATGTGGTTGCCGCTTTGGAGAAAGAACAACTTCCTGAACAGATTGACAGAAAGCCTGAGCAGGACATAGAGAATCCATTCTTATAAATAAAAAACCAGCCTCTAACGGCTGGTTTTTTATGGGATGTATCGTGCTTAGTCTTTCTCGCTGCCCACGAATTTGTAGATCACTGCACCAATGATGGCACCGATGATTGGTGCAACCCAGAACAACCAAAGTTGGCTGATTGCTGCGGTCTCAGCAAATAACGCAACTGCAGTACTACGTGCAGGGTTAACAGATGTGTTGGTGACTGGAATACTGATCAAGTGGATCAAGGTTAAAGCTAAACCAATCGCGATTGGTGCAAAGCCCGCAGGCGCGCGACGATCCGTTGCTCCCATAATCACGATCAAGAAGAATGCAGTTAAAACAACCTCAATCAAGAATGCAGATGCGACAGAGAAATGGTTTGGAGAGAGTTCACCATAACCATTGGTTGCGAAACCGCCAGTACCTGCGAAACCTGCTTGACCTTGTACGATGATGTACAGCACGAATGCTGCAAGCGCACCACCAATCACTTGAGACACGATATAAGGGACTAAATCTTTAGAATCAAAACGTCCACCCACCCATAAACCAACACTGACAGCTGGGTTAAAGTGACCACCAGAAATATGACCGAAAGCGTAAGCACCTGTTAAAACAGTTAAACCAAATGCTAATGCAACACCTAAGAAACCAATGCCAAGTTCAGGGTACGCAGCTGCAAGAACAGCACTACCACAACCACCAAAAACAAGCCAAAAGGTCCCGAGAAATTCTGCTAAATATTTGTTCATTGTTATCACCACATCAGTTATAAAAAATAAAAAAAGCAAACATCCAAAATTTATTATGGATATGTTTAACCCTCGTGAAAAAATTGTGAACTAATTCACATAGGTATATAGGCTCTTATATAAAACGGGCGAAAAAATCGATCAGTTGCGAAACCGTTAGTTCGTCAGTATTTTTATTACGAATTGTAAGTTGTGTTGTTGTTTCGCCACTGTTGCGGGGTTTGCCCCGTCCAAATCTTAAAAGCTCGCTGAAAAGCACTTTGTTCAGAATAACAGAGCAGTAGCGCAATTTCTTGTAAACTCAGATGAGGATCTTTTAAATATTCGGTCGCCAACATAAAACGAACCTGCTGTACCCGCTCCTGAAAGGTGGTGTCTTGTTGTTGTAAATGGCGCTGTAATTGACGCACGGAAAGGCCAAGTTTTTCGGCGATAAAATCGATTTGATATTGGTTTTTTTGTAGGCCTGTCAAAATGGCATGTTGTAGCCGTTGATCCAGTTGAGTCGAATTAGGCAGTTTATCCAGCAAGGCTTGGGCTTGCTGTAACAACAGTTGTTGTAAGGTGTGATCACCTGTTTTGAGTGGCTTAAAAGCTTCGCTGACAGGCAATAATAATTGGGTTTTGGGTTGTTCAAAACGCACTTTACAATGGAAATATTGCTCATAAATGCTGATGTTTTTTGGTGCAGCATTGACGAAATGTACTTCATGTAGATGGATACTATCACCTGACATAAACAGTTTAAGGAATTGTACCATCAGGGCAATCGCGATTTCATCGGTCAGTTGGGTCGGATGTGGCTCAGGCGCTTCCCAACGAATTGACGCATAGGGAGGATTAAATTCAACCACCAAAGGACTGCCATCATAAATCAGCCGATGAAAATCATGATAGCGTGCCAAAGCTTCACCTAGGTTTTCACAGGATAAAGCCAAATAGGCAATGATACCTAAGTGTTTGGGTTGTACATAGGCTGCGATTTCCAAGCCTAGACCACTCTTCGGATGCAGTCGATTTAGATCTTCCAACAGATCACGCCAAATCACATAATCAAAACGCTCTAGGTTTTGAACCTGTTGTAATTGTTCAGGAATATGGATGTTCTCTGCTTCACAATATGCTTTTAATAAATGCCCCAAACCACCAAAAACAGAGCCTGTATAGTTCTTGAGTTGAGACATCCTGTCCACTCCTTATCTTGTCGTGTTTTGTCAATATAAATATATCGTATCGTCAATACTTCGCCTACAAAAATTTATATCTTTAATAAAAATAAGGAAACATTTGGAGAAAACCATGATTAAGGGTTTTATCGCAGGATTGGCTGTTGCAAATGCATTTGAATGGTTTGCACATAAATACATTTTGCATGGGGTACATCGTCCGGGACAGCCACGTTATAGCCCTGTACCGAAAAGTATGGAATCGCACTGGGCGCATCATCGTGAAGTACGTAAACAGCAGTTTTCTGATGATTGCTATGTTGAAGGGGTGGAGCATTGGCGTACCCGTAACGAAATTATGTCTTTGGCTGTGGTGGCAGGCGTTGCCAGTGTGGCGTTTTATCCAATCTCAAAAGGAATGTCTTTGGCAGCACTGTATAGTGCAGGCAACTATTATTATGTGCATCGTCGGGCACACTTAGAGCCTGACTGGGCAAAACAAACCATTCCTTGGCATTATGATCATCATATGAATTCAAACCAAGATGCTAACTGGTGCGTGACGCGTCCATGGTTTGATTATGTGATGGGTACCCGTGTGGTGTCTTCTGCGGATTTAAAAGAGGCCAATCCATTGGGTCTTCCTTTACCTGCAGCTTTATCTAAAGTTTTGACGCAAGCGATTGAGTCCGTTTTTCCTGCAAAATGGGTTGAACAAAAACCAAAATTGGTAACATCGCCTGCAAAGCAAACTGAGGCAGAACCAAAACAAGAATCAGTGGCTTAAACTGGATTGATCTTGAGGGGATCTTTGTTTTATTGACAAATCATGACGATAAAAATAGGGGTATGTCGTGAATTGTCAATAAAATTGGTTTTTAATGTCAATATCTTTACTCATTTTCTCGCTAATTTAGCTCAAGCATTTTAAATGCTCAGAATTTGTTCAAAATGATGATATTGTGTTTACCCTCTAGCGTTGTATAACGCAGTTTCCATACCTTGCTCAGCAAGGTATTTTTTTGTCTGTATGTAGCTTTATTTAAATAAAAAACCTCTCACTTGAGAGGTTTTTTTATGGCTCATCTAATTAAAGACGCATCTCAATGCCTTGTGCGGCAAGATATTGTTTTGCTTCTGGAATGGTGTGTTGACCAAAGTGGAAAATAGAAGCAGCCAGTACTGCATCTGCACCGCCTTTTAAGATGCCATCTGCTAAATGTTGTAAGTTTCCTACACCACCCGAAGCGATGGTTGGAATATTGACGCGATCATTGATTTGACGCATCAAAGCAATGTCATAACCTGCTTTGGTACCATCAGCATCCATACTGGTAATCAGCAGTTCGCCTGCGCCGAAGTCAGCCATTTTCACCGCCCATTCAATCGCATCGATGCCTGTTGGCTTACGACCGCCGTGGGTAAAAATTTCCCACTTGTTCTCGCCCGTTTTTTTGGCATCAATTGCGACCACGATGCATTGCGCACCAAAGCGTTGCGAGGCTTCTTGGACAAATTCAGGGGTAAATACCGCAGCAGAGTTGATACTGACTTTATCGGCACCTGCATTCAACAATAAACGGATATCTTCAACTTTACGGACACCACCGCCCACAGTTAAGGGTACAAAAACGCTTTCTGCCATGCGTTCTACGGTACGGTAAGTGGTGTCGCGTCCATGATGGGTAGCAGTAATATCTAAAAAGGTAATTTCATCGGCACCTTGTTCGTTATAACGACGGGCGACTTCAACAGGGTCACCTGCGTCACGAATATCAAGGAATTGAACGCCTTTGACGACTCGACCATTATCAACATCTAAGCAAGGGATAATACGTTTTGCGAGCATAAAATTTTCCAAAAAATCGCCAATAAAGAAAGGGGTGCTACACCTTCATGGAGGGAACAGGTATTCTATCAAACTTCACAGCTATTTTTTGCAGGTTTTCCATGTCGGTTTATACCCCGTTGAGTTTAGAAGAAGTTCAAGCCTTTGCTGAGCCTTATGGTTTAGCGGTGATTGACCTGATTCCAATCCAAGGCGGTATTCAAAACACCAATTATTTTTTGGTGGATCAATCAAAGAAACAATATGTTTTAACGGTTTTTGAAGAATTAGATGCTGAAGGGGCAGGTGAACTGGTGCCTGTACTGGATTGTTTGGGTGAGGCTGGTGTACCTGTGGCGGTGCCTTTAAAGCATAGTGGGCAGGCGATTCATAGTATTGCAGATAAACCTGCACAAATTGCCCCGCGCTTGATGGGTGAGCATCCTGAAGATACCAGCATTATCCAAATTCAGGCGATTGCACAAGCACAGGCAAAATTGCATTTGGCCTTACAAAGCTTTCCTTTAGAACGTGATTTTAATCGTAATCATCAATATTGGTCAGATGTTGCTGAGCAACTTAAGCCACAAATGAATGCGCAAGATCAGGTTTTATTGGCAGAAGTGTTCCAACAGTTTGCAGCAATCACCCAGCAGCATCCAGACCGCCCTACTGGCTTTATTCATTCAGATTTATTTAGAGATAACACGTTGTTTGAAGGCGATCAACTACAGGGTATTCTTGATTTTTATGAATTGAATCAAGATGAATGGTTATTTGATATTGCGATTAGTATCAATGACTTTTGTACCGCCTATCCACAAGCGCATTTAGATCAAGCTAAGGCCGATGCTTTTCTTGAAGCTTATCAAAGCATTCGTCAGCTGACCGTTGATGAGTTAGCTTGTTTAAATATCTTCTTGGCGATGGCGGCGTGCCGTTTCTGGAGCATGCGCTTACAAGTGGCGCAGAAAAATGCTGAGCAAGGGCGTACAGGCGATGATATTTTGCAAAAAGATCCGCTGGAAATGCGCATGATGTTACAAGACCGTTTACAACGAATCACAGCTTAGGAAACAGACATGCGAGATCAAGGTCGTTTAGTTGAGTGGTTTGACGATAAAGGCTATGGCTTTATCCAACCTAATGACACAGCAAAAGATCGTGTCTTTATCCATATCAAAGACTTTGCTCGCACAGGGCCTCGACCTTTGGTCGGTTGTGCCTTGGAATATGTAGTCATTTTGGATGAGCGCGGTCGTTATCGCGCTCAACAGGCGACGTATTTGAAAGCATCGCAGGTGATTGAACATCGTGCTCGTCCGAGTCAACCTCAACCGTCGAAACGCTGGTCTGCGATGCAGATTGGCATTGTGATTTATATTGTCTTTATGGTGGGCGCAAGCTTTAGTAAATTGTTACCACCGTATACCTTGTTATTTGTCAGCTTGATGAATGTGTTGAGTTATTGGCTCTATGCACAAGATAAAGAAGCGGCACAATTGGGTAATCGACGCATTCCAGAGCAGACCTTACATATCGTAGATTCTTTGGGTGGATGGTGCGCTGGTTGGCTTGCTCAGCAAAAACTGAGACATAAAACACAAAAACAACCGTTTCGTAAGATTTATTTCTGTACCATAGTCTTCCATATACTATTGATATGTTGGCTAATTTCTCCACTCAATGTGTTCTATTGATTGAGGGAGTTTGTTTCTGGAGATAAATAAAAATGAATTATTCCGTTGATCAAGATCCAAACCGTACTTTAACCTTGGTGCTGTATGTACTTTATATTATTGCAATTTTTACTGGTGGTTTGTTGGCAATCATTGCCTTGATCATTAACTATGTAAAACGCAGTGATGTACAAGGCTCAATTTTTGAAAGCCACTTTACTTGGCAAATTCGCACCTTCTGGTGGTATTTGGCTTGGAATATTATTGCCTTTATTCCGTTCTCATTCCTGTTCTTTACCGGTGACAACGGCACAGCATTTGCAGGCGTTGCGATTTCTGCAACCACTTTTGCCTTTGCGGTGATCTTTGGTGCATGGATCTGGATTGTCTATCGTGCTATTCGAGGTTTGATTGCCTTAAATGACAATAAGCCGATGTATCAAGGCTAAGGCCAGCCAGAACTCGCTGGGTGGTGTATCAACCTAAGCGAGTTCTCTATTGTTGTTGGTTTTCGCTGTTGCATGATAGCGATAGCTTGCCCCGCGGTGCTGTTCTGTCAGTAATGGACCTTGTCCAAACAGTTTCTCACGTAAAGTCCCTTCGGTATATTCAGTTGCATACACGCCACGTTGCTGTAGTTCTGGCACCAGATATTCCACCACATCCTCAAAAGTTTGATGCGCTAAAATATAGGCTAAGTTAAAGCCATCAATATCAGTTTCTTCCACCCATGTCTGTAGTTGATCGGCCACCGTTGCAGCAGAGCCTACCAGTATGGGGCCATTACCACCGATACTAATAAATTTCGCAATCTCTTCAATGGTCCAGATTCGATTCGGATCGGCTTTTACATAAGAGTCGAGCATTGATTGAATCGCATCAGTATGAATATATTCAACTTTGTCCTCTGCATGGAATTGTGAAAAATCGACACCTGACCAGCCTGATGCCAAGGTTAAGCCGCCATGATAGCTGGCGTAGCTTTGATATTCTTTGAATTTTGCTTGGGCTTTTGCATCGGTTTCATCCACCACAATCGACAGCATGGTGTAGATCAAAATCGAATGAGGATCTTTGCCTTGCTCAACTAGGTTGGAACGAATGCCTTGTACCAGTTTTTTCACGGCTGCTTTAGTTGGCGCAGAAATAAACACACATTCAGCATTTTGGCTGGCAAACAGTTGTCCACGACTTGATGCACCTGCTTGATAAAGTACAGGGGTGCGTTGTGGTGAAGGTTCGCAAATATGAATGCCGGGAACGCTAAAATATTGACCTTGATGATTGATGGGGTGGACTTTACGATAGTCGGCAAAGATGCCTTTTTCTTTATCACGCAGCACAGCATCTTGCTCCCAAGAACCTTCCCAAAGTTTATAGAGAACTTCTAAATATTCATCAGCGATGTCATAACGCTGATCATGACTGACTTGCGTTTTAAGACCTAAATTCTTTGAGCCACTTTCCAAGTATGAGGTGACGATGTTCCAGCCGATACGACCTTTGGTCAGGTGATCTAAAGTGCTCATGCGCCGTGCAAAGGGATAAGGATGTTCAAACGAAATTGAAGTTGTCAGACCGAAGCCTAAGTGTTTGGTGACTGCTGCCATAGCAGGTACGATTTGCAAGGGATCATTCACGGGAACTTGTACTGCACCTGTGAGCGCATGTTCTGCTGATTGATGATAAACATCATAAATGCCTAAAACATCGGCAATAAAAACCCCATCAAACTTACCACGCTCTAAAATCTTGGCCAAATCGGTCCAATATTCGAGTTCTTTATATTCAGTTGAGCGATCTAATGGATGACGCCACAATCCAGGCGATTGATGCGCAATACAGTTCATTTCAAAGGCATTAAATCTAATTTGCTTGCTCATTGGTCGTTACTAAATTAAAGATTTTTATTGATCTTAATTAAAAATGATTGAATTGATTAATCATAAAAAAATAAATGTTTATCATGAATCTATTTAACGTGATTTTGGGTTTTAGTTTTAATGGCTCTTTTTTATTAAATTCAAAATGTTATTTTATTTTTTACTTGAGCAAATGGTGTTGACGCGCTAGTTCGTCTTTTTGAGTTGTTTATTGTTGATTTTAATTTATTTTTTAAATCAATCAGTGGTGGTTTGAGTTTATTTTAAATAAAAAGATTAGGTTCTAAATTTAACTTATAAATATGCAATAAAAATAGTGCTAGTTTATTTTTATAACTGGAAAATGAGTATTTATAATGACCTCAAAAATAGAAATAAAACTGGAAGATGCACAGAGTATTCCTCAAGATTTTTACTTGAATAATGCGCCAGCACATGTGATTGCTTCAGATCAAGAAGCCATTGCTGTGGCGCATCGCGTAGCGGCTGCTTTTGCCAAAGATGCGGCAAAGCGTGACCATGAACGCAAGTTGCCACTACAGGAAATCCAGCAATATTCTACCTCTGGTCTGTGGGGGATTAATATTCCGAAACAGTTCGGTGGTGCTGGGGTGAGCTATAAAACTCTTGCTGAGGTGGTGACCATTATTTCCAGTGCAGATTCATCTTTAGGGCAGATTGCACAAAATCATTGGGCCTTTTTAGAACATATCCGTTTGGATGCGTCATTGGAACAGCAGCAGTTCTTCTTCGAACAAGTGCTGCAAGGCAAGCGTTTAGGCAATGCATTCTCTGAAAAAAACTCGAAAACCGTCGCGGATTTGACCACCAAAATTGAATTTAAAGAGGATTATGCGCTGATTAGTGGTCAGAAATTCTTTGCCACAGGTGCTTTATTGGCACATTGGATTCCGGTGGTTGCGGTCAGTGACGATGGCAAAGTATTTGCAGCACTGGTACCACAACATACTCCTGGTTTGACCATTGTGAATGACTGGAGCAGTTTTGGTCAGCGCACTACGGCTAGTGGTAGCGTGCAGCTGGATCATGTTCGAGTCGATTTAAAATATGTGGTGCCGATTCATCAGGCTTTTGAACGTCCAACAGCTGCAGGTGCAATTTCGCAAATTATTCAGTCTGCTGTCGATGCAGGAATTGCGCGTGGGGCCATTGAGGAAACCATTCGTTATGTCCGTGAGCATGCCCGCCCTTGGATTGATTCGGGTGTGGAACATGCCAGTGAAGATCCCTATACCATTAGTAATATTGGTGAGCTAAAAATTAAACTGCGTGCCGCAGAGGCGGTTTTAGCTTTGGCAGGCGAGGCGATTGATCGTGCTTTGGCCAATCCAACCGAAGACACCGTAACAGAAGCAACTTTACTCACGGCTGAATCGAAAGTGCTGACTACTGAAATCGCACTCTTGGCAGCCAATAAATTATTTGAGTTGTCTGGTACTCGTTCCACCTTATCCGAGTTGAATCTGGATCGGCACTGGCGCAATGCACGTACGCATACCCTGCATGATCCCGTACGTTGGAAATACAATCTGGTGGGTAATTATTATTTAAATGGTGTGGCACTGCCACGTCATGCGTGGAGCTAAGAGGGTAGTATTATGACCAGTCAAACGAATCAAAATCTCTCCTTGGGTGCACATTATGAGCAGGTGGCGGGCAAGTTCCGTCCGATCTTCAAACGAATCGCGGAAGGCGCTTTAGCACGGGAAAAAAACCGAACCTTGCCCTATGAACCGATTCAATGGCTAAAACAGGCTGGCTTTGGTGCGGTACGTGTGCCTGTGGCTTTTGGTGGTGAGGGGGTTTCGCAAAAGCAGCTATTTCAGCTATTAATTGAACTTGCTCAGGCAGATTCGAATGTGGTTCAGGCCTTACGCGGGCATTTTGCCTTTGTCGAAGACCGTTTAAATGCACAAAAAACGGAAGCGCAGACACGCTGGTTCGAACGCTTTGTCCGTGGTGAGATTGTGGGGAATGCATGGACAGAAATTGGTAAAGTTGAAATCGGAGATGTAGCGACTCGTGTCACAGCAGCACAGGATGGAAAACTCCGTATTAATGGTCAGAAGTATTATTCCACAGGCACGATTTTCGCAGATTGGATTGACCTATTCGCTTTGGATGAGACCACCAATCAGCATGTAATTGCTGCGGTATCCACGCAAGTTGAAGGGATTGATATTGTGGATGATTGGGATGGTTTTGGGCAAAAAACCACAGGTAGCGGGACCTTGACCTTAAATGATGTAGAGATTAGTCGAGATCATATTCTGGTGTTTGAAAACCGTTTTAAATATCAAACTGCATTTTATCAGGTGGTTCATCTCGCAACTTTGGCGGGTATTGCACACAGTGCGGTGGAGACCTTTAAGCAGGAAGTGCGTCAACGAACCCGGATTTATAGTCATGGCAATGCCAGTCTGGTGCGTGAAGATGCGCAAATCCTGCAAGTCATTGGCAAAGCCTCTGCACAGGCCTATGCGGCTCAAAGTATTGCACTAAGTACTGCGGAAGCTTTAGATGCTGCTTATTTGCAACATTTTCAAAATGATGAACAAGCTGAGTTGGTGGCTAATGAACGTGCTGAATTAGTATCGGCACAGGGGCAGGTGGTGATTGCGGAGTTGGTCTTGAATCTGAGCACCGAGTTGTTTAATGCCTTGGGTGCATCGGCCAGTAGCACCGACAAGCAGTTGGACCGTTTTTGGCGCAATGCCCGTGTGGTCGCCTCACACAACCCATTGGTGTATAAACAGAAAGTGATTGGCGATTGGGAAGTGAATCAAGCGCCTTTGCCGTACGTGTGGCAAATTGGCAATAGTCCTATCGCTGCGAATCAAAAACAAATTCCAGCTTAGTGATCTCAGCGCACAATAGATTTTATTGAACTAAAACTGTTGTGCGCTTTTATCTATTAATTTTCTGGTCGTCTTTTCTTCGCAAAGAACTTAAATTTTAATTCGCTGACCAAGACTCCAAGTACCACCAATACTCCTCCAAACAAGGCCAGTAATGGTAAACGTTCTCCGGCAATACGACCGATCACACCCGCCCAAACCGGTTCACCTGCATAAATAATCGCAGCACGCGTTGGGTCAACCATGCGTTGTGCCCAGTTCATCACAAATTGAATCAACGCACTGGCTAAGCCGAGCGCTACTGCAATAATCAGCAATCCCCATGAGAAGCTTGGGATACTGTGTTCACCCACCAAAGGCATACTGGCAAACGATAAGCATGAAGCGACAGCTAGTTGAATCACCGTAACCCGTCTTAGATTCACTTTCCCCGCAAAATAACCAATCAGGATAATTTCGAGTGCAATCACAAAGGCACAGATCAGGGTGAGTACTTGTCCATAACTAAAGTTAATACTCGAAAAGCCATTGCCTGTTAACAAGATTAAACCAGTAAAAGCCAGTGCAGTGCCGACCCAAGTCATCACTGAGGGCATCTTTTGGAAGATCACCCACATTAAAATGGGCACTAAGGGCACATACAGTGCGGTAAGAAAGGCGGATTCGCTACTAAGAATACTTTGTAGACCAATGGTTTGAGTGCCATAGCCAATTGCGATCACAATCCCGATGGCTGTACCTGCCAAGCCCTCTTTTAGGGTTAGGCCACGCATGGATTTGAGCGAGATTAAGAAGATTGCCAAAGCCGCGACTGCAAAACGGCAGCCAACAAAAAACATGGGGCTACTAAAATTCAGGGCATATTGCACCGCTAGAAAGGTACCACCCCAAATCATGGTAATAAAAATAAGCGCGAATTGTGCGGCTTTAGGAGATTGAGACAAAGCGGTCAACGCAGCCATCCTCATGAGTAAAGTGCAATATACTGCACATATTGCATTGCCTGTTAGCTTTGTGCAATATATTGCGCAGTTTTTTTATTTTTATTGTAGGAATGCATGAGTCATTCAGAGACGGTATTGCAATATGTGGGACAGAATATCCGTCTGTTTCGTACCGAACGTCAGCTCAGCCAGCAAGATTTGGCAGATCGAGCAGGCGTCAGCCGCCGTACCATTGCTGCTTTGGAAACAGGTCAAGTCAATATTAGTCTGGCCAAGCTTGATGCGATTGCAACTGCTTTAACTGTTGATTTTAAAAAGCTGGTCAGCCCATCTGAGCTGAGTGAATCTGCCATCGTCAATACCTTGGCTTGGCAGGGGCAGCAGACTGAAAGTCATGCCACGCTTCTGGCTGCTGTGCCAACCCAAACACAAGTCGAATTATGGACATGGTCTTTGGCTGTGGGTGAAGTCTATCAGGCGGAACCAGATCAAACAGGCTGGCAAGAGTTGATTTATGTGCTGGAGGGGATATTGACGATTTCGTTTGAACATGAAAATCGAGTGCTTCAGGCAGGAGAGTCGATTTTATTTGAGAGTTCTGTCAATTATCGTTATCTCAATCAAGGGGGTAGCACCGTTCGTTTTGTCCGAAACGTAATTTATTAATTTTAAAAAGGTGCTTAAGTTTGGTTGCTTAAGCACTTTTAGAGTTTGTGGCTATTTATGCAAACTTAGCTTGAGCTTTGATGAGTTCCATATTTATCAATCATGATCGAGCTGGCTTCATTCAAACCTCGCACAATAACGTGTACACCTTTGCGCTGGAATTTTTGCACCACACTGTCGATCATTGCCACGGAAGTGACATCCCAAATATGTGAATGGGTCAAATCAATAATGACTTCTCTTACATCCTCGTTGAAATCAAAACCTTGCATAAATTTTTCTGAAGAACTAAAGAAAATTTGACCTTTCAGATCATAAACACGCGCCTGATTTTCAAAATATCGCTCAACTCGAATATCTTGCTCTAATTTATTGGCAAGGAATAAAGCAGACAGTAACACACCTGTGAGCACGCCCAAGGCTAAATTATGGGTTGCAACCACCACAGCCACTGTTGCAAGCATCACGATATTGCTGCTGATTGGATTTTTGCTGAAACTGCGGATGGATTTCCACTCAAAAGTACTGATCGAGACCATGATCATCACGGCAACTAAAGCAGCCATCGGAATCACCTTTAACCAGTCGCTGATAAACACCACCAAGATGAGGAGGAAAATCCCTGCTGAGAAGGTCGATAATCGAGTTAATCCACCTGATTTTACATTAATCATCGATTGCCCAATCATGGCACAGCCTGCCATGCCGCCCATAAAACCAGAAGCAATATTGGCGATACCTTGACCTTTACATTCTTGAAATTTATCGCTTGGGGTATCGGTCATTTCATCAATAATCGTCGCCGTCATCATCGACTCAAGTAAACCGACTGCTGCTAAAGCAACTGCATAGGGAAAGATGATTTTTAAGGTTTCAAAGTTGAAGGGAATATCAGGAATCAAGAACACCGGAAGCGTATCAGGTAATGAACCCATGTCTCCCACTGTACGAATATCAATGCCGAAGTAGATTGCTAACAGCGTGATTGTGATAATACAAACCAAAGGAGAGGGCAATAATTTTCCAATCTTTGGAATCAGTGGAAATAGGTAGATAATGATCAGGCCCAATAACACCAAGGCATAGACCTGCCATGTAACATTGACCAGTTCAGGCAGCTGCGCCATAAAGATCAAAATCGCCAGTGCATTGACGAATCCAATCACCACAGATTTGGACACAAAACGCATGAGTTTCGCCAGTTTTAGGTAGCCCGCGATAATTTGTAATACCCCTGTGAGCAAGGTGGCAGCCAGTAGATATTGTAAGCCATACTCTTTGACCAAACTAGCCATGACCAAGGCCATTGCACCTGTTGCGGCTGAAATCATGGCAGGACGACCACCGACAAAAGCAATCACCACGGCAATACAGAACGAAGCGTATAAACCGACTTTGGGATCCACCCCTGCAATAATAGAGAAGGCGATGGCTTCTGGGATCAGTGCCAAACCAACAACCAGTCCAGCCAAAATATCCGCATGGATATTGGAGAACCATTGCGCTCGAATATTGGAAAACATAGAAATAGCCTATTTTTTAGGAATTTTTAAAGGCTAGTGATGTGATATACAGACACACAACTACACCACATCACTAGACAGTGATGAGTTAATACATAGGAAATGTAAAACTTAAGGTGGCGTAAGCATCATGTGAGTAGAGAAGGTCTTTATTTGAACTGGTGCAAGCATAGCATCCAAGGGGGTAAAGCTCTAGCTATTCTTGCAATAACTAGAGCCTGAAACGATTAGAGTGATTGTTGGTCTAACAATAACTGCGCTTCACGAAGACTTAACGTCCCTTCATAGATTGCCCGGCCTGTAATCGCACCTAAAATCCCTTTTTTGTCTTTTAGATTGCGTACATCATCTAGATTGGTCACACCACCAGAAGCAATCACAGGCAGACCTGAATAGTTAGCCAAGTTCACAGTTTGTTCAACGTTCACACCTTGCATCATGCCATCACGTGCAATATCGGTATATACGATGCTAGATACACCTGCATCGGCAAAACGTTTAGCAAGGTCAGTCGCTTTTACATCAGTCACATTGGCCCAACCATCGGTTGCCACCATGCCATTGATGGCATCAATACCGACAATAATATGACCCGCGAAGCGTTTACATGCTTCTTCAACAAACTCAGGCTCTTTCACGGCTTTGGTGCCAATAATTACGAAAGAAACGCCAGCTTCCAAATAGTGTTCGATAGTTTCAAGTGAACGGATACCACCACCAATCTGAATTGGAAGTTCAGGTTGTGCACGCGCAATCGCTTCAACCACTGGTTTATGAATTGGCGTACCTGCGAAAGCACCATTTAAATCGACTAAATGTAAACGACGTGCGCCTTCATCCACCCAATGTTGTGCAGTTGCCACAGGGTCTTCAGAGAAAACGGTATCGTCTTCCATACGTCCTTGTTTTAAACGGACACATTTACCATCTTTCAGGTCAATTGCTGGGATGATTAGCATGCTTTCGCTCCTTGCGTCATCATAGGGTTTAAATTGGCTACATATTAGCAAAATATTGATCAATCGCTAAGCCTTGACTGCTAAACCTGCCAGTATTCTTCTGATTTGTTGCAATAATTGTGTTGTGAGTAATTGTTGCTGATACAGTTGCTCAAAGCAGAGCAGTGCTGCATAGGCATCTGCCGCGGCATAATTGATTTGTTGCGGACTGAGATTTTTAACGGACCAGTTTGAGGTGCTGACTTTTTTACTTTTGGCAAAATAACGTTGGAATAGGAGAGCGATTGCCATTTGAGTACCAACTTGGCTGCGATAACCAAAACTTGCAAAACTCTTGGATAGGTCAATCATTGATGCAGGATGGATCTGTTTGCAACGGAAGATATGCGCATCATTCTTTAGTCCAAAACCGACTTTGAGTTGCTGTTCATTTTCAAGGATGGGACGAAGAAAATCCAAAATTTCAGGGCTGACTTGAAATAAATATGCCTTGTTTGGCGTTGCGAGCTGGATCAGGTGAGGCCCTGTCGATTTTTCTCCAACTTTGAAAGTTGGCTTGGATTCAGTATCAAAACCAAAGACCTGAATAGAAGCGAGTTCAGCTTGAATTGTCTTACATTGGTCAAGCGTTTGGATCACCAAGATTCGATCTGTGCTTAGATTCTGAAATGCAGGCAATGTGCGGATTTGTTCTTTGCTTAAAAGGGGAGTGTGTTGAGGCGTATCCATCTGCATTAAAGGCTCAAAGCGTTTGATTGAGCTTAAAGGGTTTTATTGAAATAAAAAAGCCAAGTCGGAACTTGGCTTAGTAAACATGACGTATTTACTCAGCGTAGGGATGCTGTTGCATTTGAATCTGCTGGCTTTTCTGGATGTAGTTTTGATAAGCAGGAATCGCTGTTGCAGCTAAAACTAAAATACTAATTGGGACGAGGATAATATAGATCCACCCTAAAACTTTTTCCCAGCCTTTTGTTATGCGAGGTGAGCCATAATTATTTGAGCTTTCATCCCCTTTTGCACAGCTTAAATAAATAAAAAACAAGAAATTAACCAGTGGTATAAGCATTAACAGTGATAGCCATCCAGTCTGATTTCGATCATGTAGACGACGGATAGAAAAAATAAAACTGTAATAGAGGACAGCGACATAAATAATGATAAAAAGGCCGCCTAAGAGATATACCAGAATATTTGCAGAGGAATTAGTGAAAGCTGGTATAAAGATCGCAGCAATAATACCGAGGATGAACATAGAAAGCCCGAGCAGCATATTCCATCCTAAATAAGAGAGTCTCCCAAAACGCCCATTTGCACTTAAACCTGAATCATTTGCTTGAAAATCAGATGTCATTTTATCTTCCTATATTGATTGAATTTTTTAAGGATAAATTGTTCGGTTTTTATTCAAAGTGTTTGCATAATAAGCAAAATAGCACTGAAAATAAATAGAAAAGAAAAATTAAAAAATGGGAGCACATTCTCTCAGGCTTATTTCTGTGGAGACATTGAGGGAAATAATCGATATAGGTTAAGGGAAAACTGTAAGGCTTTTCGTAAAAACGATAAATATTAAGACAGCGGTAATGAATATTAAGCCCAACCCGATGTAAGCCATTATTCTTTCCCAAGTTGCGGTAGGTTGCACAGGAGCATAGCGATTGGAGTTATGGTCACCTCTAGCAATCAGCAAATACACCAGTATCAAAATATTCAGATAAGGCATGCCCAACAGCAATACGAACCAACCTGAACGATTACAGTCGTGTAGTCGTCGAATAGAAAAAACAATGCTGCTATAGACAACAAAAAGTGCAAGGGTCACGAATAAAAATAATGCTAAAAGGTCTGGTTGTTTATAAGGCTCAGCTAGTCCAATTCCAAACATTTCATAACTTATATAAATGTTAAGTGGAATAGCAATCAGGAAAATGACGGTTTGCCAAGCCAGATAAGATAATCGGCCAAAACGCCCATACGGATTAAATGGATTTAATAAATCTTTAGAAATTGGCGGTAACATCATTATTCTTCGTTTGAATTATTTTCTTATTTGCAATAAAAATCGCCAAGTTACATGGCGATTTTTAAGGTCAGATTAGTTAAATCTTCCATTCCACAAAATTCTTTAACAGCTGTAGACCAGCGGTATGACTTTTTTCAGGATGGAATTGCGTTGCAAACAAATTGTCTTTATGAATCGCCGTGCAGAAATTCACGCCATAATCACAAGTAGCCGCAGTGACTGCTGAATCTTTTGGCTCTACATAATAGCTGTGCACAAAATAGAAACGCGCATCTTGCTCAATGTTATTCCACATTGGATGACTTGGATCAAGTTGATGCACTTGATTCCAACCCATATGCGGTACTTTTAAATTGGGTATTTCAGGAAAGTGTTTTACCACGCCATCGAAAATACCCAATGCAGCTACACCACCATTTTCTTCCGAACTTTGCAGTAGGGCTTGCATGCCGACACAAATCGCCAGCACAGGTTTGTTGAAAGCAGCTTGGCGCACCACTTCATCAATTCCTGCTTCATGCATGCCTTGCATACAGTCACGCATGGCACCGACACCAGGGAAGACGATTTTATCCGCTTTGGCAATCAGTTTTGGATCGTTGGTGACATCAACTGTTGCACCGACATGCTCTAAGGCTTTTGCCGCAGAGTGCAAATTTCCCATGCCATAATCAAGTAAAGCAATACGGGTCATTACAAACTACCTTTGGTCGAAGCGATGGTGTTTTCAGCACGTGGATCAACTTCACATGCCATACGCAATGCACGTGCTAAGGCTTTAAACACACTTTCGATTTGATGGTGGCTATTTTTGCCTTTCAGGTTATCAATATGCAATGTCATCAGTGCATGATTGACAAAACCTTGGAAAAATTCTGAAAATAAATCGACATCAAAGCTTCCAACTCGGGCACGTGTATATGGTATATCCATAAACAAGCCTGGACGACCAGATAGATCAACTACAACACGAGATAGTGCTTCATCCAATGGCGCATAAAAATGCCCATAACGACGTAAGCCCTTTTTATCGCCTAAAGCTTGCGCAAAGGCTTGCCCCAAGGTGATTCCACAGTCTTCGACGGTGTGATGGTCATCAATTTCTAGGTCGCCATCGCAATGAATGTCGATATCAAATAGACCATGACGCTTGATTTGATCAATCATATGGTCTAAAAATGGAACTCCAGTGTTGAGTGTGCCTTGACCAGTACCATCGAGATTGAGACGAACTCGAATTTTTGTTTCGTTGGTATTTCTTACCACTTCACTGATACGTTGCGTCATGGACACGTTCCTCAAAAAACGTCAAAAATGATTGAATTAAAAACCAATAGTTTCGCTGTGACGAAAAAGTGACAGCATCATAGTTTGCTCAGGAGGGTTAATCAATGCCTATTACCGTACATGCTTACAGTTCTCTGGATAATCTAGGAATTCGTACTCAGCTAGAGCGACTTTACGATACCAGCCCAGAGTTTGGCGATGGGCAAGATGCAATGGAACAACTTGAACAAAATCTCCAGCAATATACCACAGTTTACACTGCTGAATTTAACACCAAAATTATAGGTGCAATATGGGCGACAGGACAAGGTGAAAGCCGTGTTTTGGAATATATTGTGGTACATCCAGCCAATCGTGGGCGTGGGGTTGCAGAACGCTTGGTTGAAGAGGTGTGCCGTATGGAGGAAGAGCAAGGAGTTAAACAGTTTGAACCGGGTTGTGGGGCAATCCATCGCTGTTTATCACATATTGGCAAAATCTAAGCCTTAGTTTGCTACTTTGGAGCAAAATTAAGCGTTTAGGATAAAAATCCACAAATTTGCTTGACGGGCTTAGGCAAACATTGTTTAATACGCCCACTTTGGCGTGATAGCTCAGTAGGTAGAGCAACGGATTGAAAATCCGTGTGTCCCCAGTTCGATCCTGGGTCTCGCCACCATAAATTTGTATTTTCAATCCCTGATCCCATCAGGGATTTTTTTTGCCTCAAAAATGATTGCGTGAAAAATGTGCATTCAAATCAAAAGCTCATGATAATTATTGACTATTGGTCTGAGATACGGCTTAATACACCCCATTGGCGTGATAGCTCAGTAGGTAGAGCAACGGATTGAAAATCCGTGTGTCCCCAGTTCGATCCTGGGTCTCGCCACCATATTCAAAAAGCCTCAAACGAAAGTTTGGGGCTTTTTTTTATTGTTTGTTCAAATAATTTGATTCACCTCCGCACTTTAAGCTAAGATTTGTGCGTTTGCACTTAGATGTAAATCATTAAATATAAAGTCAAAAAATAAGACTTTTAAATATATTAAATTATTAATAGAACGATAAGGTTTTTACGATGTTAAATAACATAAAGTTAGGTTTTGCCTCATTATTTTGTATTTTACTTAGTGCTTGCGGAGGTGGAGGAGATGGGAATATCCGTACGGATTCCTCTTATTCTAAAACGATTATTAAAAATGGTGTGACCTATACCTGTAAATCAGAGTCAGCTGCAAATGCATGCGAAAATAATAATAACTGCTCTGCGTGTGAATCATCGAATACCCCAACAACTGTAATTACGGCTCAGTGCGCACTCGGTAGCAATAATGTTGTAAAAGTAACGGCAGATGGCTGTATTGCGAAGGTCGGTGTCAATATTTTTACCAATGTGTGTCAAGGAACAACAACACTGAGAATGCTAACAGGAACTGGTTTTACTCAACAAAAAGTGTTGAGTGAAGGTGGGGCATTTACAACCAAGAATGGTAGTTTAGAGATTAATGGGACTTTGCTCAGCTGTAATTAAATCCTTAAGCCTATGGGCTAGATAAGATTAAAGGTGGCTTTGTCACCTTTATTTTTTGGAAGAAGATATTGTGGAAAAGTGGCTTTATTTACTTTTTTTAATGCTTGGGTTTGGATTAGGGTATTTGACTGCTGATTATAAGCAGGCGGTGTCACCCTCTATTGCACCAGAAATAACAAAAACAGCAAAACCTGATGCAACCGCAATAAATCATCCACAAGATGTGGTGATTTTGACGTCGCAAGGACTTACTGCAAGAAATGAGCATTTAAATACTCTCTCTGAGCAGCAACATCAGCAGATTGCTAAAATCATTGAAATGGCATCCGAGCAACAGGTGGGTGATTATTTGAAAAAGGCTTTTCCTAGACAAGATTTTTCAATGATTCAGAATAAGAAAGTATTTGCTCAACGTGCTTTAGAGGAGTTGAGCTCAAAAAATGATGAGCAAGCATTATCTGGCAGACTAGTACTCGCCTTAACACCAGTAATGCCACAGCTTTCAGAAGATCTTCGTCAAGTACATCAGTTTCAAGAGGTCTTTGCTCATTTTGATACGATGGGGCAATCGCCTGCAGATGAGCAAATCTTTATTCGTTGGCTAAATCGAGATACAGGGGAAGTGTTGTTGTTTACACCGCGTCGAGTCACTCAAAATGTTACTCGAAACTGGGTCAGTACGACACCACCGAATGGATGGCAAGTGGGAACATATGATGTCAAAGTCTATCAGATGAGTGATCAGCTTAAACCGATTGCACAAGCCAGCTATCGCATCGTACAAGTTCTATAAGATCGAACTTTTACTGAACAATTTTCAATTGGAAATTTTGTTATGTTGAAGAGAGATCAAAATTTTAAGAATAGACGACGATGAAAGACTTATTTTCTGAGCAAAGTGAACTTTATCAACAGGCACGGCCAACTTATCCACAAACGTTAGTAAATTGCTTAATAAAGCAGCTCAATGGCTTTGAGCGTGCATGGGATTGTGGAGCAGGTTCAGGGCAGTTGACCCAGCTGATAGCTCCTTATTTTCGAACTGTAATTGCCACAGACCTCAGTCAAAATCAACTAGATCAGGCCCCAGCACTCCTTAATGTGCAGTATTTACAACAAGCCGCAGAGCAGACTTCATTTGCCGATCGGTCTTTTGATTTAATTACCGTTGCACAAGCGATCCACTGGTTTGATTTTGAAAAATTCTATGCAGAAGTTAAGCGAACCCTGAGAGTGGACGGTCTTTTTGCAGTGATTGGTTATGGTTTAATTCGGTTAGATGATACAGATTTAAATCAGCGAATCGATCAGCTCTATCATCATACTTTAAAGGGATTTTGGGATGTAGAGCGACGTTATATTGATGAGCAATATCAAACGATCCCATTTCCTTTTGAGGAGATCACCATGCCGCAGTTGCAGATCGTGTTACGCTGGACAGGGGCACAATTGTGGGATTATTTAAACACTTGGTCTGCAGTAAAGCATTATCAGAATCAGTTGCATGTCAGCCCTTTGGAGAGCTTACAAGATATTTTACAGATGCAGCAGCCGATTGGGATTAGCTTTCCAATTTTGCTGAGAGTCGGGCGCTTAGCTGCATCAAAGTAGGAAAATAAAAAAAGCATGTCGGAACATGCTTTTTTTATTGAGATGAGAGCTGAGCGTTAAGCAGACTTCGCCACAGCTACAGGCGCTAACATATGACCTGTTTCTTCAAAATTGGCATGCCAAGACAAGGCTTCACGAAGAATATGCGGGGTGTGGCCGCCACGTTCGCAAGCGCGATCAAAGTAATCATTGAGTGCGCCTTGATAAAGTGGATGCACGCAGTTGTCAATAATCACGCGTGCACGCTCACGTGGCGCTAAGCCACGAAGATCAGCTAAACCAACTTCTGTTACCAAGATATCAACGTCATGTTCATTGTGATCGACATGGCTGACCATTGGTACGATTGATGAGATATCACCACCTTTGGCAATCGATTTGGTCACGAAAATCGCAAGGTGTGCGTTACGGGCAAAGTCACCTGAACCACCGATACCATTCATCATTTTGGTGCCGCAAACGTGAGTTGAGTTCACGTTACCGTAAATATCAAACTCAAGTGCTGTATTAATACCGATAATCCCTAAACGACGTACGAGTTCAGGATGGTTTGAAATTTCTTGAGGGCGAAGTACTAATTTGTCTTTGTAGTGTTCAAGATTACCGAAAACGCGCTCGCCACATTGTGCTGATAGGGTGATTGAGCTACCAGAAGCAAACTTCATTTTGCCTGCATCAATCAGTTCAAACGTACAGTCTTGAAGAACTTCTGAATACATGACCAAGTCTTCGAAATTCGAATCTTTAAGTCCTGTTAAAACAGCATTGGCAATTGAACCAATACCTGCCTGTAATGGGCCTAAGTTTTTCGCTAAACGACCTTCTGCGACTTCGTTTTCAAAGAATTTAATCAGGTGGTTCGCAATGCCTTGAGTTTCAGCATCAGGTGGAGTCACAGTTGATGGTGAATCTGCTGTGTCATTGAATACGATACCCACGATTTTCGCTGGATCGATTGGAATCGCTGTTGAACCAATACGGTCATCCACTTGTGTTAAAGGCAATGGCGTACGGGTAGGGCGATAGGTCGGGATATAAATATCGTGTAGGCCTTCGAAATTTTCGCTGAGCGAAGTATTGATTTCGACAATTACTTTTTCTGCAAAAATAGCAAAGCTGGCTGAATTCCCGACAGAGGTAGTTGGAACGATATGACCATCTTCGGTAATGGCAACTGCTTCGATCACCGCAACATCAGGACGTTTCAGTTGCTGGTTACGCATCTGTTCAACGGTTTCAGACAAATGTTGATCGATGAACATCACTTCGCCGTTATTAATAGCACGACGTAAGGTGTTGTCGACTTGGAATGGCATGCGACGTGCAAGGACCCCTGCTTCCGTCAATTGTTTGTCTAAGTCATTGCCGAGACTCGCGCCTGTAATTAATGTGATTTTTAACGGATTTTTTTTGGCTTGTTCAACCAATGCTTGTGGTACTGCTTTCGCTTCACCAGCACGGGTAAAACCGCTCATACCAACCGTCATATCATTTTTAATAAACTGAGCTGCCTGCTCTGCACTCATCACTTTGTCATGCAGTGCTGCAAGACGAATACGACTTAAAGACATCATCCATTCTCAATATTGCTTTTCATTGGATAAGGATTCTATCGCTAAAACATGAAAAGTGGATTGAAATAAGGCTAAGGTCTAATACAGGTGAGTATGCTTTATTCACTTGCCATGCAATAGGCTATTTTCTGTGTGATATTTGCTTGAATTCGTGCAGAAAAACCAATTGAGTCCTGGATTGTTGTTCATGCTTGGAGGCTATTCAACCAATAAAAGTCTTCAATCTGATGGTATTTTGATTGAAGACTTTAGTCGAAGAAATAGGGAGTATTGGTTGCTTAAGCGCGGTTTTTAAAAATGCCCCGTTAAGGTTTGTTTAATTTTATCGATGGTATTATTTTGCGGCTCTTCGTCTGGTACTGAGTTAATCGGAAGAGAAATCACTACTTCCAGACCGCCTTGTTCACGATTACGAATGTTGATCTGTCCTTGATGAATATCGACAATACGTTTCACGATCGCTAAGCCCAAACCACTACCTTGAATTGTTCGTGCGGAATTACCGCGAACAAAAGGCTGCATTAATTCTTCCACTTGATCTGGTGGAATACCTTCACCATGATCGGCAACTGTAATTAAAATGTGATCATCAACATGGCTGGCAGAGAGTTCAATCGGCTCTGCACCATAACGTTTAGCATTATTCACCAAATTGGCAATCAGTCGCTTTAATGACAGGCTACGGGCAGGAATAATTGGTAGT
The DNA here is from genome assembly GCF_023702675.1 of Acinetobacter sp. C26M. Lineage (NCBI taxonomy): Bacteria > Pseudomonadati > Pseudomonadota > Gammaproteobacteria > Moraxellales > Moraxellaceae > Acinetobacter > Acinetobacter sp. C26M. The sequence goes on from NZ_CP098478.1 coordinate 249,734, forward strand.
TCCTGTGCCTGAAAACGAATATCCAGTGGTTTGAATTGCACCACCACTTCTTGCAATAAAGTATTGAGGTTGGTGTTTGTTAACTCTTCATCCGAGCCATCACGCATATAGGAAATGAATTGATTTAGAATCGCATCCATATCATCTACATCATAAATCAAGCCTTCACGGAAAAACTCGTCAGGCAGCATTTCTGCGGTGAGGCGAATACGTGTCAGTGGTGTACGTAAATCATGGGAAATACCCGCCAACATAATTTGGCGATCACGTTCCGTCTGCTCAAGGGTGTATACCATATGGTTAAAGGCTTGGTTCACCTGACGGATTTCGAGTGGACCATGATTGGTATCGAGATAGGGTGCTTTGCCTGTCTTACTATAATTATTGGCAGCATTTTGTAATCGACGTAGCGGTCGATTCATTTGTCGTACCAAAATCAAAATAATAATCGATGACAGGATTGGAACCCCAAACAACCACGTAGCAATCAGCTCGACACTGTAGTTGGTATAGGTTTTGAGTGGCTCTCTAACCCAGTTCCCGTTCATTTCTGGGGTTTGGATCCAGATGCGGGGGATCGGTTTAAATTTAAAATAAACTGTAACGTTTTCTACACCGAGCTCTTTCGCTAGTTTAGATTCGATTTGATTGGTAAACAGTTCTGCCAAGAATTTGTCTTCGACTTTGGGAAACTCTCTCGGATCAGTCACATACTCAATGCCAATACGGTTTTTTAGCCATGTATCGACATCTACTTCGATATCGCGATGTAGAATTCGAATATCTGGATTATTGACGAGCTCCAATTCAATCGCGAGATAACGGGCATGTTGTTGTAGTTCGGGAAGATAGAGTGTTCGCCAAAAGAACCACAAGGACATAAACAGGCTGAAAAAGACCATGAACAAAACCAAGATGGTGGTGCGCATGGCCGCGGAACGGGGTTTAATTTTATCTAAAAACCGTTCCCATTGGGTGCGTGGCCTTTCGGAATAAGCCGCGAACTCAGTAAATTCTTGTGGATCAATTGGTTCAAGTTTCAACGTTTTATTTCCTAAGCTTATTCAGCGCCATCTGGAACAAAAACGTAGCCTACACCCCATACAGTTTGGATATAACGTGCACGAGCAGGGTTATCTTCAATTAAACGACGTAGACGAGAGACTTGGACATCAATCGAACGCTCCATTGCACCCCATTCACGACCACGTGCCAAATTCATCAGCTTGTCACGAGTAAGTGGTTCACGTGGATGTTGAACCAATGCTTTTAGAACTGCAAACTCGCCCGTTGTGAGCGTTACGACTTGACCTTCACGAGTTAAGGTACGAGTCGATAGATCCAAAGACCATGGGCCAAAGCTGACCACTTCAACTTGTTGACTTGGTGCACCAGGAACTTCACGTACTTGACGACGTAATACTGCGCGGATACGTGCCAGTAATTCATTCGGGTTAAATGGTTTTGGTAAATAATCATCTGCGCCTGCCTCAAGACCCGCAATACGGTCAGAGTCACTACCACGTGCAGTCAGCATAATAATAGGGGTATCAATATTTGACTGGCGTAAGCGACGGCAAATACTCAAGCCATCTTCCACGGGAAGCATAAAATCAAGCACGATAAGAGAGAATAGTTCACGTTGTAGTAAACGATCCATTTGTGTTGCGTCATGAGCCGTTTTTACCACAAAACCTTTGTCTTCGAGGAAGCGTTGTAAAAGCGTACGCAAGCGCACATCGTCATCGACCACTAAAATGCGTTCGACCCGATCTGTCTCATGGTGTACAGTTTCCGTCGATTCAGCAGGTACAACTAAACTCATGATGTGCTCCTTTATCGTTTATTGTCATCGTCTTTATACAATGCAAAGAAGTATACGATTCATTGCACAGTTTTGGCTATGTTATAAAGCAACAAATATTGCCAATAAAATCAAGAGATAGATACCAAATATATACAGGCAAAATTATGACAATCAATCTATTTTTCAATATTTAGGCGAAAAAATCTTGGTATTTTATAAACATTCTATGATTTGCATAATCTACTGGCACAATATTCAAAAAAACAATGGTGGATTTTATAGCCATGGACTTTATAATCAGTGCTTTTAGACTTAACCCTTGTGGAATCAATCACGATGACTGACTTAGTTCAGCAGTTGGCAAATGAACTTGCCGTACGTCCAAACCAAGTAGAAGCTGCTATTCGTTTAATTGATGAAGGTGCTAGCGTTCCTTTTATTGCACGTTACCGTAAAGAAGTCACGCAAGGCTTAGACGATACGCAATTACGTCAACTCGATACACGTTTAACTTACTTACGTGATTTATTTGAGCGTCGTGAGAAGGTGATCCAATCTTTACAAGAACAAGATAAATTAAGCGATGATTTATTAGCGCGCGTCAATGCAGCAGAAACTAAGAATGCATTAGAAGAAATTTACGCACCGTATCGTCCAAAACGGACCAGTAAATCATTTAAAGCAAAAGAAGCAGGCCTTGGCGCTATTGCTGAAAAAATTATTGCAGAACAGGTTGATCCAACTGAAGCATTGGCTGGTTTTAGTCATGAAGACTACCCAGATGTAGAAAGCCAGCTTGATGCTATTCAGCACATCTTGATTGATGACTGGGCACAAAATATTGCATTAACCACTGAATTAAAACAAACTTTTGCTAAAACTGCAGTGTTAAAAAGTGCGGTTGCTTCTGAAGAGAAGAAAGAAGTTGGTAAAAAATTCCGTGATTATTTCGAGTTTTCTGAAAACTTTAATAAAGTTCCTTCACATCGTTTATTGGCGATGCTACGTGGTCGTCAAGAAAATGTATTGGGTTTGAAAGTTGATGGTGAAGATGATGCGCCATTGGCTCGTATTGAGACTGAATACAATCTTGAACAAGTTCAGCCGCAAACGCGTCAAGATTATTTAAAGCAAACGGCTAAACTGTTTTGGTTGGGCAAGATTCGTCCACAAATCGAACATTCATTATTAACCGATAAACGTTTGGCTGCTGAAGCTGAAGCAATGGATGTATTTGCTGAAAACCTGCGTCATTTATTACTTTCTGCACCTGCTGGTGGTCGTACGACTTTGGGTGTTGACCCTGGTATCCGTACAGGTGTGAAGCTTGCAGTGGTCAGTAATGCAGGTGATGTACTTGCGCATAGCACCATTTATCCATTTGCACCGAAAGAAGATAAAGAGGGTTCTATTACGGAACTTGCTCGTTTATGTCGAGAGTTCCACGTGGAACTTATTGCGATTGGTAATGGTACTGCAAGCCGTGAAACGGAAGCAGTTGTTGCGGAAATGATGGCTGCCAATACTGATCTGCAACTGACACGTATCACTGTAAGTGAAGCGGGCGCTTCTGTTTACTCTGCAAGTGAATTGGCTTCACAAGAGTTACCTGAGCTAGATGTTTCAATTCGTGGTGCGGTTTCAATTGCACGCCGTTTACAAGATCCGTTGGCTGAGTTGGTAAAAATTGACCCTAAATCGATTGGTGTAGGTCAATATCAACATGATGTGAATCAAACTGGTTTGGCAAAAACATTAGATGCCGTGGTTGAAGACTGTGTGAATGCTGTGGGTGTGGATGTGAATACCGCTTCTCCAGCGATTCTGGCTTATATTGCTGGTCTAAATAAAGCAATTGCACAACAAATCGTTGAATACCGTAAAGAAAATGGTCGTTTTGATAACCGTCAAGCTTTGAAAAAAGTGCCACGTTTGGGCGAACGTACCTTTGAACAATCTGCTGGTTTCTTACGTGTTCAAGATGGTTCAGAGCCATTGGATGCGTCGGCAGTTCACCCTGAAAGTTATGGGTTGGTGGAAAGAATTGTTGCTGCAAAAGCAACCACGGTAAAAGACATTATCGGCAATACCGAAATTATTCGCCAAGTCAAAGCGGATGAGTTTGTAGATGACAAATTTGGTCTACCAACCATTCAAGACGTTTTGGCGGAATTGGAAAAACCAGGTCGTGATCCACGTCCTGAGTTCCGTACTGCAAAATTCCGTGAAGATATTACTGAAGTTGCGCAATTGACTGAAGGTATGCAACTTGAAGGCGTTGTCACTAACGTAACCAATTTTGGTGCCTTCGTGGATGTTGGTGTACACCAAGATGGTTTAGTGCATATTTCTGAACTTGCCAATGAATTTGTTTCTGATCCACATAAAGTGGTGAAACCAGGTCAAATTGTGCAAGTACGTGTGATGCAAGTGGACGTGGAACGTAATCGCGTGAACTTGAGTATGCGCGCTGAAGGTTCTGCACCAGCGAAAGCCCCACGTCAGCAACGTCCACAACAAGATCGTACTGAACGTTCAGATCGTAAACCACAAGGCCAACGTCCACCGCGTAAAGAGGGCGACTTTAAGCGTCCGCAAAATAACAAGCCAAAAACTGAAAAACCACAAGAGCAAAAAATTGGTGGTTTAGGTGCTTTGTTATTGCAAGCTGGAATTAAAGGCTCTAAGTAATTGATCCAATAAATAAAAGCCTCTTCGGAGGCTTTTATTTTGAGCGTATTATTTTGTTATATAAAAAACGATCCTTTTTGATAGCTTTTTATTTGTTCTCTATTTCGTATTTTATGGACTGAAGTTGTTGTTCTCGTAATTCAAGTTGAATAACACGCTTTTCACTAGATGCTGTTTTTAATGTTTGAATATCGAGAAGAATTTCATCAAGTAGCTGTTGATAATGTTTCTGATCAAGTATTTGAGAGGCGAATAGAATCCCTTCGGTTTTGATTTGATAGTTTAGACTAATTTTTCTTAATAGATTTACCGCAAAAGGAGGGCATAACAGCACATCTAATAAAAGTTGGATCGTTTTGAGCCAAGACAACTGTAAGATTTTTCTTTTTATCATTACAAAAAAAATTGAAAATAGATTTAAGCCATAGATCATCATAAGCGTAATCGAAATTGCTAAATAACCTGCTTTATATATCAGTAAAAGTGGCAGAATTCCGAGAGTAAGTAAGAAAATTATAAGATTAATAATCTGTAGCGGTTTCAAGGTTAAACTAATTTTTCTGATATGTTCAATCTCGTTTTGATCAATTGCTGAATGAATATTTTTGAACCTCCATGCACATTTATAGAGAAGTTGGTGTGGCAAAAGCAAGTTCGGAATAACTAAATATTGACGAGAGAAATTGAATTTTCGTGAAATTAATTGAGATTTAAAAGAAGCATTTAAACCTTTTTGAATGTTGAACTCATTATAAAAATAGAGATGAGTCGAGTCATAAATATAGAACCCGACTATTCCTATTACAATCAGTATTTCTAAAGGCAAATGCATTTATGATTTGTTTTTATTAAATAGAGAGCGTAACCATCCAGCTACTGCAATTGCACCCACTGCAATAAATTTCCATGCAGCTGCAAAGAAGGCCACAATAGCAGCCCAAAAGCCTTTTTTTGTTGCTACAACTGCAGCACCACCTGCAATCAATGCGGCTAGACCGTATTCAGCGACTTTATCACCTTCACGATATTCTGCGTATTTTTCGCCAAAGTTGTAGTCAAAGCCCTTTAAACTAGTTTTAAAGGCATTAATGTTCTGAGTTAAATTTTCTTCATCAGAAACCAAGGTTGCACTTGTCACACCCGTGCGACCTAGGATACGAATGGTGTAATTAATCGCTTCGTTATTATCTTGATCACGAATTTTGAGTGCCCATTCTAAACGTTTGGTTTGATTGTCATAATGCGGTGGTACGGCCCAGCCAACGGTATACAGTTTGGGATAGCCTAAACGCGCGCGTTCTTCATTAGAAGGTTCATCAGACTCCTTGAGTTGTTTTAATAAGGCATCGGCATCGATTTTCTCATCATCCTTAACATAACCTGATGGATCAAAATCAAATGTGGCCCACCATGAATCATCAGGTGCAACTAAAATGTTTGTACTACCTGTGGTTAAATTACCCGTTAACTCAAGAAATTGATCTGCATTCTTTGGATCTAGAAAACCTTCATCTTTGAGTGTATTTAAAGTTGCAACATTGGCAACGTTTTCTTTTTTCGGTCCTAAGTGCCAATCTAATTTGGCCATTGGATTTTCTGCAGTATTTTGAGTTGTGGCGTTATTTACTGCAGTTTCTTCTGTAGATGCCGATGCGTGTACATAACTTGGAATTGTTGTTGTCCCTAATACTGAAAGACTCAAGGCGATGGCATAACTTAAAGGGATTAGTTTTTTAGGGTGTAGGGGATTTAACATATGCTTCTCTCAATTTTTTAGCTTTTGGTTTTATTACAATTTATTGCATAAATTATGTGCGGATTTTAAGATATTTTAAGTAAGAATTAAATCTATTTAATAGATTCTCTTTTTTAAGTTTTATTGAATTTGAATTATATAAAATAGATTTCTTTTTTAATTCATCGAATTGAATTAGAAAATAGAGATTTATCAATCAGTTTTGTTTCTCTACTTAGATCTATCTTTATTTTGAACAAACAGCAATTTTGTTCTATAAATCTATCTAAATCGCGTTAACCTGACACAATGCAAACAATTCAAAGGAGGTCTTGATGTCGCGAAGACCTCGTGAACAAGTCGATTACTTACATCTAGAAGAACTAGGTGGTCTGGAAATGCTGAAAGCAAGTTACTATCAGCAGGAATTCTCACGACATGTTCATGAAGGATTTTGTATTGGTGTAATTGAGGAAGGAGCACAGCGGTTCTATCGTACAGGTGGTAATCATGTTGCACCACAGGGCGATATTATTCTGGTCAATGCCGATGAAGTGCACACGGGTTCTTCGGCAGTAGAGACAGGATGGCGTTATCGAGCCATCTATCCAACGCCTGAAGTGTTTTATGAACTGACACGAGACCTCACAACCATACATGGCACAGCACCGTGGTTTAGAGAAGCGGTACTGCATGATGAAGGCCTAGCCCAACAATTTCGTCTCTTATTCGATTTATTAGAGCAGCCCAATAATACTTTACTGAAACAAACTCTATTTTTATCAACAATTGCTTGGCTCGTGTCCAAATACAGTCAAGTCAGGCCACAGGCAACGGATTTAAGCAGTGCCAAACAGCGAATCCTCAATATCAAAGATTTTATGGCAAGTATGCCCGAGCAAGAGTTTTCCTTAGCAGAACTTGCTGACATGGCCAATCTCAGCCAATGGCATTTCTTACGTCAATTTAAAAAGCATGTCGGTTTGTCACCACATGCTTGGTTGGTACAGGCTCGGTTGCAAAAATCACAAAAATTGTTAAGGCAAGGGCTAAATTTATCTGAGGTTTCACATCAGTGTGGTTTTTCGGATCAGAGTCATTTTAGTCGTCATTTTCGCCAAACTTTTGGGATTACGCCGGGCGGCTATATCGCCTATCTAAAATAAAAACAGCAATTTTATACAATTCTCTCTTATCAAATTTTGGCATAGTCATAAGGTCTTTTATGAGCAATTGTGATTTTGATGTTAAGTGACAGCATAACCGATGATAGGCCAATAACGATATCTCGGGCATTTCTAAATGGGGTGATTAAAATACTGCCGCTGTGTTTTGCAGTATTGCCTTGGGGGCTATTGGCAGGCTCTATGGCGATTCAGGCAGGGCTGAGTACTGGACAAGCAATCGGAATGTCGGCTTTGGTCTTTGCAGGTGCAGCGCAGTTGATGACCTTAGGTTTAGTAATGGCTGGAACGCCTGCATTTACCATCATCATTTCAGTATTTCTGATTACCACACAGCATTATCTATATGCACTGTATCTGCGTGAAGACATTTCTAAACAACCTTTAAAACATCGCTTGCTATTGGGCTTTTTGCTGACTGATGAATTATTTGCGGTGAGTATTAAAAAGCAACAACACTATATTTATTATTTATTGGGTGCAGGAAGCTGTTTTTATCTGTGCTGGGTCTTATTTAGTATTTGTGGGGTGCTGCTTGCTGCATCAGTGCCGAATCTTGATCAATATCACTTGGACTTTTCGATTGTTGCGACTTTTATCGCCATTGTGATTCCGTTTATTAAAAACATAAATACTTTGGTCGGGGTAATAGTGTCCGTATTGTTAACATTGGTTTTTCTGAGTCTAGGCATTAAAAGTGCAGCCATCTTGGCAGGTGTAATTGGCATGTTGACCGCGACTTGTTTACAGAATCTACGGGAGCGTGCCGCATGAGTTGGTTTCTTTTGGTCATTCTAGCTTTGGTGGTGTTTATGAATCGCTATATTTTGCTAGAACCCAATATTCCGTTGCGATTACCGAAATGGTTTCAACAATCTTTACAGTATTCCGCACCGTGTTTATTGACTGCGATCGCAACGCCGATTGTGTTTATGGATGAACATGGCGCATTTCGTTCGACTTTATTAAATCCGTATTTTTTGGCCACGATTTTAACCGTCATCATTGCGTATAAGGTGAAACATACCTTGTTGACCATTATCCTGAGTTTGACCTGTTTCTATGCCTTGGTGTTTTTCTTGCCTTAGCATGTTTGGGCATTGTGGTGTAATGCCCAAACCTTTGTCAGTATCCGACTTAACGGGTGGTATAACCACCATTGGCAAAAATAGTTTGTCCAGTAATCCACCAACCATCGGTAACCAAGAAGCGAACTAAAGGTTCAATATCTTCGATCTTGGTTAAGCCACCTAAAGCAGATGCTGATTTATGATAGGCCACGGCTTCGGGTGCTTCTTGACCATAGAAAAAGGGAGTATCCATTGGGCCTGGTGCGACCGCAGTAACTGAGATGCCACGTTCACCAAACTCTTTGGACGCTGCACGAGTATAATGCTCGACGGGTGCTTTTAAGCCTTCATAAGTTGAATAAAGTCCCGTATACGCTGCAAGTAAACTGGTTACGATGGTGCAGATTTTCCCATTGTCATTCAGATGACGACCTGCCGATTGAATAAAGAAATAGGCAATTTTATTGTTGATGTCATTCATGCCATCAAACTCTTGTTCGGTCGTATCTAAATACGGTTTCTTCAGCACACGACCTACCGTATTAATCGCAATATCCACGCCACCAAATGTTTCTTTGGCTGTGATAAACAGCTGTTCAATAGTTTGAATATCGGATAAATCAGCTTGTACCAAAACGGCTTTTGCACCGAGTGCCTGTACCTCTTTTAAGGTTTGTTCGGCATCGGCTTGAGTGGCAGCACTATTGTAATGAATCAATAAATTTGCGCCTTGTTCAGCGAACTTGCGTGAAATCAAACCGCCTAAGTTTTTTGCACCGCCTGTGATTAGTACGGTTTTTCCATTTAAATGATGCTGTGACATATGTTTGCCCTGATGTTGTTTTGCATAAAAAATATGCTAGTTGAATTTATTTGTTTGAAATAGTTGTTAGTATTGAACTGATTGTGCGAAAAAGTTGAACAATAAAAATGGATAAGATTGATCGTTTAAAAATCTTTTGCTTAGTGGCAGAAAAGCAGTCCTTTGCACAAGCCGCGCTGCAATTGGGACTACCACGTTCTAATGTCACTTATGCGATCCAAACGCTTGAAAAGGAATATGAGGTACTGTTGTTCTATCGCACCACACGTAAAGTGGCATTAACCCATGAGGGTGGTTTGTTTTACGATGAAGCCATGCGTTTGGTGGCACAGTTAAAAGAGCTGAATCGTTTTAAAACCCATGTGCGTAGTCAAGAAGGTAAGATCAGTATTGGTATGCCGAAACGCTTAGCCACACAAGTTCTGATTCCTCATTTATCTGCGTTTTATCAACGTTACCCAAAAGTAAAAGTGTTGGTGAATGGCAGTGATGATTTTTCTAATTTAATCGAGCAACAGCTGGATTGTGTGGTACGCGTCGGGCAGGTGAAGGATGAGTATTTACTGATCAGACCGATTACCCAAACCCAAATCTGGACTCTTGCATCCCCGCAATATTTGGCAGAGTTTGGTGAACCTCAACGCTTTGAGGAACTACAACAGCACTTCGCTGTGGATTACCATATCGCTAAACATTATCGAGAGTGGAGTGAGCTTTTATTCCAAGCACATCGGGTCAAAATGCCTTACCGCTTATTGGTTGAGAATACTGAAGCTTATATCCAAGCAGGTTTAGCAGGTATTGGGATTATTCAAATTCCTGAATTTGATGCAGCACCTTATGTAAAGCAAGGACAGTTACAGTGTTTATTTACTGATACTCCAAGCTTACAGTTACCCATCAGTCTGTTGCTAACCGACCGCCAATATCGTCCTAAATATTTTCAGGACTTTATTGACTGGTTAGATGAATTGTTAAAAGCCAAACTGTAATCCGAAAGCGAATGCTTGATTTAGGTGGGTAACGCATGCAGGTAATAAAAAAAGCATACCTGAGTATGCTTTTTTTATTTTGGCAAGGATTAATAAAGACCTAGTAAGAAGCCTGCGCCTAAGGTAAAGAAGCTGAATAACCAGATCCAACCAAATGAATAGCGCAAATGGCGTCCCATATCGGTGCCTGTCAGTCCGACTGCAAGCCAAGTTGCAGGTGAGAATGGACTCACAAATGTTCCAGCATTGTTACCAATCGCCATGGCGTACACGACCGAGTCAGCATTCACTCCAGCGGTAGCAGTAACTTCTTGCACAATCGGTAATAGCGCAAAATAATAGGCATCAGTACTGGTAAAGATGTCCATCGGTACACCTAAGATCCCGACTAGAATATGCAAACTACCAATCCATGTGCTTGGTAGAATTTTAATTAAATCCAAGGCAATCGATTGCAACATACCTGACTCGGACAAAATCCCGAGAAATGCACCTGCAGCAAAAATAATGGCAACCATGCTCAATGCTTGAGATGCATGGCGACCAATAACTTCAATCTGTGTTTTAGGCTGCGGGAAATTGACAATCAAGACCAATGCAAGGGCGATCATAAACACATAAGGCGCAGAGAATAGGCCAAAAGCTAAACAGATAATGGCAGCAACGATCAGACCGAGGTTAAACCACAGGTTTTTAGGTTGAGCATCTTCCTGAATATCTTCGGCAAGGTCTTTGGCCATGCAGTCTTGTTCAAATGGCGTGGTACCGAGAGCTTGGGCTGCGAGAATGCGTTTTTTCTCACGTAAGCCCATAAATACGGCAAATACCATCATCCCTGCAACACCCGCCACTTGAACGGGAATCAGGCTATGCCAGAGTGTGGCAGCATCTAAACCTGTCGCGGCTGAAGCACGTCCTAAAGGTCCGCCCCATGGCACCATATTCATCACCCCCATACTACCCGCCATCAGCAAGAGCATCAGATAGGGGCTCATGCCGAGTTTACGGTACAGGGGAAGTAAGGCAGGAATAATGATCAGGAAGGTTGCAGCACCAGAACCATCCAGATGCACAATTGCTGCAATCACAGTGGTCATCACGGCAACAATCACCACATTGCCACGCGTCATTTGCACCATACGTTTAATCATAGGGTCAAAGACATGTAATTCTTTTAATACACTGAAAAATAAAATAGCGAATAAAAACATCGTCGCTACTTTGGTCACTTTGGCTAGACCAGCTTCAAAGAAGCCAGAAATCTCGCTAATCGAAAAACCAGCAATGAGGGCGCCAATAAGAGGAACAATCGACATGGCTACAATAGGACTGGTTTTTCCAGACATCAATAGCACGACAATCGTCACAATAATTAGAATACCGATCAGCGTCAGCATTATTTACTCCCTTAAGTTGTAACCTCTTGTCATTGGAAAAGTGTTAAAAAATACACCAAAAATAGAAAATAAAGCGCTGTCCATTATGCATAAAAACTTAATTAATTATTAAAAATAAGAATAAAAACTACGCAAAAAGCGGATTAAACGAACAAAATGTTTAATTTTAGCCAATAATCTGATTTAAGTTGTTTTTAAAATTATGTGATAAGTGTGAGAAAAATGGTCGTTTGAATATAGATGCAGCGATGAGAAACCTGAAGACTGATCGCTATACTTTTGACTTTCGTAATTCTTTTGAGTAAAAATTAGAGTAATTACTCTAATTTTAAAAGAGAACAAAAATGCAAATTGGTCGACAAGCTTGGATGGCGCAAACCTCAGGTGATTTATCCTTAAAAGATCGTATGCTGCTGTTGAGGCATAGCCTTTTTCCTGTGTTAAAACAGAGTATAAAAATGTACAGTTTGGCGAATCTTACCAGACCAACCGTTCAGCATGAATTGCGTCTGGATGATCTTGTCTTGCCTGATAGCGTAGAAGTGCAACGAGCTTTAGAAGAGATGCAGTCCTGTAGCTCAGCGTCTCTGCAAAATCATTGTCTTCGTACATGGTGTTATGCCATTGCTTTTGCCAAGATGCAAAACCTGCAACGTGATGATGAATTATTAGCAGTTTCATGCTTATTGCATGATTTAGGTATGACCGAACAACATTATCAGCATCATCAACATTGTCGTTGTTTTGCTGGGCAGGGTGCTTATGCTGCAAGAGATTGGTCGCTTGAACAGGGGTGGCAGACTGCACGAGCCGATCAACTTTTTGATGTGATCAGTATGCATATGAATCCTTATGTTGGACTTGATGAGGGGGTAGAAGCGCATTTGCTGCAACAATCGGCCAGTTGTGATGTGATCGGCAGTCGTGGTTTTGAGTTTTCAAAGGAGTTTAGAAAGCAATTATTGCAAAAATACCCTCGTCTTGACTTCAATCAGATCATGATTAAATTTACTCAACAGGAAGCACAGCAACGACCTCGATCTCGTACTGCTATGCTGGTGCAGAGTGGGTTTAAGCAGCTTGTGAATTTAAATCCTTATTTGCAATAACACTCAAAATAAAAAACCACTTCTGCTTTTACAAAAGTGGTTTCGATTTAGAACACAATTTATTTAGTGGTCATGTTCAAGATATTCAGGCTTTTTCGGTAATGCCCAACTACACATGAAACAAATCAATAACATGATAATGACGTATACAAAGAAGGTATTTTCAATGCCAGCATCTTTAAATAATAACGCTACGGATGGCGCCGAACCGCCAAAGAGTGCATTACCCACCGCATAGGAGAAACCTACACCTAATGCACGGACATGCGGCGGGAACATTTCAGCTTTGACTAGACCACTGATTGAGGTATAGAAGCTCAGCAGCATCATCAAGAAAATCAGTAATAGGGTGATAATCACAGGGGAGTCAGCAAAGCTGCGCATACCTGTCACCATGACCGGATAAATAAAGATTGCGCTGAGTAAGCTGAATGCCAACATGGAAGCACGACGGCCAATGCGATCTGACAACATGCCGAACAACGGTTGTGCCAACATGAATACAAATAGCGCCGTGGTCATGATAAAGCCAACGGTTTTGCCATCCATACCAATATTGGTGAGGTAGGTTTTTGAATAAACCGTGACAACATAGAAGGTGAGTGAACCAGCTGATGTATAGCCGACAACCAATAGGAAAGTTTTCCAATGCTGTTTAAGCAGGGCAACTAAGCTACCTGATTCTTCACGGTCAGCATCTTCATGTGACAAGGTTTCCTCTAAACGACTACGCGCGAGTAAAGACAATAATGCCGCAATACCGCCGATGACGAAAGGAATACGCCAGCCACCATCATTCAATTGTTGTTCAGTCATAAAGCCCAGCAAGATTACCCCAAGTAAGCTGGCAAGTAACTGACCACCTGAAAGGGTGACGTACTGGAATGATGCAAAGAAGCCACGTTGCCCTTTTAAGCCGAGTTCACTCATATAGGTCGCAACAGCACCATACTCACCACCGACAGAGAGGCCTTGCAGTAATCGAACCATGAGCAGTAAAAAGGGTGCCCACATTCCGACTTGGTCATAAGTCGGTAAGGCAGCAAACAGAAATGAGCTGAGTGCCATTAAGCAGATTGAAATAACCATCGACTGCTTACGGCCCTGACGGTCAGCGATACGTCCGAATAGCCAACTCCCGATTGGGCGCATGAAAAAACTGGCACCAAACACCCCCCAAACATAAATGGCTTTGGTGGTTGGTTCCATATCTGGAGCGGTCAATGCATGGGTAAAATAGGCAGCAAAAACGGCATAAATATAGAAATCGAACCACTCAACTAAATTCCCTGATGCCGCACCGACGATACCTTTGATACGACTTCTTTTTTCTTCCTTGCTATATGTCTGACTCATATACGTTCCTTTTCAACCAAGCAAGATTCTGTAACTGAATCTTTACAGAATGTTATATACCGCTAAAAAAGCATGAAAATGACACTATTTTGTATGTTTTTTATGAATACATTTTTATATGGGGAGAATAAGTTGGTTTTTTGCTAACTCTTTGACAGATAAAGAATGTCAGAATGGTCAATATTGAGAATTTAATATTTTTAAAAGCAAATAATTGAGCTGTATCAAGGGACAATTTAGAAACATAAACAAGCTGATGTTGTGTAAGGGGATTGTAATCAGGGTATTTTTTCAGATTTCATTTTCTTATTTCAATTCAAGACATGGAATGCTTGTATTGAAAATGGAGTGTGGCAATAGCACTGAAAATAAATGATCCATAAAATATACCAGAAGAGAAATCAATAGACGATACTGATGATTAATGCAGCAAAACTGTGGATAAGTTTTAGTTTATACACACGAGCTTTTGTTGTGATTTCAGAAAGTTTTTTAAAGCAATTAATTGAGCTCTGGAATCGGGCAATCTTTTCTCAGTGGGCAAGCTTCACCCTGAGTAAATCGACTTAACATCGTTCTGATTTGATGAAGTTGTGCAATCTTTTCATCTATCAAATCTAACTTGTCTTGGAAAATGCTTTGTACTTGTGGGGCAGGGATTTCATCTTGGGCTGTCATCGCTAAAATCTGCTTAATTTCATTGAGCGAGAATCCAAGGTTTTTCGCGGTACGAATCAGTTGTAACTGTTGTAGCGTTTGTTCTGAATAATCTTTATAGCCATTATTACAGGTGATGGACTGGATCAACTGCATTTTTTCATAAAAGCGAATGGTGTCTCGACTTAAATCAGTCTGTTTTGCCAATTGTCCAATTAACATGGCGATTATCCTTATTATTCTTGAATATGTCTAAAAAATGACTTGACCATTGAGTGTACTCCATCCTTTAGCCTATGCCTACATTCAATCAAAAGAGCATATGAGATGGCGCATAACAACTTAAAAACTCAGCCAGAGCAACAAGTCGCTTTGGTCGCAGGTGCGACAGGATTTATTGGCCGCTATTTAATTTTAGAGTTATTAAAACAAGGACATTGGGTTTTTGCCTTAGTCCGGAATCAAGCGAAGCAACAACCCGTGCTCACAAATTGGCTCAGTCAAAAAGGTGTATCCTTGAATCAATTGAGTTTTATCCAAGGTGATGTAACACAGGCTAAGCTTGCCATCAGCGAGCAAGATTGGCAAAAATTAAGCGCAGTGGACACTTTATATAATAGTAGTGCGTTATTTGCGTGGAACCTGAGTATGCAACAAGCGCGGACCGTAAATGTAGAAGGTGCATTGAATTTATTGAATTGTGTTCAGCAATATTGTGTTTTGAAACGTGCAGTACATGTTTCGGGTTATATGTTGACGATCACGGGTCATTTACAGCAAGCAGGGATCTGCATTGAACAACCTGATCGTACCGAGTGGCAAGCTGTGTATCAGCATCTAGGGGCTTATGAAGCGTCTAAAATAGAAGCGCATTTTGCATGGATACAACAGGCACAACAGCTATCCGTAGATTGGACTATTATTCATCCTGCAACAGTTGTTGGTGATGATGTCTCTGGTGAAATTCCCACGAATCAGCCGATCGCGCAAATGATTGATGTGCTCAAACGGGGAAAAATGAGTGCCATCCCTGCAACGGCTCAGCATTATCTACCTTTAATCCGTGTCGATGACCTATGCCGGATAATGGTCAGTGCTTCTATGGATATGGCTTTGTCGAATCAAGCGATGTTGGCTGTCAGTGAAAATAATCTGGCTTTGCATCAACTCACTCAAATGATTGCAGATCGATTACAGGTGAGTGCACCAACCAGACATGTACCAGTTGGACTGCTGAAGCTTATTTTAAAATGGCAATGGTTGGCGAAAAAATTAGAAATGTCTGCGGAAATGCTAAATTTTCTAAGAACAGAGCAGTTGGAGCGAGAACGATTGACACAGTTTCAACAACGTTGGCAGATTTCGATGGGAAATTTAGAAGCAGCGATCCGTAAAACCACCGACTGGATTAATCAAACCAGTTAGAACTTATTTCTAATAAAAAAACAGCCAATCAAAAGATCGGCTGTTTTTGAATCTTTAAAATGGATTACCAATGTTCACCTGGGAACAAACGCGCATAAGCACGTTGAATTAAATTCAACTTCTCTTGCTCACCAACAGACGCGGTAGAACTTGGGAATAAGTTGAAACCAATCGACATTAAAATGTTGTTAATGTCTGGTGCAATTGCATAGGTAATCGATGCAAGTCGGCCTAAATTGGTTGCGATCTTTTTCGGACGCTTCACGATCGCATAAGCAATTAAATCGGCTGCTTCTTCAGGTGAAAGCGTTGGTACATATTTATAAATTTTGGTTGGTGCAATCATTGGTGTGCGGACCAAAGGCATATAAATAGAGGTAATCGCAATTTTGTGCGAGTGGACTTCCGCAGATAAACAGCGACTAAATGCATCCAATGCCGCTTTAGACGCAACGTAAGCAGAAAAGCGAGTTGCGTTGGCAAGAACACCAATCGAGCTGATGTTAATAATTTGACCGTCTTTACGCTGCATCATGTGCGGTAAAACATTCAAGACTAAACGTACTGCACCAAAGTAATTTAACTGCATGGTACGTTCGAAGTCATGGAAACGATCAACGGACTCATGTACCGCACGACGGATTGAACGTCCTGCGTTATTTACAAGAATATCAATGTGATCTACTGCTGCTAAGATTTCTTTTGAAACTGCATCAATAGATTCCATATCATTGAGATCACATGGAAATACGGTCGCTTTTCCACCTTCAGCCTCGATCTCAGCTTTGACCTCATCTAACTTCTCTTTGGTACGGGCGAGCAATAAGACATGTGCACCTGCTTGAGCAAGGTATTTTGAAACCGTTAAACCAATACCACTTGATGCTCCTGTGACAATGATTGTTTTACCGTCGACTTTTTGCTGAAAAAGTTTTTTGAGTTTTGCATTCATGTAAGTTACCTACATTAATCACGCTGTTGTTTGTAGTGCCTTCTTATTACGATTAAACACTACACTTTATTTTGGTCTAATATTAACCTATATTTTATGTTTGTCTAGTGTAAATGTTTGAAAAATAATAGCTTTTTTAGAGTAAAAGCTCTAAAATAAAGTATTGTAATAGTTGAAAAAGCAAGCATATTTTTTATATTTTGTACAAAAAAAGCCCCTTGGATGGGGCTGGCTGATTTTATTAAAATTAAACTTGAGCAAGGGCCTGTTCTAGGTCGGCAATCAGATCATCTACATGCTCAATCCCAATAGATAAGCGTACTAGGTCCTCACTGACACCTGCCGATTTGAGCTCTTCCGAATTGAGTTGGCGGTGGGTTGTCGTCGCTGGATGGCAAGCTAGACTTTTAGCATCCCCGATATTCACTAAACGAGTAAATAGCTGTAATGCATCAATAAAGCGAGTCCCACCAGCTAAGCCATCTTGAACACCAAAGGAAAGGATGGCAGAAGGTTTCCCTTTCACATACTTTTGCGCTAAATGGTGTTGCGGATGGTCTGTGAGACCAGCGTAATTGACCCATTTAACTTTGGGGTGTTGTTTTAAATATTCTGCAACTTTGATGGCATTTTCAGTATGGCGCTCCATGCGGAGATTTAAGGTTTCAAGTCCTTGTAAGATGAGAAACACACTGAGTGGACTAATCGCTGCGCCCGTATTGCGTAATGGAACCACTCGCGCACGTGCGATATAGGCAGCTTCGCCCAATACTTCCACATAGTTAACACCATGATAACTTGGATCAGGTGTATTCAACGCTTTAAAGCGTTCAGGAAATTTGCCCCACGGAAATTTACCGCTATCGACAATCACACCACCGATGCTATTGCCATGACCCCCGATATATTTGGTGAGGGAGTGAATCACAATATCTGCGCCAAATTCAAATGGTTTTAATAGGGCAGGTGTCGCTACGGTATTATCAACAATAACAGGGACGCCATACTCATGGGCAATCTTGGCAATCGCTTCAAGGTCGATAATATTGCCCAGCGGGTTACCAATAGATTCAACAAAGACCAATTTTGTTTTGTCATCAATAATCTGGCGTAATGCTTCTGGATTCTGATAATCAAAGAAACGGACTTCGATACCTTGCTTTGGCAGTGTGTGAGCAAACAGGTTATACGTCCCACCATATAAAGTAGACACTGACGCGATATTGTCACCTGCTTCGGCAATGGTTTGAATTGCGTAAGTGATCGCAGCCATACCTGATGCTAAAGCCAGTGCCCCAATCCCACCTTCCAATGCAGCAATACGCTGTTCAAGTACAGCAGTGGTCGGGTTCATAATGCGGGTATAGATATTGCCTTGAACTTTGAGGTCAAACAGATCTGCACCATGTTGCGTATTATCAAAGGCATAAGAGGTGGTTTGATAAATGGGTACAGCCACTGCTTTAGTCGTTGCCTCTGGTGAATATCCCGCATGAATGGCTAATGTTTCATCTTTATAGGTCATGATTACATCATCTACGTGAGTTAAATACTGACCGAGTCTAGCGCATATTTTACCCAAAATGGTGCATATTTTTTGCGCTGCATAGCGGTTTTGGTGATATAGCCCCTGCTTTCGTTCTGGTCGCGGTTTTAGGAAAAGTGAAATCATTCAAGCTTGTAATGTCTTGAAAAAGAAAATCCTTTGTTCGAGGCAAACAAATCCCAACTTAACTTCAAGTCAATCGGGTTTTCAGCGTATAATACGCCCGATTATTTTATTCGCTTATTTGCGATGTATTGGTTTTTCAATTGAGGAGTCCTGCGTGGCCCAATATATTTATACGATGAACCGAGTGTCTAAAATGGTTCCGCCTAAGCGCGAAATCTTAAAAGACATCTCTTTATCATTTTTCCCAGGCGCAAAAATTGGTGTGCTTGGTTTGAACGGTGCAGGTAAGTCAACCTTACTCCGTATTATGGCTGGCGTAGATAAAGATTTCTCAGGTGAAGCTCGTGCACAACCAGGAATCAAAATCGGCTATTTAGAACAAGAACCGCCACTTGATCCGACTAAAGACGTTCGTGGTAACGTTGAAGATGGCGTACGTGAAGCACTGGATGCTTTGGCGCGTCTCGATCAAGTTTTTGCTGAATATGCTGAACCAGATGCAGATTTTGATGCGCTTGCGAAAGAGCAAGAGAAATTAGAATCAATCATCCATGCATGGGATGCACACAACCTGAATAACCAGCTTGAAATTGCTGCTGATGCATTGAACCTCCCAGCGTGGGATGCAGATGTATCGCTACTTTCAGGTGGTGAGCGTCGTCGTGTTGCACTTTGCCGTTTATTGCTTTCTAAGCCAGACATGTTGCTTTTAGACGAACCGACGAACCATTTAGATGCTGAATCAGTGTCTTGGTTAGAGCGTTTCTTGAAAGATTTCCCAGGCACAATCGTTGCGATTACGCATGACCGTTATTTCTTGGATAACGTGGCTGAGTGGATTCTTGAGCTTGACCGCGGTATGGGTATTCCTTATCAAGGCAACTATTCTTCTTGGTTGGAACAAAAGAATGCGCGTCTAGAGCAAGAGAACAAGCAAGAAGAATCTTTTGCTAAAGCATTGAAAAAAGAACTTGAATGGGTTCGTTCAAATGCCAAAGGTCAGCAAAAGAAAAACAAAGCGCGTATGGAGCGTTTTGAAGAACTTAACTCACGTGAGTTCCAACAGCGTAACGAAACTTCTGAAATTTATATTCCACCTGGTCCGCGCCTAGGAAATAAAGTTGTAGAAGTTGAAGGGATCAGTAAATCATTCGATGGTCGCTTACTCTATGAAAACCTGACTTTCACTGTACCGCCTACAGCGATTGTGGGGATCGTGGGTCCAAACGGTGCGGGTAAAACTACGCTATTCCGTATGATGACTGGCGAACAGCAACCTGATACAGGTACTGTGACTTTAGGTGAGTCGGTTAAAGTGGCTTACGTTGGTCAGATTCGTGACACTTTGGATAACAATAAAACCGTTTGGGAAGAAGTTTCTGGTGGTTTAGATATCTTAAAAATTGGTGATTACGAAATCGCATCACGTGCCTATATCGGTCGCTTTAACTTTAAAGGCCAAGATCAGCAAAAACGTGTAGGTGAATTGTCTGGTGGTGAACGTAACCGTTTACAACTTGCCAAGATCTTGCAGATGGGTGCAAACGTAATCTTACTGGATGAACCATCAAACGACTTGGATATTGAAACTTTACGTGCACTTGAGGATGCAATTCTTGTATTCCCAGGTACAGTCATGGTGGTATCGCATGACCGTTGGTTCCTTGACCGTATTGCAACGCACATCTTGTCATTTGAGAATGAACAGCCTGAATTCTACACAGGTAACTATGCAGAATACGAAGCTTATCGCCAATCACGTCTAGGTGATGATGCGGCTCAAAAACGTACCAAGTACAAAAAAATTACAGGTTAAGCCCTGATAGAAAAAAACCAGCTTTCGAGCTGGTTTTTTTTGCTTATGAAAATGTGAGTTCATGAAGCGTGCGAGATGAATAGTCTGATGAGAAAGTAGAATTTATTTATTAAAATCACCCTTAAGATCAGAAATAATCAGCAATGGTGGAATAGTAATCACATCAAATGCCATTGCAAGTGGGTAAAGAACGGTGTGTGTTACCCGTTTAATTGGATGCTTGGTGGTGGTGGTGATTTGTTGTTGTATAGTGATGGGATAAGCTACAGGCAATCGCTGCTGGATTTTTTGAGTGTCTTGGCCCTGATAGAGCTGCCCTTTAAAAAACACATTGATATAGGGGTAAGTTGCCGTCTGCTGGTTCGCTGGCAAATCAAAATTTTCTCTAAAACCCAACGATTTTAATAAATCTTTTTGAGTTTGCTTTAGATCAACCATCGCTGTGTTATAGCGAATCTGCAACACACCACGAAAATGACTGGCGTCGTCCATAGTGAGTACGAGGGGCGTAGGGCTGGTTATACTACGTTGCTCAACTGGAATCGCCTTGAGTAACTTTAACAGTTCTGTACTGCCATCAGTCATTAAGTAGTTGAAGTCTTGACCAATAAACACCAAGCCTTGTTCTTTCTGATTTTGAACAGCCTGACCTAATGCAATAATCTGATCGCTTTGTAAGTTAATGGCTTGGGTATGTGTAGTTTCTTTAGGAAAGGTGCTGTCGAGTAGCGCAGTCGCACAACCACCGAGAACGAAACAGCTGGTGAAGAGTAAAAGGGATAAGGTTTTATACATGCTGAGGACCTAAACGTAATCAAGTGCTTTTTCTTTAGAATCAAAAAACGTTTTAAATCAGTGGGAAATTGACTGAAAATTGTTTTGTAATTTTATTACATTGGCATAGCCTGCTATAGTGCCTTTGTGCAATTTACTGTAAGGGTGTGCTGTTGCAACGCTCAACCGTTTTCGTGACCGTCTTGCTGAGTTTGTTCATGTTCCAAAGTTTCTGGAATGTGGCGGCAGCGTTTTGCGCGCATGAAACGGTCAGTCAATACAGTACATTGAGTCATTTGGGGCATCATGTCGCTGAAAAGACACACAGCTCTGAACAAGGCGCTGTTTTCGATAAAGTCGCAGCAGATTTACCGATGCCCTTAAGTTTGCAAGATCATCATGATCATTTACCATCTTGTTTTCATGTGGTGGTGACGGAAGTTCAGCAATATGTAAATGAACCAATGTTGCATAGCCAAGATATAGAACAAAAATATTACTGGTCTAACTCCTACCAGTCGCCACATCTCTCTGGATTAAATCCGCCCCCTGTATTGACCCCGCTATAGGTGGGGTAGCCGAAAAATAGCCCACCGCAATCTTATTACTTTGCGGGGCTTTATATGTCTTCTAGTTTAAATCAGCGTATCCATGCAGTTGAGCAGCGTACGCGAAAAAATCGTACTCACTTGTCATTGAAGTGGTCAGCCTTGGCACTTGCCTTGAGTGCTGCCATTTTGAGTCCATCTATTGCCGCAGAATCTTTACTGGATGCGAATCAGCAGCCTATAAGCAAAGCTGCACAACGCAATTTGAATTTTGAGCAAATCTTGCAGGATGTGAAACAATATCAGGCAGGCACAGGGGTGTGGCAAACACAGCAAGGGATCGCTGAGGCCAATGTGAAACAAGCTGGGTTATGGTCGAATCCAAGTTTTTCAATTCAGCAAACCGACTTTAGGTCAGGTAAAGACAAAGAGCTGGAGTTTGGTGTTTCACAAAAATTGGACATTTTCGGTCAACGTCGTGCTGCGGTGAAGCTTGCCGACGTACAAGCGTCTCAGGTCGGTCTCAATCAAGAACTCTATAACGCGCAACTTGAGTTGGCGGTGAAATATCTGTGGTCGCAAGTCGTGGTGCTAGAGTTAGAACATGATGTGGTTCAGGCGCAATTAAAAACCAGTCAAGCGACCTTAGATGCAACGCGCTTAAGACTCAAAGCTGGCAGTATTGCGCAGGTCGACTTAGACCGTACTTTGATGGCGCATATTGAAAACCAGCGTTTATTCCAGCAGACCGAGCTGGCTCTAGCCACTGCAAAGCGTCAATTGGCAAATCTGTGGGGCAGTACCGATAATCGCTTCTCTACCCAAGCGAGCAATGTCTGGCCACAACAAAAAGATTTGCAAGATTATTTGCAGAACAACTTATTTGAGCGTGCTATTCAACTCGATATCGTACGTCAAAAAGCCAATATCGATTATTTAAAAGTATCCAACCGACCAAATCCAACCGTCAATTTAGGTATGGTGCAAAGTAAAAGTGCAGAAACAAATTCGACGGATAACAAGTTCCGAGTGGGCATCGATATCCCTTTGAATATTTTTAATCGTCAGCAGTATTCATTGCGAATTGCCAATGCCAAACAAGATTTACTGGTCAAACAACAACAGTTTTATAAACAGCAAAACTTAAATGCCATTCAGACTTTAACTGCAGAGTTGGCAGGATTGAAACAACAATTCGATTTAGTCAATCAACGACAAATTCCATTGTCTGAAACGGTACAAGAGAAAATGCTGCTCGGTTTTAAAGTTGGTAAATATGCCATTACCGATGTCCAGCAAGCCACTATGCAATTGCAAGATCAACGTTTAAATAAAGTGCAGTTACTTAAGAGTGCATGGCAAAAGCAAATTGATGCAGAGAGTTTAGCACTGGGAATAGAGCCGAGTATGGTGAGTTCAAGTGACGCTTTAAATCAGATTAATCAAACCCTTTGGAAAGATACCAATAGCCTTCCCGCTGTAGTAGGAGCAGAGTAATGTCGACAAATAAATCTAAAAAGCAGTGGTTTTGGGTCATTCTGGTTGTTGCGGTTGGCTTAGTCCTCAGCGCGTTATTATTTTTCACTGGCAAGAATAAAGCCAGTGGTGATGCTGCTGCAGCGGATAGCCATGCTGAAGGTGAGGAAGGACATGCTGAAGGTGAAGCTGGGCATGCTGAGGAAAGTGAGGAAGGCAGTTTAAATCTAAGCCCAAAACAGATGACTGAATATGGGGTTAAACTGGCTCAGGTTGGGGTGGGCGAAGTCGGACAGCAATTTGCATATCCAGCCAAATTGGTCACCAATACCGACCAGCAAGCGCATGTTTCAGCAACGTTTGCTGGACGAGTGGAAAGCGTCAATGCAGTACTCGGTCAGCAAGTCAAGAAAGGGCAAGTCTTAGCCACCTTGTTTATCCCTGACTTGGTGGATCAGCAAGCTAATTTAAGTATTGCACAAGAAGCTTTAACGCTTGCACAGCAAGATTATCAACGTGAAAAACAACTTTGGGAACAAGGGGTTTCTGCGCGTCAGGATTATCAACGTGCTTATAACGCTTATCGTCAGGCACAGATTCAGGTACAGGCTGCACGTAGCCGGTTATCTGCCTTGGGCGCATCCAGTGGCAGTCAGGGTCGCTATGTCTTGACCGCACCTTTGAGCGGTGTAGTGAGTCTGAAAGATATTGTGGTGGGTGAGCAAATTACCGCCGATAAGCAATTATTTGTAATTGATCAGCTGGACCAACTCTGGATTGAGTTTATTTTACCAAGTGTGAATAACATCAATGTCCAACCAGATCAGCAGATCGAGTTTAAGTCGCTGCAAACCAATAATAGCTTTAAAGCACAAATTCAGACTTTGACTACTGCGGCAGATACCCAGACAGGTCGTTTGCAGGTGCGTGCCAAAGTGTTAACCCCAGCCAAAGAATTACGCCCTAATCTGATGGTTAACGTGTTGTTAGATGGCACGGACAAGAAGCCTGTACTTCGTGTTGCCAAAGCAGCGATTCAGCAGATTGAAGGCAAAGCCACGGTTTTTGTTGCTAAGCAAGAGAAAGACCAGATGCATTTCAGCCCAACCCCAGTACAACTGGGTAATTATTCAAGTGATGGACAGTGGGTGGAAATCCAATCGGGTCTGACCGAAAAGCAACAATATGTCAGTCAAGGCAGTTTCCTTTTGAAATCTGAGATCGAGAAGGGAGAGGCTGAGCATGGACACTAAAGATAAGTTGCAGCTTCCTCCTGCGGAAGGCTTGTTTGATCGGATTATTCAGTTTTCAATCCGCAATGCGATTTGGGTCATGCTGTTTGTGGTGGCGTGGATTGGGGTCGGCATTTACAGCTACCAAAAACTGTCGATTGATGCCGTGCCTGACATTACTAACGTACAGGTACAAATTAACAGCCAAGCAGGTGGATTCACTGCCCCTGAGGTTGAACAGCGAATTACTTATCCAATTGAAAATGCCATGTCGGGTATTCCTAATTTGGAACAAACCCGTTCGATCTCCCGTTACGGCTTATCCCAAGTCACGGTAATCTTTAAAGATGGTACTGATATCTATTGGGCACGTCAGCTGATTAACCAGCGCTTACAGGAAGCCAAAAGTGCTTTGCCTGATGATATTGATCCGCAGATGTCACCGATTTCAACGGGTCTAGGGGAGATCTATCAATGGGTGATCAAGGCTGAACCGAATGCCAAAAAGGCCGATGGTACACCTTATCAGGCCATGGACCTACGTGAAATTCAGGACTGGATTGTTCGTCCTCAATTACAACGTGTGCCAGGTGTTGCTGAAATCAATACCATTGGGGGATATAACAAGACCTATGTGGTTTCTCCTGATCTAAAACGTTTACAGCAACTGCAAATTCCTTTAACCGATTTACAAACCGTACTCACTGAAAATAATGAAAACCGTGGTGCTGGTTTTATTGAAGAAAATGGGCAGCAGCTTACGGTACGTATTCCAGGCATGTTGAAAACCGTACAGGACATCGAGAATGTTACGGTTAGTACCAAGAATGGTTTACCAATCCGTGTTGCCGATGTTGCAACGGTTTCGATTGGACATGATTTGAGAACCGGTGGTGCTACCTATAACGGTGAAGAAACCGTACTGGGTATCGCGATGATGATGATGGGTGAGAACAGTAAATCCATCGCTCAAGCGCTAGACAGCAAAATGCAGGAAATCAAACGTTCATTGCCTGAAGGAGTAGTGGTCGAAACGGTGTATAACCGTAGTAATTTGGTTGATAAAGCCATTAAAACGGTGGCGAAGAATCTGATTGAAGGCGCAATTCTGGTCATCGTGATTCTGTTTGTGTTCTTAGGAAACTTCCGTGCGGCATTGATTACCGCCTGTATTATTCCCTTATCTATGCTGTTTACCCTGACAGGGATGGCGGAGCAGAAAATCAGTGCCAACCTGATGAGTTTAGGCGCATTGGACTTCGGGATTATTGTCGATGGTGCAGTGGTGATTGTCGAAAACTGTATTCGACGGTTGGCAGAAGCACAGCACCATAAAGGTCGACTCCTGACCCGTTCAGAACGTTTTACTGAAGTCTTCTTGGCGGCAAAGCAGGCACGACGTCCGCTGATCTTTGGACAAATCATCATCATGGTGGTGTATTTACCGATTTTTGCACTGGCAGGTGTAGAAGCGAAAATGTTCCACCCAATGGCAATGACAGTAGTGTTGGCATTGATTGGTGCGATTATTTTATCCGTTACCTTTGTTCCTGCTGCCGTGGCTTTATTTGTTACCGGTGAAGTCAAAGAGAAAGAAAGTCGCTGGATGGCGGCATTAAAAAGTGGTTATGAAGGCTTGCTGGATAAAGCTTATGCATTTCGTTATGTTGTGGTCGCTGGTGCATTTACGATTCTAGTCTTAACTGCTGCGATTGGCTCGCGTGTCGGCAGTGAGTTTGCACCACAACTGAGTGAAGGTGACTTTGCTTTACAGTTGATGCGTGCACCAAGTACTGGAATTGAAGAGTCGCTGAAAATTCAGGAAAGTGTTGAGAAACAATTGTTAGCAGAGTTCCCTGAAATCAAAGCAATCTTTGCCCGTACAGGTACCGCAGAGGTGGCAACGGATGTGATGCCACCGAATATTTCAGATGCTGTGGTGTTATTAAAGCCACGCGATCAATGGCCAGATAAGTCGGAAACCATCGATGATCTTCGGACTCGAATGCTGGCCTATGTGGAGAAAATCCCAGGTAACAACAGTGAGTTTTCACAACCAATTGAACTACGTTTCAATGAGTTGATTTCAGGTGTACGTAGTGATATCGGAGTCAAGGTCTTTGGTGACGATATGCAGGTATTGAACCAAGAGGCTGAGAAAGTTGCCCAAACGCTGAGAACTATCACGGGCGCAAGCGAAGTCAAAGTTGAGCAGACCGATGGCTTACCTTTACTCAATGTCGATATCGATCATGCGTTGGCTGCACAATATGGCTTATCAGTGAAATCAATTCAGGACTTGGTCGCTGCCAGTATTGGTGGACAGAGTGTTGGACAGATTTTACAGGGCGACCGTCGTTTTGATTTTGTGGTGCGTTTGGATGATGTGATGCGGACACCTCAGCAATTGGCGATGTTACCGATTCAACTGCCGAATGGTGGTTTAATCAAATTGCAAGATGTAGCTAAAGTTGAAAACATCTTAGGTTTGGCACAGCTTAGTCGTGAGAACGGTAAGCGCCGTGTTGTGGTCACCACTAATGTACGAGACCGTGATTTAGGATCTTTCGTGGGTGAAATGCAACAGAAACTTGCACAGCAAAAATTACCAAGTGGTTATTGGCTCGGTTATGGCGGTCAGTTTGAAAATCTTGCCTCTGCAAAAGCCAGAATGCAAATTGTGGTGCCATTGGCATTACTGATGATTTTTATTCTGCTGATGGCAGTGTTCAATAACTTTAAAGAGAGTTTGCTCGTGTTTAGTGGCGTGCCGTTTGCCTTGTCAGGTGGTTTAGTTGCACTGTGGCTACGCGATATTCCATTGTCGATGTCGGCAGGTGTCGGTTTTATTGCGCTCTCTGGTGTCGCAGTGCTGAATGGTTTGGTGATGTTGAGCTTTATCAAAGAGCTGCGAGAGCAATATGATGTTCATTATGCCACATGGCATGGTGCGGTATTACGTTTACGTCCCGTGTTAATGACGGCTTTTGTTGCATCACTCGGCTTTATTCCAATGGCGATTGCCACAGGTACAGGTGCAGAAGTTCAGCGTCCACTGGCAACCGTGGTGATTGGTGGGATTATTTCATCCACCTTGCTGACTTTGTTGATCTTGCCTGTGGTGTACCGTTGGATGAATGAAGCCAAACAGAGCAAAGGTCAGGAAAGTGCAATTTAATCTGTTTATGCTATCTTCTTAATGAAACACTTTATGAAGAAGAATCTGAACCAGCCAAAGCAATTTTCGCTTTGGCTGACTTTAAGGCTGCAACAGGTCTTATTTAATTATGATAAGGAGTCCAACATGGGTGGACATCAAGGGCATGATCATAGTCATGCAGCGGTCACTGAAGGTAATATCAAAAAACTCACTATTGCGCTGATACTGACTTCAACCTTCTTAGTGGTTGAGGTGGTCGCGGGTTTAATCACCCAGAGTTTGGCATTATTGTCTGATGCAGCACATATGTTTACCGATGCTGCTGCATTGGCAATTGCTTTAGTGGCGATTAAAATTGCTAAACGTCCCGCAGATAATAAACGTACTTTTGGCTATCAGCGTTTTGAAATTCTGGCAGCCTTATTTAATGCCTCGATGCTGTTTTTTGTAGCAATGTACATTCTGTACGAAGCCTACCAACGTTTCACTCAGCCACCTGAAATTCAGAGTGTTGGCATGCTGATTGTGGCAACAATAGGTCTGATTATTAATTTAATTTCCATGAAATTGTTAATGTCCAGTGCAGCTGAAAGCCTGAATATGAAAGGCGCATATTTAGAAGTGTTAAGTGATGCACTCGGTTCGGTGGCAGTCATCGTGGGTGCAGTGGTGATCTATTTCACTAATTGGTATTGGGTCGATACCATTCTTGCAGTTGCGATTGGTTTCTGGGTATTGCCAAGAACATGGATTCTACTTAAGCAGAGTATCAATATCTTGTTGGAAGGCGTTCCAGAAGAGGTCGATATTGAAAAGCTGCGCAATGATCTACTGGCATTGGATGGTGTTGAGAGTATCCATCAATTAAAGGTTTGGGCGATTACCTCCAAGAATATTCATTTGACTGTGCATCTATTTGCACCAAGAGCTGATCGTAATCAATTACATCGTGCTGCGATTGAGATGTTATCGCATGAGCACGGGATTGCTGAGGTGACCTTGCAAATTGAAGATGATGAAGAAATGAATTGTCAGCATACCCATCAACATGATGAGAAAGCTGAACACGATCCTTCACATCAGCATTAAGCTGATGTGAATATCCATTTTAATTTTTGTATTAGTTCTGCCATTCATTGTTGCAGTCACGGCATTTCCAATGCTTTTGTGCTTGCATAAAGGCTTGCATTGAAATTTTAAAATCAGGTAGATCACGCCAGAATAAAACACCTGCAATCACACAGATCGCAAAAACGACGATGGTCGCAATTTGCAGACCTTGGCCAGCACCATTGCCAAAAATCCACATCGCAACGCTAATCAAAACCAAGATTAATAAAATAAAAATGGCAGGAACCAGCAACACTAAACTTTTTGGCACATTCGGACGAGGGCTATTGGCACCCTGACTGGCAGGCATAATTTTCACGCTTTGGCATTTAGGGCAGCGGTATTGCATAGAGGATTCCTATTCTGTTTTGCCCATTTTAGCGAAAATTATGAAAAAGCAAAAATCTTGAGCGATTCAAATACATAAATTTACTTATTTTTGTTCTTGCATTGGTGGCTGAAGCTAGTGCTTTTGTTGGAGCTAACCACTGCTATGCAGCTCGTCTAAAGCTATTCGTAAAAGCTGAAGCAGTCTGCTAATTTGCAAGATGAGCTGGCTCAGTAATGCGGAAGGAAACGCATGTTACCCACCAAGATTCTTAAATTGCGTTTATCACGTATTCAGAAAGGCAAAGAACACCTGTCAACGCAAGACAAGTTGATGCTGGTGACAATGCAAAGTCCTGATCTGAGTGCGAATTTCTTGCTGCGTTTATTTAAAATTTCTTTACCGAAGCAGTGGAAATTCAGGCATGAGAACGATGAAGATATTGTTTATTCAATACAGTTAATTCAGTTGATTGAAGAGGAGCTGCTTGGTGCTTATGAATTTCATGCGCGTAAATATGCTTGGTATGAACAATGCTTAATGTATCGCCTGAATTTCATTGAGACTCGGCCGAATCAGCAGCAAATCAATTGCTACCTACGTCAACTTGATCGCTGTCTAGATCAACAACCGAAAATTGATTTATTAAAGTATTTCCAACAGCATTATCCAACTGCTCAGCACGCCATTGCCTTAGCCAAAGCCTATGCTGGTGCTGCACAATATGACCAAGCAATTAAATACTATGAATGGGCGGCACAACAATCGCAGCAGCGTAATGAAACTGCCTTTTATGCTTATATCGATTGTCTATTGAGTCGCAATCAACCTGAATATCAGCCACAGTTGAGTGATATCGAATATGCTATTCATTTGTTGATACAGTATGAGAAGCCGATAGACCAGAAAAATTATAATAAAACATTGTTAGGTGCAGTCAGCTTGTTACTACCAGAGTCTATTCTGCAAACGCGAAGCATAGAGAGCAATATTCTGGCAGATGTGGGACGTGGCTTGAATTCACTGGGGAAATCTTTAAATGGAATTTTTGGTGGTAAAGAGTCACATATTCCTTTTAGTCAGGAAGTGATTGCAACAGCACCACAGCTTTTAACAGCGCAAAGAGTGATTACAAGCTTGGTTCAGCAGAACACAATGCAAGCTGCATGGCAGCGCCTTTTGGAGCAAGATCCGACCCGTACAGGGCAAGCCGACCTGACGCTTAGCTGTTTATGGCAAGCGATCCAACAGAATGCAGAAATTTTGTGCTTGTTACAGCAACCTGTTCAATATGAGGAATTGCTTACTCAACTGACTCAGATTGAATCGAAATCAGAGCGCGATTTTGATCAGGGTCATATTCAAATGATTTTAGAACAAGGACTGCTGGTGTATTTAGGTGATATCCGTTTGAATAAACAGCATCCTGAACGGAACGCACTTTATGCACAACGTGATGTGATTGTTCGAGACATGATTGCTTTTGCCATCTGGTTTAATCAGCAGGTTTTAGACCCTTATCTGCAGCAGCAAAGCCATCAGTTTGAGCAAGTGCAAAATGGATTACGATTATTGGATACATCAGCCTTAAACACTGGATTATTTGCTCTGCAGTTTGAAATGCAAAAACGAGTGCAGGATTTGTCTAAGTGGATGAAGCTAAAACTGGAAAAAGGCAATCAGTTTGATCAGGTACAAGCGGCTTGGGTTGCGTTACGTGAATTACCAAATTTTGATAATGGGCAGGAGAAAGTACAGCGACTTGAGTCTGCATTAGAGCAGTACAAAATGCTACGTTCGAGTCAGATTCACGTAGCAGCAACCGACAGTGAACACCAAGCAATACAAGCAGATGAGTGATAGATTTTTTTGCAAAAATGAGTTGAATTGTTGGAATAAATAATTTGAAGCTGTGCAACAAAAATACGCAAATTGCTGGACAGGGCGTGCTAATCTACAGAAAAACGTCTAATAAGTTCAGAAAGCAGATCGACGCTCATAACAAATGAGCCAGTAGCAAAGGGAAGAGGGAGAGCATCTTGAATCGACAAGATGATAAAAAGGCGATGTTCGATATTATGCCAGCAGATGTGTCTTCATCTGAGGATAAACCATCATTATCACGTCGACTGATCAATAAAACATTGCAACATGCACAAGATGCGGTTGAATTTGCCAGCGATACTTCTCGTAACATTGCAGGCGTGGCAGATGCGGCCCTAGACGCCTTAGATCATGTCACACATCAGACCAAACGTGGCGTTGAAGGGGTACGTAATACGGTACGCGATATGGTGTCAGAAACCAGTGAGGTCGCGCGTCAAGTTGCTTTGGCAATGGCAAGAACATCTTTGGGGAAAAGCAGTCTGACCTTGTATCTACCAGAGATGTTGCTGAATAATCAAATTCGCAAAAGAATGGATCGTAGCGAAATTGATGATATTAAAATTGAGTGTGGTAATGACCGCTTCCATATCGAATTGGATGGGCACTATCGTCGTTTTCTGTATCGACTTTCCCTCGAATTTAATGTCTTAGAGTGTCGTATTGGGCAAGAAAAGTATCTACGACTGCGTCAGGTCGATGAACATCTTGATCTACAAATCCGTCATGGCGGCACCTTAACCAATTGGGCAGCACGTCGCGTTGGAAATGTCAGTTTTGAATTAATTAATTCTTTACCGATCCCATTCCTGATCAATCATTTGATTCGTGATGTACCTGGAATTCAAAAAGAAGGGCATCGCTTGTGGTATATCGACCTTGAAGAAGCTGGTTTTATTGATTTCATTAATAACCGTTCGTGGATGGTAGATAAGCTCTTAAGTCTAACTGATTTTAGTATTTTACCAGGTTTGAATATCTTGCAGGAAAGTCGTGAATTGGTCCAACAGTTGGTTGATCAATTTGAGATTCGTGGTCTACGTGTGCAATCTGGACGTTTAGAAGTTCAGGTCGGTATTGGTAGCGAATAAGCAATAAAAAAGCCACTGTCAATGCAGTGGCTTTTTCAGAATTTGGCGTCCCTACGGGGATTCGAACCCCGGTTACCGCCGTGAAAGGGCGATGTCCTAGGCCTCTAGACGATAGGGACATATCTGAGGAAATTTACCTGAGCGTCGTATGTAAAACATATTGATCGCTAGGCCTAAATTCTCGGCAAAGATAATTATAACCTTTGCTTTTCCTCGAATTTAGTGGCGTCCCTACGGGGATTCGAACCCCGGTTACCGCCGTGAAAGGGCGATGTCCTAGGCCTCTAGACGATAGGGACGTTTCAGAGGTGGGCGTATATTAGGGCGAATTAGATAGGGTGTCAAACACTTTTCTGAAGAAAATCTAAAAAAAGTGGATAAGTGTCTAAAAATAAAACATGTTGTAGAATAAACAATCAAAAATAAGCAGTTAAGCTGAAAAAACTAAAACAAAACGATATTTTTATAGATATAAAAAATGCAGCTTAAGCTGCATTTTTTATGGGGTTTATTTATTTGCGATTACGGTAAAAAATGTAATGGCTCAAATAACATGCAGCAATAAACAGCAAACAACCGATAAAGCCTGCTTGCATCTCAGGATCTGCTGCCATACTTAACCCTGTAATAAAACAGAAGATAAAGCCTAAGATGGGCACGATAGGATAAAGCGGTGCAGCAAATTTTAAATCTTTTGCGGTATGACCAGCCTTGTACCATTGGCGTCTAAAGTTAAATTGACTCCAGCAAATACTCATCCACACGATGACCATGGTGAATGCTGCAACACCCAATAAATTCTTAAAAATCGTTTCAGGGGCAAAGTGTTCTGATAACAGACCCGGAATCGCACCAAACATGGTGACAACAAGCGCAATGATCGGCGTGCCACTTTTTGATAAGCGCGAGAATACACTTGGTAACTGACGCTGATCGGATAAAGACCACATCATACGTGATGCAGCATAGAGACCTGAGTTTGCAGCAGAAAGCAATGCTGTAATAATTACGAAACGGATAATGTCGTCGGCATAAGGAATACCAATGTAGTTAAATACCGTCACGAAAGGACTGCTACTCACCCCTTCACCACCTAAGCCCGCGACTTGGAATGGTAATAGCGCGCTGATCACAATGATCGTACCGACAAAGAAAATCAATAAACGCCAGATCGCGGCATTGATTGCCTTTGGAACATTCTCAGCAGGGTCTTTGGTTTCACCTGCCGCAACACCAATTAACTCTGTACCTGAAAAGGCAAAGTTTACAATCAACATGGTGGTAAAGATCGGAATAAGCCCTTGCGGGAACCAACCATGAGCAGTTAAGTTGTGGAATAACGGTGCCGATTCATAGCCATTGAATGAGATCAAACCAAAAATTGCCAACAAGCCTAAAATGATGAAGGCAATTACAGTCACAACTTTAACCAGTGCGAGCCAGAATTCTGATTCGGCAAACATTCGGGTTGAGGTGAGATTTAGACCCAAAATGGTGACAGCAAAGATGATGGTCCAAATCCACATGGAAATGTGTGGAAACCATTCCTGCATCAGCAAGGCGGCAGCGGTAAATTCTGTACCTAAAGTTGCGGTCCACGTCAGCCAGTAAACCCAAGAAATCATGTAACCTGTGCCTGGACCAATATATTTTTGAGCGTATGCACCAAAAGATCCAGCAACAGGCATGTGTACTGCAAGCTCACCTAAGCAGAGCATGACCATATAAGCAATTAAACCACCTAAAACATAGGCAATAATTGCACCCACAGGACCGGTTTGAGCGATAACTTCGCCAGAACCTAAAAACAAGCCAGTACCAATTGCGCCACCTAAAGAAAGCATGACTAAATGGCGAGTGCTCATGGCACGTTTTAGCGTTGTAGGTTCTGAGTTCGCATTTGAGTTGGAAGATTGCATACGACAATTTGTCCAAGCATAGAGAAGCGGCTATTTTATGGAAAATTCGAAAATGTGCAATCTGCTTGAGAAAGATTATTAGAAAAATATAATTATTATATTTGAGAATATGGCGTCCCTACGGGGATTCGAACCCCGGTTACCGCCGTGAAAGGGCGATGTCCTAGGCCTCTAGACGATAGGGACAGATGAGGCAACACATAAATGGGTTAAAGTCTAGCTGTCATCTCGGAAAAGCATTGCAATTTCGAGAATCTGGTGGAGCCAAGCAGGATCGAACTGCTGACCTCTACAATGCCATTGTAGCGCTCTACCAACTGAGCTATGACCCCAGAATGTGTGAGCGCAATATTAGGGGGAATGCGCTCACACGTCAATCATTAAACTGAATTAAGTCTCACTATTTGCATCATTTTTCGGCAATTTTAGTGATTCATTTAACTTTTCCCAAACTTTCAGCTCTTTCTTGCTTGGTCCACCAATAAGTTCTAGGGCGTGACGTAAACGTGCAAAAGTCAAATCTGGGCCGAGAGTAACCATCGATTGCATGACAGGCGTTGAACTGGTTGAACCTGCAATCGCAATAAAGAAAGCTGGCATGAAATCACGTAATTTGATTTCCATCTGATTCGCCAAGTCCATTAAGGTTTGGCTGACCGTGTCATTGTTCCACGTAAACTGGCTTTCTAAACGCCAAATGGCGAATTGTAAGCTCTGACGGACTTGCTCTTCGGTCAATTTTTTGCTTTCAAACTGCTCTTTGCTGATTTGTGGCATATGGTTGAAGTAAAAACCAGCCCAATTGACGGCTTCAGAGAGCAAATTGATACGTGGTTGAATCGCTGCTGCGATATCTTCCAGAGTTTGGCGGTCACTTTTCCAAGCCAATAAACGATCTAGAAGTTGTCCTGGCGTTAATCCTTTGATCCATTGACCATTAAGCCAGTTGAGTTTTTCAACGTCAAAGATTGGTCCACCCAGTGAAACACGCTGTACATCAAAGTTTTGAATCATGTCTTCTAAGGTGAAGACTTCACGTTCATCAGGCATTGACCACCCCATACGACCTAAGTAATTCAACAAGGCTTCTGGTAGTACACCGATGTCACGATAGTAGTTGATTGAGGTTGGGTTTTTACGTTTAGATAACTTTGATTTATCTGGGTTGCGTAACAATGGCATGTGGCATAGTGTTGGCATATCCCAGCCAAAATATTGATACAGCAATTGGTGTTTCGGTGCAGATGGTAACCATTCTTCCCCACGTAAGACATGGGTGATTTCCATTAGATGGTCATCGACCACATTGGCAAGATGATAGGTTGGTAAACCATCAGTTTTTAATAACACTTGCATGTCAACTTGCGCCCATGGAATCTCAACTTCACCACGAAGTAAGTCATTAATTTTACAAATACCTTCCTCTGGTACTTTCATACGAATCACATGGGGCTCACCCGCAGCAAGACGACGTTGTACTTCTTCTTGTGAGAGTTTTAAACCACGACCGTCGTATTTCGGTGTTTCACCACGTGCTTGCTGTTCAGCACGCATTTGATCAAGTTCTTCTGCGGTTGCGAAACAATAGAAAGCATGGCCTTTTTCAACCAGATCCAAGGCGTATTGCTTATAAATCCCCATACGCTCTGATTGGCGGTAAGGTGCATGTGGACCACCTACATCAGGACCTTCTGACCAGTTCAAACCTAACCAGCGTAAAGAATCTAAAATCATTTTTTCAGATTCAGGTGTTGAGCGAAGTTGATCCGTATCTTCAATACGTAAAATAAATTCACCGCCATGCTGTTTGGCAAAACATAGATTAAATAATGCAATATAAGCTGTGCCTACATGTGGAAAACCTGTAGGAGAAGGCGCAATACGGGTACGGACTTTCATAAATGATCGGAGTTTAAATTTAAATTGAAACTATTATAACGAAAAAGCCTAGTCACGGCATGACTAGGCTTCATTTAAACATGTGAAGGGGCACATATTTAAAGTTTAAGAAGTGTGTGGCTGGAATATGGTTTGAACGAAGCGTGAAAAACGTTCATGTTGGCTTGCGAAAAAGGTTTGCGTTGGTGTGGTACGAATCGTATTCAACATCTTTAACTCATCGTCAGACGATGGCAATAAACCTGTATTACGTTTTTGCTGATCAAGCGCTTTAACAATCAGGCTTGAAGAAGATTTATCAATCGTTTTTATGTTATTGCTTTCTTTGATTGCTGCCGCATGTCCCATTTGAACAGAAGCTGCTAAAAATAAGCTTAAGCCTAGGGCTTTTTTCAATTTTAATGCTCGCATTGCTCACATCCCCTTCATGATTTTGAGTCTACAAGACTAACCAAACAACTATAGTATTGCTTTAATAATACGATTTAAACATAAATCTTAATAAAAAAGCATAACTACGTCACACTTTTTACAAAAAATCTTAAAATTTGACACATATTGCCATGTATTTATAGCAAAGTGGCTACTTTATGTACAAGCTGAATTTAGCAAGCAAATGTGTAGAAAAAGTGGAGAATGATAATTTTTCTCATTTTGCCATAAAAATAATAGACTGAGTATTTTTTTAATACAAAAATGCGGGTCATCGCTATATCTTAAAAACAGAATAGTAATAAATTTATTGATATAACTATATGATTGTAAATTATTTTTAAAGAAATATAGTGGTGACAAATGGGGCGAAATGAGTAAACAATAAATGAAAACAGTTTTAGCAGCGGCATTGTTGGCTTTGGGCCTAAATGGTGTGGCGCAAGCAGCGACTACTTTTTTAAATGTGTCTTATGATCCAACACGTGAGTTTTATCAAGAATATAATCAGGCTTTTGGGCAATATTGGAAGAAAAGAACAGGACAAGATGTTGACTTCAAGCAGTCGCATGGTGGCTCGGGTAAACAGGCGCGCTCAGTCATCGATGGCTTGCAGGCAGACGTCGTAACGCTCGCATTGGCCAATGATATTGATGAAATTGCCAATGCAGGTTTAATCCGTAAGGACTGGCAAAAACAATTTAAAGACAATTCAGCACCGTACACTTCAACTGTGGTGTTCTTGGTGCGTAAAGGCAACCCAAAGAATATCCGTGACTGGAATGATTTGACCAAGTCCGGTGTGGAAATCATTACCCCGAATCCGAAGACAGGTGGTGCACCGCGCTGGATTTATTTGGCGGCTTGGGGTTATGCACTCAAACAACCTGGTGGTAACGATACTAAAGCACGTGAGTTGGTAAAAAAACTCTATCAAAATGTCAAAGTCTTGGATTCTGGTGCACGTGGATCACTCACCACTTTTGCTGAGCGCGGCATTGGTGATGTACTGTTGTCTTGGGAAAATGAGGCTTTATTGGCGACTCAAGGTTTGGGTAAAGATAAATTTGAAATTGTGTATCCATCGATTTCCATTTTGGCAGAGCCTTCGGTTGCCATCGTTGATAAAACTGTAGATAAAAATGGTAATCGTCAGTTGGCACGTGGTTACTTAAATTTCCTTTATTCACCTTTAGGACAAGATCTTGCTGCGAAATATTATTTCCGTCCGCGTAACCCGCAAGTGGCAGCAAAATATGCGCAGCAATTTCCAAAGATTAAACTTTTCAAAATTAATGACGTGTTTGGTGGTTGGGCAAAAGCACAAAAAACCCATTTTGTGAATGGTGCGATTTTTGATCAAATTTATGCGGAAAAACCATAAATTAGGTTCACATTTAGCATATACTCAAAGTTGGAAAAGCAAATGCCGTTGGTATTTGCTTTTTTATTGACTGAAAAATGTTAAGAAAACGGTTTTATCTATGAAAAGTTAAGAATTCTCTACAAAAAGTCGTTTGGTGCTAGCATAAAACAAGGTGATAATGTGCAGTTACATTTTTAGCTGTTGATTCATTTCTTATGTCGCATATTTCTGTCTTACTTCATGAAACCGTTGATGGCGTATTGGCAGGCCGCGATACTGGTATTTTTGTCGATGCGACCTTTGGTCGTGGTGGGCATACCAAGTTATTACTCTCAAAATTGGATGCCAATGCGCGCGTCTATGCCTTTGATAAAGATCCACAAGCCCTTGAGGTTGCAGCACAATTAGAACAAGAAGATCCGCGTTTTAAAATTATTCATGCCAGTTTTGCTGATATTCAAGAAGAACTCGCTAACATTGGCATTCATGAAGTTGATGGCATTATGGCTGATCTGGGGGTTTCATCACCACAGTTGGATCAGGCAGAGCGTGGTTTTAGTTTTATGCAAAATGGGCCACTCGATATGCGTATGGACAATTCACAAGGTCCAACGGCTGCGCAATGGCTGCTTGAAATAGAAGAAGAAAAACTCGCAAATATTATTTACCAATACGGCGAAGAACGTTATAGCCGTCGTATTGCCAAAGCGATTAAACTAGCGGGTGAAATGACCACAACAGCACAATTGGCAGAAGTGGTTAAAACAGCACATCCAAAGTGGGAAAAGCATAAGCATCCTGCGACGCGTACCTTCCAAGCGATTCGCATAGCGATTAACAAAGAACTTGATGATATCGAGACTTTTTTGCCGCAAGCTGTAGACCTATTAAAGGCAACAGGGCAGTTGGCAGTGATTAGCTTTCACTCTTTGGAAGATCGTTTAATTAAGCAGTTTATTCAAAAAGAATCGAGTTTGCCTGAAGATTCAGGCTGGGGTATGCCCCAAGCACAGGTTGATACTCGACGTTTAAAGAAAGTTTCTCGTATTCGTGCGAGTGAAGCAGAAGTAAAAGCAAATCCTCGTTCACGTAGTGCATGGTTGCGTGTGGCAGAGCGTTTAGAGCAAAAAGGCTAACAATGAATAACAACAATGATGATGGCGATGTAGTAGCAAGCAGCAAAAAAGGTCTGAAAAAGCTTGCTGTCTATGCTGTACTTGTTGCACTGGTGTTCACAAGTGCAATGATGGTGGTATTTCAGGTATTTGAATATCGTCATGATTATCGTGACTTGAGTGCATATATGCGTGAAAGAGATGATCTAAACGCAGAATGGGGGCGTTTATTGATTGAGCAGCAAACCTTTGGTGCAACTGCACAGATTGGTTCGCGTGCAGTAACGCAACTCCGTATGTTCTCACCACCAGCGACGCAGACGGTCGTGATTTCTTTACCTATGACTTCAAAGCAAGATAAATAAGGCATGCTGTATGGCAGATAAGCGAAGCAAACCAATACGGAAAAAAAAGCAGTCCATTTCTGAAAGACCCACCCTTGCTTTAGATATGTGGCGATTTTATTTGCTTTGGGGCACAGTACTGCTGTGCTTTGTTGTGCTGATTGCGCGTGCTTTCTATGTGCAGGTAGTCAATAAAGACTTCTTACAAAATAAAGCCAATGCCAACATTTTAAGGACTGAGCGACTTGAGGCGATGCGTGGCGTGATTAGTGATCGCCACGGTGTTCCTTTGGCGATTAGCACCCCGATTATGAAAATCGTGATTGACCCACGAGATTATTGGGAAACCAAACAGCAGTTTGATGACATCACAGCAGAACTCAAAAAAGATCCGAATAATCGTAAATTAAAACGTCAATTGCCCGATAAGAATCTGAACCTAGATGAATTGGCAGATGTTGTTGGTGTTGATCGTGCAGATTTAAAGAAACAAATGCAGGCGCGTCCGCGTTCACGCTATTTGGTGTTGCAAAAAGAAATTCCACCGCAGCAAGCAGACTTAATTACCAAACGCAATTTCCAAGGTGTTTACGCCGAGAAAAGTTATAAACGCTACTACCCGCAACCGCAACCGAATGCCCAGATTATTGGTTTGACCAATAGTGAAGGGATGGGGATTGAAGGTCTGGAAATGCAACTGAATAAACAGTTGTCAGGCGTTGATGGTGAGCAAAAAATTATCCGAGATAAAAAAGGGAATCGCCTTAAAGTCTCGGAAGTAATTAAAGAAGTTGAATCTGGTGAGAATGTCACCCTGAGTATCGACTCTCGTTTGCAATATATTATGTATCGGGAGTTAACCGCTGCGGGTGTTGCCAACAATGCACGTTCAGCAACGGCCATTGCAGTGGATGTTAAAACGGGTGAAATCTTGGCGATGACCAGTTGGCCGTCGTATAACCCGAATGATAAAAATGGTCTTGGTAATAAAGATGCGATGCGTAACCGTGGCGCGATTGACATGTTTGAGCCTGGTTCAACCATGAAACCATTTACT
Organism: Acinetobacter sp. C26M; assembly: GCF_023702675.1. Classification (NCBI taxonomy): domain Bacteria; kingdom Pseudomonadati; phylum Pseudomonadota; class Gammaproteobacteria; order Moraxellales; family Moraxellaceae; genus Acinetobacter; species Acinetobacter sp. C26M. Next base: position 290,155 of record NZ_CP098478.1, read on the forward strand.
GTGGCTGCTGCTTTGGAAAGCGGTAAATATACACCTAATACTATTGTGAATACATCACCGGGTTCAATGCGCTTAGGCTGGCATACTATTCGTGATACCCATAACTACGGTGCATTAACAGTTTCAGGCGTCATTATTAAATCTTCGAACGTCGGCTCAGCAAAAATTGCCTTGTCTCTACCAAAAGATACTGTGCCTTCATTCTTTAGACGTGCAGGCTTTGGTCATCGTTCAGCGGTGAAATTCCCGGGTGAAAGTGCTGGTTTGCTTTATTCTGGCAATAAACTGAACCCATCTCAGTTGGGAACCATGGCTTATGGTTATGGTTTGAATGCAACCATTCTGCAGGTTGCACAAGGTTATGCCATGTTGGCCAATCATGGTGTACAAATGCCATTGAGCTTGCGTAAGTTAGACAAGGCCCCTGAGGGTACGCAAGTATTAGCACCTAAAATTGCTGATCAAGTTCTGACTATGCTTGAACAAGTGACCATGCCAGGTGGAACCGCGAAACAAGCTGTAATCCCAGGTTATCGTGTTGGCGGTAAAACAGGGACGGCACATAAATTACGTGCAGACCGTAAAGGCTATTCAAATAGTGAATATCGTGCACTGTTTGCAGGCGTCGCCCCGATCAGTGATCCGCGTTTGGCTATGATTGTGGTGGTTGAAAACCCACAAGGTCGCTACTACGGTGGTTTGGTAGCAGCGCCTGTGTTTGCACGCATCATGCAAGAGTCCTTACGGTTACTGAATGTGCCTTTAGATAAGCCACTAGATACTTCTATAAAATCCAATCCGTAGGTAGATTATGTCGATTAGTTTTCAACAGATACATCCGATCAACATCGATGCGGTTTGGTATACACAGCCTTTTCAGGGTTTTTGTCTAGACAGTCGTAAGGTTGAGAAAGGGCAAATTTTTATTGCTCTGAGTAGTTATAGCCAACCTGAAAAAACACGTCAATTTGCCCAGAATGCTATAGATGCTGAGGCATTGGCGATCATTAGTGAGACTGCTTTAGGTTTCGAGAATGAATGGGTGTGTCCAGATGTGCGTTATTTGATGGGCCGATGGCAAAAGCAATTTTTGCAAGCAGTTGATCCTGTACAGCCCTTACGCGGTATTGCAGTGACGGGAACCAATGGTAAAACCACGATTTCGCGTCTGATTGCTGAATTGCTTAGTTCACAAGGTAAAGGTTGCGCTGTGATGGGGACCACGGGGAATGGGATTCTGCCGAATTTAACCCCATCAACACATACCACTTTAGACGCTTTACAATTACAACAAGCCCTACATGACTATGCCAAACAGGGGGCGAGCTTTGTCGCATTGGAAGCCAGCTCACATGGTTTAGAACAAGGCCGTTTGAACGGCTGCGACCTTGAAATCGCGGTTTATAGTAATTTAAGTCGTGATCATCTGGATTATCACGGTACTTTGGAGGCTTATGCTGAAGCCAAGGCCTTATTATTCAAATTCACGACCTTAAAAGCCGTAGTGATTAACTTGGATGATGCACATGCATATCTAATGGTAGATGCTGCGAAGGCTAATCCCGCACAACCTAAAATTTTGACTTATTCTTTAACTCAAACGACAGCGGATTATTATATTGAGGATTTGCAGTATCGTCTCAGTGGGGCAAGTTTTACACTGACCAGTCCGACTGGTACATATACAGTACAAAGCCCATTACTTGGGCACTTTAATGTTGAGAACTTATTGGCGAGCTTGATTGCAGCAGAGTATGCCGGCTTTGCCTTGGCTGATTTAGTTCAGTTTGTACCTCAGCTCATAGGTGCACCGGGTCGTATGCAAGTGATCCAAGACGCAGATCGTTTATTTGTAGTGGATTATGCACATACCCCTGATGCTTTAATTCAAGTATTGACGACCTTAAAGCGTCATGTCACAGGACAGCTTTGGGCGGTGTTTGGGTGTGGTGGAGATCGTGATCGCGGTAAGCGTCCATTGATGACGCAAGCTGCTTTAGATCATGCCAATCCTATCATTTTAACTTCAGACAATCCACGCACTGAAAATCCTGAACAGATTTTTGCAGACATGAAACAAGGGATTCATTTTGCGGAACATGTGATGCATGAAATTCATGATCGTCGTGAAGCGATTAAATTTGTAGTGGCTCAGGCTCAAGCAGGTGATATTGTGGTGATTGCAGGCAAAGGTCATGAAAACTATCAAGAAATTGATGGAGTTCGCCACTGGTTTGATGATGTAGTTGAAGTACAGTCTGCGATTGATGCACAACCACATTCTGTCGATTCAGCTTATCTTGCGCAATAATAAGGTTAAAAGGTAAATAGCGTATGCATACTTCAACCACCAGTACCGTTCCATTACAAGCTTGGAGCGCAGAACAATTACAACAAGCGACCCAAGGTGAGTGGTTTCAGCAAAATGTTCCACAAGGTGAAATTAAACGTATTTTAACTGACTCACGTCATGCAGAAGCAGGCGATGCTTTCCTTGCCTTAAAAGGTGAGCGTTTTGATGCGCATAATTTTGTCGCGCAAGTTGCAACGCAAGGTTGTCAGATCGCTATTGTTGAACATCCAATCGATGCAGATATTGCACAACTGATTGTAAAAGATACCCGTTTGGCTTTGGGGCAACTCGGTGCTTACCGTCGTCAGCAGAATCCGCAACTTAAGGTGATTGCTTTAACAGGCAGTAGTGGCAAAACCACGACCAAAGAAATGTTGGGCAGTATTTTATCTGGTTTGGCACCCACCTTAATTACCCGTGGTAACTTGAATAACGATTTGGGCGTGCCAATGATGTTGCTAGAGCTGCGCCCAGAACATCAATATGCTGTGATGGAGCTGGGTGCCAGCCATCAAGGTGAAATTGATTACACCTCGAATTTGGTGCAACCACATGTGGCAGGGATTTTGAATATCGGCACCGCACACTTGGGTGAGTTTGGTGGGCGCGAAGGCATTTCCCGTGCTAAATCGGAAATCTATGCGCATATTTTGCCTCAAGGCACTGCAATCGTCCCTGCACAAGATGATTTTAGTGAGACCATTCGTCAAAATGCACAAGCACATCCGATCTTGAGTTTTGGTGAAGGTGGTGATGTTTATGCAACAGAGTTGCAGTTACACCCACAATCGGCACAATTTAATTTGCATACACCACAAGGTATACGTGCGGTGAATTTGCCATTTGCAGGGGCACATAATGTGCAGAATGCAGCGGCAGCGACCGCATTTGCGCTCGCGCTTGGTATTGCTTTGGATGACATTGTGCAAGGTTTGGAGCAAGCGCAAGGTGCTAAAGGGCGTTTGAACTTTATCCAACATCAAAATCACCTTTTTATTGATGATACTTATAATGCCAATCCGACTTCGATGCGTGCAGCGGCACAGGTTTTGTTGCAGCAACAAGGCTTAAAAGTCATGGTGATGGGAGATATTGGTGAGCTAGGTGATAGTAGCTGGCAAGAACATCATGATCTTGGACAAGACTTGGCGAATATGCCGCTTGATCAATTGGTTGTGGTGGGGGAGTTTGCTGAAGCAGCGCAACAAGGTTCATCGCACTCAGAAAAGTTACATGCCTTTGTAACACAGGCAGAAGCATTGCCATTTTTAATTAATTTAGTCCAAACACATCAACCCCAGTCAATGAGTTTCCTGTTTAAAGGGTCTCGTTATACCCATATGGAAACGTTGATGGCTGACTTGATGGAGAAAATTTAAATGTTGTTATGGTTATTTGAGCAATTGGCGGACTATAACAGTTCGTTTCAGGTTGTTCGTTATTTAACATTGCGCTCTTTATTGAGTTTACTGACGGCCTTGACGATCGGACTGGTTTTAGGTCCAGTCATGATTCGTAAATTACAGGCATTAAAATATGGTCAGGCGGTGAGCTCTTTTGCGCCAGAAAACCATGCCAAAAAAATGGGAACCCCAACCATGGGTGGGATTCTTATTTTGCTCTCCATTGGGATTAGCACCTTGCTCTGGGCTGATTTATCAAATCCATATGTCTGGATCGTGCTTGGAGTGATGGTCGTATTTGGTGCTGTTGGTTGGGCGGATGACTGGATTAAAGTCCGTTATAAGGACAATGCAGGCTTACCCGCACGCAAGAAATTTTTCTGGACATCGGTGGCTTCTTTAGGTGCAGGTATTGCCCTTTACGTAATTGCAAAACAACAAGATAGCATTGAACATACAGCCAATATGCTGGATTTGTTGATTCCATTCTTTAAAAATCTTTCTATTCCACTTTCAGCTGTACCATTAGGTTTTGCATTTATTGTATTTACCTATCTGGTGATTAATGGCGCATCCAATGCGGTTAACTTGACGGATGGTTTGGATGGTTTGGCGATTATGCCAATTGTCATGGTCGCAGCGGGATTAGGCGTATTTGCTTATTTATCTGGTGATATTCGTTTTGCCAATTATTTGCATATTCCTTATGTAAAATATACTTCTGAACTGGTGGTGATCTGTTCTGCCATGGTTGGTGCTGGTTTGGCCTTCCTTTGGTACAATGCCCATCCTGCCCAAGTGTTTATGGGGGATGTTGGTGCGTTGGCACTTGGCGCGATGTTGGGTACGATTGCGGTCATGGTTCGTCAAGAAATCGTATTTGCGATTATGGGCGGTGTCTTTGTGATGGAAGCGATCTCTGTATTCTTGCAGATCGGTTCATTACGAATGCGTAACAAGCGTGTGTTCTTGATGGCACCGTTACATCATCATTATGAAAAGCAAGGCTGGAAAGAAACACAAGTAGTGATCCGTTTCTGGATTATTACCATCTTCCTCGTTGTATTAGGCTTAATGACGCTAAAATTACGTTAAACCATGATTCAAGAAAGAAGCTGGTGATGACCAGCTTTTTTTATGTTTGGAGAAAATAGATGAGTTTGTTGATGTGTCCTGTTTGTCGCCAATCCTTGAATTTGGTTGAAAACTCATGGCAATGTGAAAAAGGGCATCTCTATGATGTAGCTAAACAAGGCTATGTCAATTTGCATGTGGTGCAGCATAAGCACAGCAAAAGCCCAGGTGATACCGCAGAGTCGGTGCTGGCGCGTCGTGAATTTTTGCAAGCAGGTTTTTATCAGCCCTTGCAGCAAGCCGTGGTTGAAATTCTACAGCAACTTAAACCTCAAGCAGTTTTAGATATTGGTTGTGGTGAGGGTTATTACACCAGTGCTATGCAAGCACATACCCAGCAGTGTATTGGGGTGGATATTGCCAAAACAGCGGTACAGCGCGCAGCAAAATTAAATTCAAAAGTCACATGGGTGGTTGGAACAGGTGCAACCTTACCTGTGCAGGATCACTCACTGGATATCTGTACCAGCTTATTTAGTCCAATTCCTCAAGATGAAATCTTCAGAGTCTTGCGTGACGATGGATATTTAATTGTTGTGACCCCTGCACCGAAACATCTCTATGATTTGCGTGAAGCCCTATTTGAGCAAGTCAATTTACATGAGCCAGAGAAGTTTGTGCAGCAGCTGGATGCTCAGTTTGAGTTAAAGCAAGCACAGATCGTTGAAGCACCAATGCAGTTGGATCAGCAAGCGTTAAAGAATTTGATTGCAATGACCCCTTACGCCTACAAAGCCAATCCTGAGCGACGTAAAGCCTTGGAACAAGCGCAGATTTTTGAGGCCACAGCAGCCTTTCAAATTTATCTGTTTCAGAAAAGAAAGAAGCCATCAATGTGATGGCTTCATTTTTATTTACTGGATTTGATTGATCAAATGCTCAATCCCATCCTTTTCTTTCGGTGGTGGATTCTGCGAATTTGAACCCATTGCAGGTGGCTGCTTTTTCGCTGGGACAATCGGTTGTTCATCAGTTACTGGAGTGGTTCCAGGTAAATCTGAAAAATCATTTTGTGTTGAGCGAACTGGTGCAGGTGGTGCAGGGCGATAAAGCGGGCGCGCCAATGGTGGAGAAGCACGATACTCTTTTTTATCTTCGCTTTGCTGGATTTGTAACTTATCACGAGAGATAGGATCTTTCGCTTCTTTATCCAAACGGACCCATGCAGATGGTGTATCTTTTAAAGATTTGCCCATGAAGTTGGTCCAGATTGGAAGTGCAGCCACACCACCGTATTCACGACGACCCAGTGTACGTGGCTGATCAAAGCCAACCCAAGCAATCGCAACTAAGTTGCCATTGAAACCTGCGAACCAAGCATCTTTGGCATCATTGGTTGTTCCTGTTTTTCCGCCTAAATCATCACGACCAATTTTAAGTGCAGCTCGTCCTGTACCATGCTGGATGACATCACGTAAGATGTTAGCCATGTCATAGGCTGAGCTTGATTTTAAGATACGTTGTGCTTGACGATAATCACTATTGGCTTTTGCTGTCTGTACAGCATCAGCGGTCAATATTGGCGCTTCAGAAGCAGCTGTCACGTCATCTAAAGTCTGATTGCTAACTTCGGTTACTTGGTCTTTAGATTTATCTTTTTCTGCTTCAGCAGTTTGCTGTTCTTTACTTGCGTTTGGATTACTAATACATGGGATACATGCATAGTCAGGTTTTGCTTCATAAATAACTTTACCAGCGGCATCTTCAATACGTTTAATGAAGTGTGGTTGAATGCGATAGCCGCCATTGGCAAAAGTGGCATAACCTGTCGCCATTTGAATTGGTAGTACCTGTGGTGTACCTAAAGCGATAGTATAGTTACGCGGGATCTGATCTTCTTGTAAACCAAAGTCCATAAACAATTGACGAGTACGTTCAATCCCAACATTTTGTAATAAACGGACAGAAACTGTATTTCGGGATAAATAAAGCGCACGGCGTAATGGGATCATACCCAAATAGCGGCCATCAGAGTTTCTTGGAGACCACTTGCCAATAGTGATTGGACTGTCATTGACCATACTGTATGGGGTCATACCGCGTTCCAAAGCCAGCGCATAGACAAAAGGCTTAATGGTGGAACCTGGCTGTCTCCAACCTTGTATTGCACGATTAAACTTCGATTGATAAAAGTTATAACCGCCCACAACGGCTTCAATTGCACCATCATTGGGATTAATTGCAATAAGCTGTCCTTGGACTTTCGGCACTTGGACCAAAGACCAAACCGTTTTGCCTTCATTTGGACGTAGACGAATAATATCTTTGACTTTGACAATTTGTGAGGCGTTCGACGGTGCTCCACCGACGCTATTGGCATTACGGTACGGGCGAACCCATGACATTCCAGACCAGTTGACCGTTACTGTTGAGCCATCTTGCATCAAGGCATCAAAAGAATTGTTATTGACCTTGATTACTTGGGCAGGATAAGTGTTTGCATAAGCAATAAATTGTTTGAGTGGTTTGTCATGTGCTTCAGGACCACGCCAGCCATGACGACGATCATAAGCCTCTAAGCCATCTTGAATGGATTGCTCTGCATAACGTTGACGATTACTGTCAATCGTCGTGTATACCTTATAACCTGAGTCAACAGCCTGTTCACCAAAATGTTCAACCAGTTCTGAGCGAACCATTTCACCTACATAGGGAAAGACGTTGCTGACTGAGCGATCAATCATATTTAAGTTGATGGATTCTGCAACTGCTTGTTGATATTGGGTTTGGTTGATATAGCCCAGCTGTAACATACGCCCTAAAATCCAGTTACGACGTTCAAGCGCACGCTCTGGATTAACTACGGGGTTATATTTTGAAGGTGCTTTAGGTAGACCTGCAATCATTGCCATTTGTGCTATGGTTAGCTCGCCAATATTTTTGTTGTAATAGACACGTGCAGCGGCAGCAATACCATAGGCATTTTTACCTAAGAAAATTTTATTGACATATGCAGCTAGAATTTCTTGTTTAGTTAAGTTTTGCTCGATTTTTCGTGCCAAAAACACTTCAGTTAGTTTGCGACGAAGTGTTCGATCTGGACTTAAATAATAGTTCTTTGCAACCTGCATGGTAATGGTTGAGCCCCCAGTTTGGACATCAGACCCTGTAACAGATTCAGTTAGCGCTCGCCCAAGCCCTTTAAAACTAATACCGTTATGTTCAAAAAAGGATGAGTCTTCCGCTGCTAAAAAAGCATGAATAAATGTTGGTGGAATCTGCTCATACTTAACTGGTATTGATAATTTTCCGCCATATTCCGCAATTAACTGATTATCTGCTGTATAAACTTGCAAAGGTTTTAGTAAAGGCGCTTTTTTGAGTGAACTCATATCTGGCAGTGAAGGTGCGAGATAGAGATACATGCCATAAAATCCCATTGGAAGTGAGACTAAGATAATAATAACGATCAAAAAAAATGGGCGAACAATACCAGAACTGGATAGCTTTTTCATAATAAGTAAGTTTTAATAAGAGCGAATGGCAAACTAATTGTGGTCAGTATATCCTTTAGACATGCGGATTGTTAGATGAGTTATTGTATCCGTAGCAATTAAAGACCAAAACAAATTAGTGTGTTGTATTTTTGGGGATAAAAAAATAAATAGGAAAGTACTGTGCTCAGGTTATATCGTAAACCAAATAAGGGGTTAACGGGTGTCGATATTAGTTCGACAACTGTTAAATTATTGGAGCTCTCTGTAAAGAACGGTAGATATTGGGTTGAAAGTTATGCAGTGATGCCATTGCCTGAGAGCAGTGTGGTCGAAAAAAGCATACTGAATCCAGAGGCGGTAGGGGATGCACTTGAGAGAGTGGTAAACCTTGCGAACCCTCACACCATGAATGTTGCGATTGCAGTGCCGACATCGATGGTCATTAATAAGATCATCGAGATGGATGCTGACATGACGGATGAAGAACGAGAAGTTCAAATTCGTATGGATGCTGAGCAATACATTCCGTTCCCATTAGATGAAGTGAGCCTAGATTTTGAGGTTTTACCTGATCGTTTGGCCAATCCAAACCGGGTAAATGTGCTCTTGGTTGCAACGCGCACCGAGAATGTAGACACGCGCGTAGAAGTGCTTGAACTAGCGGGTTTAACTGCAAAAATTGCAGAAGTTGAAAGCTATGCAATGGAACGTGCCTTCAGTGTGTTTGCAGATACATTACCGATGGGCGCAAACACGGTAGGTATTTTAGATATTGGTCATACTATGACCACGTTATCTGTAATGCAAAAAGGCAAGATCATCTATACACGTGAGCAAGTGTTTGGTGGCCGCCAGCTAACCCAAGATGTTCAGAGTCGCTATGGTCTTTCTTTTGAAGAAGCTGGACGTGCCAAAAAAGAAAGAACCTTACCAGATGATTATGACACAGAGGTCCTTGAACCCTTCTTGGATGCCGTCGTACAACAAGCTGCGCGGTCACTTCAATTTTTCTTTTCATCTTCCCAATTCAATGAAATAGATCATATTTTACTTGCTGGAGGGAATGCCAATATTCCAGGCCTAGCTAAGCTATTACAACAAAAACTCGGTTATCGCGTCACTATTGCCAATCCATTCCTACAAATGGGTTTTTCTCCCCAAATTGATATTAAAAAAATTGAAAACGATGCTTCCTCTTTGATGGTTGCATGTGGTTTGGCATTAAGGAGTTTTGATTAATGGCAAAGATTAACTTACTCCCTTGGCGTGATGAGCTAAGAGAACAAAGAAAGAAACAGTTTGTCGCATTTTGTGTTGGGGTTGCTGCATTAGGGGTTGCATCGGTTTTTTCGGGGTGGATGTATTTTGATCACAAATTGAATGATCAAGAACAAGCCAATCAACTGATTGTCAGTACCAACCAAAATTTAGATACCCAGTTGAAAGCGCTTGATGGATTACAAGAACGACGTAATGCGATTATTGAGCGCATGAAACTGATTCAAGGTTTGCAAGGACAGCGGCCTGTTACTGTGCGTTTGGTTGATGAATTGGTTCGAGTTACTCCTCCAACCATGTATTTAACCAAGTTTACGCGTACTGGGGATAAATTCACGATTGAAGGTAAAGCTGAAAGTCCAAATACGGTGGCTGAACTTCTACGTAATTTAGAAGCTTCGCCTTGGTATCGTAATGCCTTTATGAATTCCTTCCTTGCTGTGGATGAAGATAAAAATAAAGAAAAAACAGCAAGTTCTTTGGTGCCTCGTGTTGAGGAAAATTATGGAAGCTTTGTTGTCACTGTGGATTTAGGTGAAATCGGGACAACTGCAGAAGCTGCACCAACGTCAGAAGCAGCGGCATCAGGGGTAGTCGGGGTGGCAAAATGAAATTAGATAAATCAGATGATTTAAATCAAGACACCGTTGCTACAAAGAAAAAGAAAATGACGGTAGACCAATTCTTCCAGCAATTCAATACGCTGGATATGAATAATTATGGCAGTTGGCCGTTATCGGTCAAAATTACCTGCTGGATTTTCGTTTTCTTGGCGGTTGCTGCATTGGGCTATTTTGTGGTGATTAAGTCTCAGCTTGAATCAATTGCAAATGCAGAAGCTCAAGAACAAAGTTTGCTGAATGAATTTAAAGAAAAAGATTCAAAATTGCGTAATTTGCAACAATATCAAGCGCAATTGCAAGAAATGGAAGCCAATTTTAATCAACAGTTAGAGCAACTACCAAAAGAAACAGAAATTCCAAGCTTGGTTGAAGACATTAACTTAACGGGCGTGAACTCTGGGCTGAAATTTAAAAATATTCGTCTTGAGAATGAAGTGAAGCAAGAGTTCTTTATTGAACAGCCAATCAGTATTGATGCGACAGGTGATTATCACGCCTTTGGTGCTTTTGTAACGGGTATTGCTGCTTTACCTCGGATCGTGACTTTGCATGATTTTACGGTTGAAGCAACAGCAGATACACAGAAAAAATCAGACATTCCTGTAGTGAACTATACCGTTAAAGCAAAAACATATCGTTATGTTGGGGCAGATGAGCAAACGAATAATGCTGCTGGTGCAGCTACAGCAACTACTCCACCTGCGCAAGGAGGAAAATAGTAGTGAATAATTATAAATTATTACTTGGTTTCTTGATTGGGGCGAGTTTGGTGGGGTGTGATTCACGTATTGATGCAGTGAATCAGAAGATGGCAGAAATTCGTAATCAGCCACCTTTGCCAATTGAGCCAGCACCCGTTTTTACCCCTGTGCCATTATTTAACTATTCAGCACATCAGCTTAAAAGCCCATTTATGCCAAGTTCATTGGCCGCTGAATTGAAAATTATGGCGGGTAAGCGGGTTTATCCGAATTTTAATCGCCAGCCACAGCCTTTAGAGAGTTATGCGCTGGAATCATTGAATATGAAGGGCAGTATGCGTGGTAAAACCAGCAATACGATTGCCCTGATTCAAACACCAGACGGTCAAATTGAACGTGTGCAAGTCGGAAGTTATTTGGGTATGAATCAAGGGCGTATTATTAAAATTAGCCCAACCCAAATCGATTTGGTGGAGATTGTACCTGATGGTCGAGAAGGCTATGTCGAGAGACCTCGTACACTCGTTTTAATTGGACCAGCGCCGTAAGATTAAGGGAATAAAAATGAAAAAACAGTTTAAAGATTCTTTATTTGGGGAAGCGAAGACCATGAATCATGCATTCCGTCAATTTTCTATGGGTGCGGTCGCTATCGCAGTGATGCAAGTTGCATCGGCGCAAGTGAGTATGACCAATATTGTACCAATGAGTTTGGCAGATCAAGGCACGGAAATTCGTGTGATGTTTGATGGTCTACCGCCACAACCACAGGCATATCAGCTAGAGCAACCTTCTCGTTTGATTTTGGATTTTGATAAAGCTCAGCAGAGCCTCAAGCAAAACTCGATTCCAGTATCAACTGCTGAAGCGAGCTCGATCGACATTGCATCAGATGATCAACGCTCCCGTGTGATTGTGAATTTAAAAGATGCGGGTGCCTTTACAACACGTGTTGAAGGCAATACCTTTGTTCTTAAAATTAACTCAGCCAAACCTGCTACTATAAATACACCTGCTGCCGCTGTTCGACAGGTACAACAAGGTGTTTCCAATATTGGTTTCCAAAGAGGTAATCAAGCTGAAGGCTTGGTTGTGATTGATTTGTTGGGTAATAACACCCCAGTGGATGTGCAGCAGCAAGGCAGCAAGATTGTGGTGCGTACTGCTGGTAATAAAATCCCAACACATTTAGCGCGTCGTTTAAATACCAATGATTTTGCGACACCTGTCGCGAGTATTGATGCTTATAATGATAAGGGGAATGGTGTCATTACTATTCAATCTGCGGGTAGCTATGAATATATGGCATATCAAGCGGAAAATAAGTTGACGATTAGCTTGAAACGTCCTGAAGATAAGTCTCCGACTAAAGCTAAGTCGCAAACATATACGGGTAATAAAATCTCTTTAGATTTCCAAGATATTGAAGTACGTCGTGTACTGCAACTATTGGCGGATTTTACTGGCATCAATATGGTTGCAGCAGATACCGTTCAAGGCAATATCACT